>JAQWQF010000012.1 GCA_029244935.1 Methylophilaceae bacterium | reverse complement strand
CATAAACACAACTTTTTAATGGATTATGGGGATAATTTTAAATGGGCAGCCCCCAATCAGCATATAATTTGGGAAGATGATAATGCCGATACAATTTTAAAGGCGCTAAATTTATAAATGGATAATATCTTAATTATAGGCAGTAACTCTTTTTCTGGGGCTTCTTTTGTGGGCTATGCATTAAAACAAGGAGCCAACGTTGTAGGAATTAGTCGCTCTAAAGAAGCGAATTATCCTTTCTTACCTTATAAATGGGAAAATCATGATAGTTTTACATTTCATTCATTAGATCTAAATCATCACCTAAAAGAAATTATTACACTTATTAATGATGTAAAACCAACCCATATTGTTAATTTTGCAGCGCAGAGTATGGTTGGGGAAAGCTGGTTAAATCCCGCCGATTGGTTTATGACTAACGTAGTCTCAACTACAAACCTTCATGATAGCCTTAGAAAATGTAATTTTTTAAAAAGGTACATTCATATTTCCACACCTGAGGTCTACGGGTCATGTACAGGATTTGTTGATGAAAAGTTTCCATTCAATCCCAGTACCCCTTATGCCGTTTCTAGAGCAGCGGCAGATATGAGTCTACGAACCTTTTATGATACGTATAATTTCCCAGTAGTGACAACTCGTGCGGCTAACGTTTATGGTCCCGGTCAGCAACTATATCGAATTATTCCGCGCACCATATTTTTTATATTATTAGGGAAAAAAATACAGTTGCATGGCGGGGGTTTGTCGACTCGCTCTTTTATACATATGAGCGATGTATCCAGAGCTACCTGGAATATTATGGAACAAGCAAAAGCCGGTGAAACATACCACATTTCAACGAATGAGGTCATTTCAATTCGTGAGCTAGTAGAAATAATTTGTGTAAAATTAAACGTAAAATTCGAAGATTATGTTGAGATTGTTAGCGAACGTGCCGGTAAAGATTTGGCATATCATCTTGACAGTACAAAGCTAAGAAAAGAGATGAGTTGGGAGGATCAAATCAAGTTAGATCAAGGATTAGATGAATGTATATTTTGGGTAAAAGAAAATTTAGAGGCCCTTAAAAAAGAATCATATAATTATCAACATAAAGCCTAAATAAACCAAAGGATTAGAATGAGAAAAGAAATAGATCTACTTGAAAATTATCCTAAAGCAAAACGTAATTTAGAGGAAAGACTTGCGTCTAAAAGTGATGCCGATAGACTTATAGCGAGGAAATTTGGTCGTGAATTCTTCGATGGAGATAGGAAACATGGTTATGGCGGCTTTAATTATATGCCACGTTTTTGGCAGCCGGTTATACCAAAATTTAAAGAGTATTGGAATTTAACCAAAGATTCATCATTACTTGACGTAGGTTGTGCCAAAGGTTTTATGCTTCATGATCTTACATCACTGATTCCTGGGATAAATGTTAGGGGCGTTGATATTTCAGAGTATGCAATTGATAATGCAATAGACAGTATGAAGCCTTATACCGAGGTTGCAAATGCAATTCAACTTCCATTTCCTGACGATTCTTTTGATGTAGTAATTTCAATTAATACTATTCACAATCTTGATCGTGAAGAATGTGGAAAAGCCCTACAAGAAATTGAGCGAGTAAGTAAAGGAAAATCATTTATTACAGTTGATGCCTATCGAAATGAAGAAGAAAAAGAGCGGATGTATGCCTGGAACTTAACTGCTAAAACCATCATGTCAGTTGATGAATGGATCAAATTTTTTAAAGAGGTAAATTATAATGGAGATTACTTTTGGTTCACCCCGTAAATAATAGCTCTAATAAAAATTCTCTAGACCTCTTCTATCATATGTATAGGATACGAAAGGTTGAAGAAGAAATTTCTCGTCGATACTCTGAAGGAAAAATGCGTTGCCCGGTTCATTTATCGACCGGTCAAGAAGCTATTCCTTCAGTGTTTGCGTTAACAATTACTAAGGGTGATTTTACTGTAAGCACTCACCGAGGTCACGCACATTATTTAGCTAAGGGAGGAGATCTGAATGCTATGATTGCTGAAATTTATGGTAAATCTACTGGGTGCTCAAGAGGTAAGGGAGGCTCTATGCACTTAATAGATCGTAATGTAAATTTTATGGGTACCTCAGCAATTGTTGGCAATAGCATACCTGTAGGGGTAGGCTTAGGGCTCTCTTCAAAAATAAAAGGTACTGATCAAGTTAGCTGTATATTTTTAGGTGATGGTGCTATTGAAGAAGGTGTCTTTTATGAGTCTGTTAATTTTGCAGCTGTGAAAAAGTTACCTGTTCTTTTTATTTGTGAAAATAATTTATATTCGGTTTATAGCGATCTTTCGGTCAGGCAACCAAAAGGTAGAAGTATTGCAAAAATGGTTGGAGCTATGGGAATCGATATGAGTTTTGGTGATGATAACGATATTTTAGCCAATCAACAATTAATGAAAAAAGCTGTGAGTAATGTTCGATCTGGTAATGGGCCTCATTTCCTTGAATTTTCTACTTATCGCTGGCGAGAACATTGTGGGCACAATTTTGATAATGATATAGGTTACCGAAGCCAAGATGAATTTTTAGAATGGCAAGCGAAAGATCCCTTAAAGCTATTGGAAAGTAGCCTAACTAAAAATGGATCCGACACAACTACAAAACTCTTCTCAATCAAGGAGCAGATTAACTCAGAGGTAGCCGCGGCATTTGAATTTGCAGAAAAATCACCATTTCCTGATCAATCAGAAGCTTACGAGGGAGTTTATGCAACAGAGGAGACGTCAAAATGAGTCAAATGACTTATGTTGAGGCTATAAATAAAGCTTTACATGAAGCCATGCAACTAGACTCTTCTGTAATTTGTTATGGTTTAGGAGTAACAGATCCTAAAGCTGTATTTGGTACAACTATAAACCTAGAGAAGCAATTTGGTCCAGAACGTGTTTTCGATATGCCAACTTCAGAGAATGCTATGACAGGCGTGGCAATTGGGGCTGCACTCAATGGCATAAAATCAGTTATGACACACCAACGTATTGATTTTTTCCTCTTAGCAATGGACCAACTGGTTAATGGTGCCGCTAAATGGCATTACATGTTTGGCAGTCAAAATTGTGTGCCCATTACAATTCGGTTAATTATTGGCCGAGGTTGGGGCCAAGGGCCTACACATTCGCAGAACCTCCAGGCATGGTTTTCTCATATTCCTGGGCTGAAGGTTGTTATGCCAACAACTCCCGAAGATGCAAAAGGGATGCTATTGGCTTCTATTTTTGATCCTAATCCAGTAATATTTTTGGAGCATCGCTGGTTACATAATAGTATTGGAGAGGTACCAGATGGTGATATTAGGGTACCACTAGGCAAGGCAAAAATTGTTAAATCAGGAAAAGATATAACTATAGTTACGATGTCATATATGTCTATAGAAGCTATACATGCTTCAAATTACTTAGAGAAGCAAGGAATTTCCTGTGAAGTAATTGATTTGAGAACTATTAAACCTCTAGATTGGGAAGCTGTAATGGATTCAGTATCAAAAACTGGTCGATTATTAACGCTCGACTCTGGATTCTCTACTGGTTCAGTCGCAGGTGAAATTATTGCTCGGGTATCTATGGAAAAATTTAAGATGCTTAAATCAGCTCCTGCAAGATTAGCGATGCCGGATGTCCCAGAGCCAACTAGCTATTCCCTCACTAAAGGATTTTATATTAGAGCAGCTGATATTGTAGAAAAAATAATGAACATGATGGAAAGAGATACTAGCCAAGTAAGAAAAGATTTAATAGAGCCCATGCCCCATGATATTCCCGGTGAATGGTTTGAAGGACCATTCTAATGACTAGAATGTTAAATGTAGCAATATTAGGATCAGGGAAGATAGGGATTGATCTTCTATGTAAGATAAGAAAATCTAAAGTTCTATCCTGTGAATTAGTAGCTGGGAGAAACCTTAAGTCTGAGGGTTTGGTATTTGCAAGAAAAAAGGGTTTCAATGTATCTAATAAAGGAATAGATGCAATTATAAATAAAAAGGAAAATATTGATCTTGTCTTTGATGCTACCTCTGCAAAAGATCATTTAACTCATTGGGAAATTTTAAAAAAAACTAATATTAATGTAATTGATATGACCCCCTCAAAGATTGGTTGTCCAATAATTCCAACCATAAATTTAGATGATGCTTTAGTTAATAAAAATATCAATATGGTAAGTTGTGGCGGGCAATCATCTATACCATTAATTCATACAGTAAAAAAAATACTTGGTAATCGTGTCCAGTATATTGAACTAGTTTCATCTATTGCATCAATCAGTGCAGGTCCAGCAACTAGAATTAATATTGATGAATATGTTACAAATACAGCATCAGCAATCAAAGAATTTTCGGGAAATAAAGCAAATAAAGTCATCTTAATACTGAACCCTGCTGAACCTCCTATATACATGCAAACTACATTATCTTTTTTATTAAAAGACAATAATATTAACTTAAGCTCTCTTACAAAAAATTTACATACAACTATCAACCGGGTAAAAGAATATATAACCGGATATGACTTAGCTTTAGACCCTAAAATTATTGAAAAAAGATTAGTTATAATGATAAAAGTTATCGGCAATGGAGATTATTTGCCCAAATTCTCTGGTAATCTTGATATTATCAATGCTGCAGCAATTAAGGTAGCGGAGCATATTGCACATAATAAAATATGAAAAAAATAATCATACATGACACTACCCTAAGAGACGGCAACCATGCCATAAGTCATCAACTAGGCGCTGACTCCATTGAAAAATACTGCAAAATAGCTGAAAAAGCAGGTATCCCTGTCGTTGAGGTTGGGCATGGGAATGGTCTAGGTGCAAGCTCTCTTCAAGTTGGTTTTTCTAAGTGTACTGATAAAAAAATGCTTACGATTGCCAGAAAGATTTTAAAAAAGACAAAGTTGGCTGTTCATGTCATGCCAGGCTTTGCAACCATAAAAGATGATTTAACTAAAGCAATAGATATTGGAGTAGATATCGTTCGTGTCGGAACGCATTGTACCGAAGCAAATATCTCCAAAAATTTTATAGAGTTTTCAAAAAAGAATGGCGTTACAGTTTATGGTGCTCTAATGATGAGTCACATGGTTGATAAAAAAGAATTACTCAAGCAAGCAAAAATATTCCAAGAATATGGTGCGTCTGGGGTTAGTATTTTTGACTCTGCTGGCAATTATATTACCGAAGATGTGAAGAGCAGAATTTCATACCTAGTCAAAAATTTATCAATTAATGTTGGTTTCCATGCTCATAATAATTTAGGCTTAGCAATTGCCAATTCAATAACTGCAATTGAAAATGGAGCTACAGTTGTTGATTCCTCTATCAAGGGTTTTGGTGCTGGATCAGGTAATGCTCAACTAGAAGTTCTTGTTGCTGTTTTACAAAGAATGAAATACCAAACAGGCATTGATTTATATTCTGCACTTGATGCATCAGAACTTGCAATGAATAAATTTATCGAACAATCGCCCACAATAACTTCAAGTGCGGTAATTAGTGGTCTTACAGGAATTTTTTCTGGGTTTAATAAACATATCGAAAAAGTTGCAAAGGTATACGATGTTGACTCAAGAAAGATATATGCTTACTTAGGAAAACAAAAAGTTATTGGTGGACAAGAAGATAAAATTGTAGAAGCTGCTAACTGGATAAAAAATAATGAAAAAACAACTAAAACAAAAACTAAATAAAACACAATCTTGTATAGGTACCTGGATTACTGTGCCTTCCGTCGAAATGATTGATATTATTTCAAGCTCTGATATTGATTTCATTGTGATTGATAATGAACATTCCCCAATATCTTTAGAAAAAGCTCAACTTATGACTATGGTTGCACATAAAAATAATACTTCAGCAATTCTTAGAGTCTCATCTATCAATAAATCAGAGATTCAAAAAGCAACAGAAATTAATATTGATGGAATTCAAATTCCTAACGTATATTCTCTTAGTGATATCGATAGGATTCAGGAATACTCCCTATACCCTCCAGAAGGAAAAAAAGGACTCTCACCTTTTACGTCATCTGCAAAATATTTTTCTGCTGATATGGATAATTTTATTGCCAGCTATAATAACGATTTATTAATTATTCCCCAACTTGAAGGAGTAAATGTTCTAGAAAATATAGATAAAATATTAGAGAATAAAAGGTCTGATATATTTTTTATTGGGATGTATGATTTATCAATTTCAATTGGTATCCCTGGTAATTTTAAAAGTCCTAAATTTATCAAAGCATTTAAACTGATCGCAGATAAAATATTGGGTTCAGGTTTTATTTTAGGCTCGATTGCTACAAACAAAAGGGACCTAGAATTCTTAATAGATAATGGTGCTACATACATTACTTATGATGCAGACTGCTCAGTGATATTAAAATCCTTCTCAGACATCACATCACACTTCAATAAAGTAAAAGGTAAATAAAAATGGATTTAGGAATTAAAAATAAAATTGCTTTAGTAACTGGAGGTGCATCTGGAATTGGCAAAGCTATTGCAACTGATCTTGCATTAGAAGGTGCAACAGTAATTATCACTAGCCGGAGTGATGAAAAACTTAATGATGCTTTAGCTGATCTAAAGAAGATCAATAACAAGTGCGTAGGTTTTAAATGTGAATTGACTAAAGATAACTCACCAACAGAGCTAGTTGATTTAGTTATGAATCAATTTGGATCGATAGACATTGTTGTAAACAACGTTGGTGCTACATTAGGTATTCTAGATCCATTATGTCCTTTAGATGATTGGTATGATTTATTTAAATTAATTATGGGGGTGGCAATAGAAATAAATAATAAAGTTATTCCTGTTATGAAGAAAAATAAATGGGGGAGAATAGTTAATATTACAGCAGGGGCGTCGATGGAAAATAGCGGGCCTGTTCCTTATTCTTCTCTAAAAGCAGCTTACACTGCCTATTCAAGGTCAATGGCTAGAGTTTTAGCGCTTGAGAAAACAGGGATTGTTATGAGTGCAGTATTACCTGGTGTTGTAATAACTGAGGACGGTCACTGGACATCAAGCAACGCTAATTCAGAGCATGCAAAAAAATATCTCGATGAAAGGACGGTTTTAGGAAGGTTTGGGCAGCCAGATGAGATAAGTCCTATTGTAGTTTTACTTTGTTCTGAAAAAGCATCATTTTGTATAGGTTCTGTTATTCCAGTTGAAGGTGGTCAAGCTCGCCATTACTTTCAAAAAGTTGATGACAATTAATTATGGCTATTAAATGTTCCGATTTTATAATCGATTTTTTGCAAAAGAATGGTTGTGAAAAATTTTTTGGTGTGACAGGGGGTGCAGCTGTTCACCTATTTGATTCAGTTGAGAAAAATCCAAAAACTGAAGCAGTTTATTTTAATCATGAACAATCTGCATCATTTGCTGTTAATTCATATAGCAGGCACAAAAATAAACTCGGGGTAGGAATATTTACAACTGGTCCTGGAGCAACGAATGCATTGACAGGACTTACAGCTGCATGGCTTGATTCTATTCCTTGTATTTTTATCTCAGGACAAGCAAGAACAAATCAAACAATAAATGGCAGGAATTTAAGGCAGGTTGGGACCCAGGAAATTGATATAGTGCCAATGGTTAAGTCAGTCACAAAATATGCAAAAACTATTTACTCTCTTACTGATGTTAAGTACGAACTTCAAAAAGCGATTTATTTTGTCAGTAATGGAAGGCCAGGTCCGGTTTGGCTGGATATACCAGTTGATATTGGATGGTCATTTATTAAGGCAAAGGATCAAATATCATTTTACCCAAGTAAAGAAGAAATTGAAAAATATCCAACCGTAAGCAATAGATTATTAAATGAAATTTCTAAAAACCTAAAACAGTCTCTTTTAGAATCAAAGAAACCAATAATTGTAGCTGGATATGGAATTCGTCTATCTAATGCCGAATCGTTAGTTAAGAAATTTATTAAAAATACTAAAATTCCATATGTAGTGACATGGTCAAATTTTGATACTTTTGATTCTGAAGATAAATTAAATCTTGGATGCCCAGGAATAGCTGGGCATAGAGGAGCTAATCTGGGATTGCATAATTCTGACTTAATTATTGCAATTGGCAGTCATCTAAACTCCAGTATTGTAACAGTCAGGCCAACCAGCTTTGCACCAAATGCACGAATTATAATGATAGATATAGATAAGAATGAAACCGATAATTCACCATTAAATTTAACGAAAAGTATAAATTGCGATATTAATAAACTTTTTACTTACTTAGATAAAACTAAATTTAACTATCAAAATACTAATAAAGAGTGGTTCCAATATACAAGTAAATACCGAGAACAAAATCTTATAGCTCTAAACTACCAAAAAAATACAGACAAGATAAATTCATATTATTTTCAACATGTACTAAGTAAAATGTTAGACAAGTCATATTCTTATGTGATTGATGGTGGAGGAACAATTGTTTACTCCTCGTTCCAGTCATTAAGAATTAAAAAAAATCAAAAAGTTATATTATCAACTAGTTTATGTTCAATGGGTTCTGGAATACCTGAATCTATTGGCGTACATTATGCGGACAAAAAAAAGAAAATCATATGTTTTATAGGTGATGGAAGTCTTCCATTTAATGTTCAAGAATTACAATTAATCTCAAATATAAAAATGCCTATTACTATTTTTGTATTTAATAACAATGGATATACCTCAATTAAATCAACACAAAATGAATTTCTAGATAAGCGCTTTTATGGCTCTACACCAAATACTGGCTTACATTTACTTAATATAAAAAATATTTCAAAAGCATTTAACTTAAAATATAAGTTACTGACTTCTCAATCAGGGTTACATAGTAAATTAAAAGAAATTACCTCAGAAAAAATACCTACTATTTGTGAAGTTTTAATAAGTGAGAAACAAGAAATTGTCCCTAGACAAGGTTTTAGCTCTGATGAAAATGGTATATTTTCTCCATTAGCACTTGATGATATGTATCCATATCTTGATAGGTCGCTGTACAATTCGTTATCAACCACAAGGAGTGGTAAACATATTAAATTGCCTGGTAAAGAAATTAATTTAACAAAGACATACCCACATGAAAAAAAAGTTGGTGTACGTACGCCGAAAAAAGTTAATTTAATTCAGGATATGGATGAAGATTTGATATTAAATTCACATGACGAATCGGGAACTATTTTAGCAGGAAACCTTTTGAATCAACACATACTTAAAAATTTTGAAAGATTTGGTAAAAGTTATTTTGATGGAAAAAGAAGTGAAGGTTATGGCGGATATTACTATGATTCAAAATTTTTTAAGGGGGTTGCTAGAGATATTATTAAGCATTATAAAATTACTAAAAATTCTAAGATTCTGGAAATTGGATGTGCTAAAGGATTTCTTCTGTATGAGCTGAAAAAATTAGTTCCAGGCGTTACTTTATCAGGTATTGATATATCAAAATATGCCGTTAAAAACGCTCATCCAAAGGTAAAAAGATTTATACGTACTGGTTCTGTAGATCAACTTCCTTACGAGGATCGAAATTTTGATTTAGTTATATGTCTTAATACATTAAATGAGGTTCCTGAACACTTATTAGAAAAAGCAATACAAGAAATTGAAAGAGTTAAAAAGTTACATTCATATATAAGTATTTCTGGAAGTAGAAGTGTAAGAGATTTAGATAAATATCGCTCATGGAACATCTCAGCTGAATCTTATTTTTCAGTCAATGAATGGAAAAAATTGTTATTTGATTTTTCGTATTCAGGAGATTATTCCTGGGTAGATATGGAGGTAATGTAATGGGAGTTAGAACTACTTGCAATATTTGTTCGAATAATGAATTAGTGGAATTAATCAAGATGCCAAAAATGCCATTAACTGGACTGTATCTTGAAAAAAAAGACCTAGAAAATAATTTGTATGACCAAGGTTTTAACTATTGTAAGAATTGTGGTCACGGCCAATTAAAAAATGTAATAGATGCAGATCTTATTTACGATGATAGCTATAGCCATAGAACATCTGGAAGTAATATATCCATAAGTGGGAATGACTTTTTTTTTAATACAATAGAGAGTGTAGTTAAAAACAAGGAGTTTAATCAGATTCTAGAAATAGGATGTAACGATGCATATCTAATAAAGAAATTATCAAGCAAAGCAAAAAATCTGATTGGAATAGACCCTGTCTGGAAAGATAAAGACTTCATAATTGATAATAAAATATCTATAAAAGGAAAATTTATTAATGAATTGGATGATACAGACCTTAATGTAAAGCCAGACCTAATTATTTCATCTCATACATTTGAGCACGTTGATGGTATATACGAGGAGTTTTTTAAATTAGTCGATTTAGCAGCTGATGATTGCTTATTTTTTATTGAAGTACCTAGTCTTGAATCTACAATCAATCAAAGAAGGTATGATCAGATTTTTCATCAACATCTACAGTATTTCTCGTATTCATCCATGAGATTCCTTATAGAGCGTATTGGTTGTGAGTTTATGGGAAGCAAGTACAATTATTCTCTTTGGGGAGGTACCTCATTATATTGGTTTAAAAAAACTAGTAAAATCAATAAAGAAAAAGTGCCTAACAATAGTTTTAATATTTTCCAAGAAAAGCAAATCACCGATAACTACAACATATATAAAAAACAACTCCAGGAATCTTTAAATCAAATGCAAGCATTTGATGAAGAAGTTATTGGTTTCGGGGCCGCTCAAATGCTTCCTATAATTGGTTATCACATGGAATCTAATTTAGATTGGATTTCAAAAATTTACGACGATAATGATAATAGAGTAGGTAAATATTTGCCATATATTTCTCCTAAAATTGAAAAATTTTCGAGTGGTGATATTACAGATTCTATTGTTTTAATAACTGCACTAGATAGTACAAAACCATTATTAAAGAAGATATTAAATTATCAACCAAGGCGAATTTATACCTTAACAAATATTTTTTAAGCTTTGAGCAATAGATAAATTTTAGAAAAAATATGGCTAATATAAAAAATACAGACTATCATCAAGCACGCATAGATTATTCTAAAAAAATATATGATGACCCTTCTATGCTGCCTCACAGATATGTTTTTGTTCTAACAAATAGATGTAATCTAAAATGTTCATTTTGCTTTCAGGAAAAAGATCGTATAGAAGGAAGTCTTACAACTGAACAATGGTTAGAACTTATTGATCAGCTTCCTGAATATGCACATGTAACTTTAACAGGTGGAGAACCTTTCTTATTTAAAGGCTTTGAAGAGGTTTTTAAGGCTGTCACTAAAAAACATACATGCAATATTATTTCAAATGGGCTTTTACTCACAGAAGAAATAATTGAATTGCTATTATCAACACCAAATTTTAAAGTACTATCAATATCGGTTGATGATATTGGAAACATTGTTAGAGATGTTGTTCCAGATCAATGGCTCAAGGCAGAAAAATTAATGCGTCGCTTTAGTAAAAAAAGAGATGAATATCAATCAAGTACAGTACTAGATTCAAAAACAGTTGTTCTAGATGAAAATGCTAGTGATTTATTTGATATTCATAAATATTGTATTGAAAAACTTAAATGTGATACTCACAGTTTCATGCTGCTAAAGGGTTCACCAATTCAATACGCTGACCATATGATACCAATAGAAAATATGATGTATGAGTCAAAGGCTTATGTGTATAAAAAACTTCCAATCATATTAAATGAGCTAGAAAAGGTTAGGGAATATAACATTGCAATGAATAAAAAATGTTTTTTACACCCTAAAGTTATTGAGCTTAATAGTCCCAAACCTCTGAATAATCTTGATTTAGGATTTATTAATAATGGTGATCATAATGCTGCTGATTTCAAGCAGTGTAAGGCGCCATGGGAGAGTGTTCATATTAATGTTGATGGAAATCTTTTCCCTTGCATGGCTATAAAAATGGGGAATGTTAAAGAAAAAAAATTAACTGATATTATATCTAGTTCTGTATTTAGAGAATTTAAGGATACGATTAGAGAAGAAGGGACTGTAGGTGGATGTAATAGGTGCGGCTATTTACTCCCAAAAAATGACGCAAAAATGTTAGATAAAGACCTAAAACATGAAATAAAAGAAACAATTGGTAATATTCCCGTCAGAACTATTTAATTGAACATTATTTTGAGCTATTTATAATTTTATACAATTAAAGATGAATCCAAATAAAAATACACAATCAATTGTAGTTCTAGGTGCAGGTTTTCTTAGTAAAAATATAACTTCATATTTAATAAATAATTCATATAAAGTTGATCTCATTGATAGAAATATGTGCGACTTATTAGATAAAAAATCAGTTTCTTCTTTACTTAAACGTATTCCACCGTCCTCTATATTTATAATCCCTGCTGCTATAACTAGATTAGCTGATGAATATATTTATAACACTAAGGCTGCATACGAAAAAAATATTCAAATCATAAAAAATATTTTAGAAGGCCTTCCTAATGACACTAAAAAAGTTATATTTTTAAGCACCGTAGATGTGTATGGAATAAATTCAACACTACCAATTAGTGAGTTAAATAAGACTGAGCCTCATTGTTTTTATTCTAAATCAAAATTAATTAGTGAAGATATTTTAAAAAAAGAATCTAAATTAAAAGGATTTGATCTAGCAATACTCAGGCTTTCAGGATCCTATGGGCAGGGTGATAGCAAAGGAAGTACACTTCATCGATTGGTAGCATCTGCTATTAGCGAGGGTAGTATTTACCTATTTTGTAACCCTAATATCGAAAGAGATTATATTACAGCCAATGATGTGGCTCGAATAACTGAACAGATAATCAGGAATAATACGGCTGGAGTTTTTAATGTTGCAACAGGAGATAGTTATAGTATTTTTACTATATCTGAAAATATTTTTTCAATTCTAGGACTAAAATCTAATATTAAGATTCAAATGGGGCCTTATGAAGAGAGACCTTTTAAGGTAAAATTTGATACACAATATTTATTAAATAATCTTACTAATTTTAAAATGACAAGTTTAGAAGATGGACTAAAATCATATATAGATAGTTTTATAAACAATAAAAATGATAAATAAATAATGAAGATTAATGCTGCAGTTTTAGAAGAGCTCGGAAAACCGCTATTACTAAAATCAATTGATACAGCTCCACTTCTTCCAGGCCAAGTTCTAATTAAGATTTTATATAGTGGTGTGTGCCGTAGCCAACTTATGGAGGTTAAGGGTAAAAGAGGTTCTGATAATTGGCTACCTCATCTGCTTGGCCATGAAGGTTCAGGTATTGTTCAAGCAATCGGTCAAGGTGTCAAGAAAATCGAGGTTGGCGATGAAGTAATTGTAGGTTGGGTCAAAGGAGATGGTATGGAGGCTCCTGGAGCTAAGTACAAATATGATAATCAAATTATAAATTCAGGTTGTGTCACCACTTTTTCCAATTATTCTATTATTTCTGAAAATCGACTTGTAAGAAAACCAACATCTCTGCCTTTTGATATAGCCGTTCTTTTTGGCTGTGCCCTCCCGACAGGAGCAGGTATGGTCTTAAATGAACTAAAACCATCTTCTGATCTATCAATTATTGTTCTTGGCTTGGGAGGGATTGGTCTTTCTGCTCTTATGGCCCTAAAAGCACTGAATATTAAGATGATTATTGCCGTTGATATATCTGATGAAAAATTAACATTAGCCAAAGAATTAGGTGCAACACATACTTTCAATGCAACAAACAATAATATCCATAGAGATATACATGAATTAACAGATGGTGGTGCGGATAGATGTATTGAGTCTGGAGGTCATGTAAAAACTATTGAACTAGGCTTTTCGTTAATTCAAAAAAATCACGGTAAACTTCTTTTTGCTTCTCACCCTCCTGATGGTGAAATGCTAAAAATAGCCCCGCATGAACTTATTTCTGGAAAGTCTATTGAAGGTAGTTGGGGCGGTTCAACCATGCCAGATAAAGACATACCTATAATGTATGACTTGTTCCATAAATCAGATACCCCTCTAGGAGCTCTCCTTACTAAAAAATATAAACTAGAACAAATTAATCAAGCTCTTGATGATCTTGAAAATGGTCGAGTTTTTCGTCCATTGATAGTTATGGAACATTTTGAATAAAATTTATAGAGATTAAATTAATTTATATATTATGAATTGGCTTGTTTATATGCTTCTGGGGTTCCAATATCAATAAAAATCTCTTGTGTTTCATAAGTATAAATGCGACCAATTAAGTGACTTAGTATTTCTGTACTGAAATCTTTTGCACTATATAGCTCTTTTTTTATCATCTCTAATAATTCAGCCGACAATATATATATTGCTCCATTCGCTAAGTTCCCTGGTGGATTAGTTACTTTTTCGTAAAAGCCAGTTACTATACCTTGTTGATTTAATTCAACAATTCCACATGATGATGGGTTATTAGTTCGAAAAGTCATCATTGTTAACAAACATTCTTTTGGTCTATTTTGATGCGCCTCAGTAAAAGCATTAAAATCAGCCATACAATAATTATCAGAATGAATTAATAAGCCATCTTTACCTTGAAAAAAATTTAAATTTTTAACTAGTGTTCCAGCTGTTCCCATAAGCACTGGCTCAGTAGCTATTGTTATTTTTTTACTATACTGACTACCATTGATATATGACTCAACCTGGCCTGACATGTAATGAGTGTTGATAAGAAATGGTCCTAAATTAAATTTGATTAATCGAGTTAGCCAAATTTCTAGAAGTGGCACTCCGTTTATTGGAACCAGGCACTTCGGAATATCTTTAGTTAAAGGCATTAAGCGCTTGCCGAATCCCGCTGCTAAAAGTATTGTTCTCATTTTAATATTTTTTAGGTTACGTGAAAAAAAAATTAATACTTTAATAAAATATTTACTTTAGGACTTGAAGAAATTCATCTATCTTAAGCGGCGTATTTCCAATTCGGCCAACTTGTAATGCTGCAGCTAATGAACCAAGGCATGCAGCCTCCCATATATCTGCTCCAGATGCCATTGCCATCGCACCAGTAATTAGCAGCGAATCACCTGCCCCTGCTTCATCCTTAACCACATTATTGAGATTTGTTATTCTATCTGTAGACCTATCGCCTTTATTTTCCCTTGAATAAACTAATAAACCTTCCTCGCCTAGTTTAAGTAATATATTCTTTGCTAATGAATCTTGCCTTAACTTTTCTGTTAAAACCACAAGCCCATCCTCATGATTACGCGTACTAATTCTAGCTTCTCGCTCTGTTGGAGTGAGAAGATCCATATTTTTAAAACGACTAATATCACCAACCTGAGAAGATGACTGACTGTCAGCAGCAACAAATATTTTATGATTTTTAGTAATGTTCATAATATCGCCTACTAAGGATTGAGGCAGGCAACCATAATTAAAATCTGAGAACACCAGTAAATTTGTATCTTTAATATTTTCTTTAATTAATTCAAGCATTTTATTTTGATGTCCTATTGAGATTGCCCCTTGATAAAGGTGACTCACTCTCAATAAACTTTTATTCTTACTTCTAAAACGTTGTTTCAAAGTAGTCGGACGACCTTCATCGATGAGTAAATGTGCATTCACCCTATTTTTAGAAAGGCTATCTATTGCATACTTTCTTGATGCGTCATTGCCTGTTACCGAAATAAAATCAACTGATGCTCCTAAACTTGAAGCATGAGATGCAACAATTCCAGCACCACCAATAAATTTTTGCGAATCTGTAGGAGTTACTACAATTGACGGGTCTTCATGAGACATTCCCAACGCATGACAGGTGATGTATTCATCAATAATTAAATCGCCTATTACAGAAATTTTTAGATCTTTGAATGTTTCTAACCGCCTTATAAGTTTTTCTTTAGTTAGATTATGTTGTTTAAGATAGTCGGTAGGCAATGAAATAGAATGGGAATCAATTTCCTTAAAATCTTTTTTAATTAAATCTCCTGATGAAAAAAAAGTGTCTCCAGAGCTAAAAATTAATCGACCGCCATATGACAGGACAGCTTTAGATTCAGGATTTTCAAGTAACTCATATTCTTTTCCTTTAACCACAATTTCAGGCTTAATACGATTAATAATCTCAGAAATTGGCTCGTCGGAGATAAACGCTTCAGTCACTAAATTATGGCTTTCTAATGCCTCTAATCGAAGATTTTCAGGAATGTGGGCATTCTCTCCAGCTTTTTTATCCCCTTCTACAGCCACTATAAGATTGTCGCCATAATGTCTCGCAAACCTTAAAAATCGCATATGTCCAGGATGAAGAATATTGAAGACTCCTGAAACTAAAACTGTGTTTTTCTTTGGCATATTATCTTTTAGGACGATTTTTATATAGCCATTGCATAAGCATGTGGCCAACAATTATTTGAAGATCTTCTGCAATTTGCATATCATTTACTGGAAAGTGAATAGGTACATCAACAATCTCTTTACATTTTCCCCCACTATAGCCTAGTACAGCAAATGATTTTACCTGCATCTTTTTAGCTTGTTCAACGGCATGTAAAATATTAAGTGAATTACCACTTCCGCTTAGAACAATTAATAAGTCGCCCTTCTCTGCTTGAACGGCTAATTGTTCTGAGTAAATATAATCATAGCCTATATCATTTGCCAGACATGTTATGACTGCAGAGTTATCAGACAGTGAAATTGCTTTAATGCCACCACCGGTTTTCTTAGCTATTCCATATATGAAGTCATTAGCAAGATGAATTGCATTACCAGCGCTTCCACCATTACCGCATAAGAATATATGGCGGCCCTCGTTCCAGCATTTTTGCATATCATTTGCTAACTGCTCGATAGGCGACCAATCTGACTCTTGAAGAACTTCCTGTAGTTTTTTTGAATAACCTTCAAAAAAATCTTTAATATTAGGGTTTGTTTTCATTATTTATTTGTTAAAACAGTTTGTTGCATCCATTTTAAGTTGTAAAAACGATTCTCATCTTTTAATTCATTATTTTTATATTTTTGAATTATTTCTTTTATAGCATCATCAACTGTCTTTTTTGGCCGGAAACCTGTTGCAAGTATTTTATCAGAATTAATGCGGTATGACCTTGGGTCGTTTGATGGAGTAACTAGAATCTCTGCAGGAATTTTTTTTGAGATTAAAGCGGCAATATCCTTAATTGAAATATTTTCAAAGCCTGCATTATAAATCCCCGTTATTTCTGGGTGGTCAATTAGGTGTAAATATAAATCGGTAATATCATCAATATGTATATTTGGTCTTATTTGATCTCCTCCAAAGACTGTAATTTTACCGTTGGTTAAAGCCTGCATTGTTAACAGATTTACAGACACATCTAGTCTCATACGTGGAGAATATCCACAAACAGTAGCTGGACGAACAATTTGAACAACCATATCATTCTCATAACTAAGCAAGACACGTTCGCCAACCATCTTAGTTTTATTATATTCTGATATAGGCTCTAATTTCAGAGCTTCAGTTACCTGAAGCTCTTCCTTAACCCCATAGACGCTGCCTGATGATGCATAGATAAAACGCTTAACTCCCTCTCTTTTTGCTTTATCTGCTAGTTGCATAGTAGCTAATGCACTTATCTCCCATGTTAATTTAGGATCTAAATCACTACATGGATCATTAGCAATTGAGGATAAATGAATTATGCAATCAACTCCATCTAAAGGAATTGATTCAACATCCCGAACATCACCTTTAATGACAGACAGATTCTTATGTGGAGTTAAATAATTACCAAACCATTGAATATCAAATACGACTACATCGTAGTCCTTACTCAATAATTTAGGTATAAGAACATGACCTTTATAACCACAACCGCCTGTAACAAGAATTTTCATAGATTAGCTTAATTGTTTGATAACACTCTATTTTAAACTAGGCAGAATAGCTTTAGGTCTTTTTAGTAATATTAAATTCTAAATTTTTATATAATATTAGATCTAATTACACTTAAGCAATGGAGAATTATATGGAATGGTTATACATAGGGATAGGAACACTTCTGGGAACTAGTCTGCTGGGCTCAAGCTTTATAACCAACATTTTACTTGGTTGGGCCATATGGGAGTTAAGGAAAATGAGGTCTAAATAAAACTAATGTTTAAGTTCTAACTCCTACATTTTAACAAAATCTGACTTACCTAAATTTACCCCATTAGCCCTTAAAATGTCATAAGTGGTCGTCATATGAAAAAAGAAATGAGGAATGATCCAATTACTTAAATACAAGTGTCCATTTTTGAATTTAAAATCTCTTCTTCTTATTGAGAATTCAATTTTTTTTAACTCAGACCCTTCCATTTGTTTTGATTTAATTTTATTTAAAAAGATAATTGTTTTTTGAATTCTTTTTTGTAGATCAGAAAATGTAACTTCATTGTCTTTAAATGATGGTGCTTTTATACCTGCTAATCTTCCAATACCCAGTCTAACCATATCAGTTCCGATTTGAATTTGCTTTGTTAGCGGAAACATATCTGGAGCTAACCTCGCATTAATAAATACTGCTTTATCAATTTTTCTTTTTTCTGCATCTTTTTCTGCTTTTAATAGAATTCGAGAAAGAATATTAAAATTATGAATAAATAAAGGAACAGAGACTTCGTACATTGATAAAGACATCTTAAAACTCCAAAAAATTAAATTAAAAAATATATCTAGATAATAACCTATTAAATTTATTTAAATACAAATTATCACTATCGATATTGGCATAGTTATTGCTAGTAATAAAGTGTGTCCACCCATTTGATGGTCAACCCTTATTAGGATATTAAATTGAAATACTTTATAGCAATACAACTAATATTATTCTCTGTAAATTGCCTGGCAGAATTTAATAACCCTCAAAATTCTTTAAGTCATAAATCTTTTGAGCAGCTAGCATTCTATTCGAATCAGCCAAATCGTGATTACCGCGATGAGATGACTACAGATGTAATCTTCAGTTGTGAAGGCATTGAAGAAAAAAATATTATTGAACATGATATTGAGTATGGAGAGCATACTCATAAAACTAAGCTTCTTGGAATAGATATGGAATACATAAGCCTAGTTAAAGACTTAACATCATTCTTATTACTAGGTATTAAATAAACTCACATATATAGTGCATAGGATAAGCTTATGCACCAAAAATCAACATTATTATCTATGTTAATTAACTTTCTTGCTTGAAGTACATTTACTGTCATCTATAATGTTCCATGTGTACTCATTTCTTAAAATAATAGTATTTCGTTTCTACATTGTCATAGCCCTCTGCGTGACGATGTTGCTCTTATCTGGATGTTCGCAGCTTGGTCCAGATTTTATGGAGAATGGTAGGAATGATTACAACAAAGTCTTGGCAAATACCAATGATGAGGAAATGTTACTGAATTTAGTCAGAAGAAGGTATGCCGACAGTATTGCAATTTTAGAGGTAAACAGTGTATCAACTTCTCTTGAATGGAAGCGGAGTGGCAATTTAATAGCTAATATTTTTGATGGGGCTGATAATAATTTTGGTATTCGAGGTGATGGATCTTATAGTGAAAAACCAACTATTACTTATTTACCTCTCCAGGGATCCAATTATGTAAGAAACGTATTGAGCCCCATCCAGCCTGAAATTATATTACTTCTAACAAGATCAGGATGGAGTATTGAGAGATTATTGAGGTTAACAACTAATAAAATTAATGGGATAAATAATGCTTCGGAGGCCTCTGGACCCACACCTAATGTTGAGCCATCTTATAAAGAATTTAAAGTATTGGCTAATATCTTTTATCAACTTCAGAAAAAAAACATTATTAGCTTTGGGTATCAATTGGAAGGCTCTAATAATAAGCTTGCTCTCCTAATTAGGAAAAAATTTAGTGGGTCTAATGAAGTTAAGAATCTACTCACGGCATTAGATTTATCTACTAAAAATACAATAATTCCTTTAACAACTAATTTCTCTAATGCGATAGAGGGGCCAAGTATTGAAATCAATCTAAGATCACTAGCTGGTATTCAATTTTTCTTATCTCATGGCGTTCTTATTCCTGATGAAGATATTATTAATAATCGAGTTAAGGTTACCAGAACCAAAGATGGCAAGAATTTTAATTGGCAGGATATTATGTCAGATTTTTTTGTTGTCTACTCCCAAAAAGAAAAACCTAATAATGCATCCGTAAAAGTCAAATATAGAGGCCATTGGTTTTTCATAAAGGACAACGATATGGAGAGTAAATATACATTGATGCTTCTAAATCAAATTAGCGCCTTACAATCTGGTAACTTAGAAAAACCAGGACCAGTTTTAACACTTCCAGTAGCCCAGTAAGAAATCTTCTGCCTAAATTATCCTCAAAACTAAGTTATAATATCGCTCACGCGCCCGTAGCTCAGCTGGATAGAGTACTTGGCTACGAACCAAGGGGTCAGGAGTTCGAATCTCTTCGGGCGCGCCAATTTTATTACCTTAAGCGCCTGTAGCTCAGCTGGATAGAGTACTTGGCTTCGAACCAAGGGGTCAGGAGTTCGAATCTCTTCAGGCGCGCCAATTAAAATAAATTTTATAACTCGTAATTAACATAATCTGGATCAATAACGTTCATTTGCTTAACTGTCCAATCTATCGATTGCTGATCATTCTGAATTTTAGCTATTTTATGTAATTCGACAAGTGAATCAAAATGACGACCATTTAAATGAAAGGCTTTTTTAAGATCAATAATGGCCTTTGGATAATTCTTCATTTTTAACTCTGCTAAACCTAAAAAATACCAAGCATCGGAATGTTCGATATCTTTTCTGGTCCATTCATCTGCAATACGTTTGACCTTATCCCAATCATCCTGTTGCAATGGCATAATGACTTGCATAAAAAATGGTTTTTCATCGTCAGGAAGACTCCAGAATGGAGGGAATTTACTTTTCAAATCAAATTGAGGAGCAGTCTCGAGTAAGGCCGTAATCCACTCAGTAGGTAAGCAATAAAAATATCCTAATCGTTTACCAGGACTTTTAAAGGTCGTAATACCAATCAGATTAAAATTTAGATCAAATAAAGCACCGCCACTTGAACCAACAGTAAATGCTGCTGAGGTTCTTATGATATTACTGTCTTTAAACGGGTGGATACCTTTTATTTTTCCATAGGATGGTAGTGCAATCGGACTATCATTAGGGAAAGTTAATGCAAAAACTTTACTTTCATACTGAACATTCTTTGATGTAACCATTTTTACAGGTTTTAGAGGGAGGTCATCAAACTTTAAAATACACAAATCATTTTTCCAATCAGCGTATACAGCAATCGGTACATATTTTTTAAAAGTTTTTACTACATTTACGCCTTCAGCATCTGCAAAAACATGGCAATCAGTTGCAACATGATTCTCCTTAATAACAACCCCAGAACCCGTTCCAGTGACACCATTTCCATAGGTCACCCAAACATGCACCATGGATTGACTTAATCCAAATAATTCAGACTGAGCAGGATATGAATGCGCTTGGTAATTAAGAAAAAGTGCAATTAGAGGGAACAAATATTTAAATTTAAGAGGAAATTTTTTCATACTACTCTGAGGGCAAAATAAGAAATAAATTCATTTTATATAAAAGATGAAAAAAAACCGCTTCATCAGCGGTTTTTTTCATTAATGTTATTTCCTAATTCTTTATTTACAATTCTTTAACTTGATTAAGATATCCTGGTCATCTTTATTAATTGCCATTGTTTCTGTTAGATTATTTAGAGTGTTTTTAAGTTTATTAAACTCCTTGTCTGACAAGTTTGTCTTACAAGCTACGTTATTCTGTATACCAGCAATTGTTTTTTTAATATCAAGCCCTTTTTTCGTCAGAGTCACTCTCACTACTCGATTATCTTGATTTGAACGTTTTCTCACAATAAATCCCATTGAATCTAATTTTTGAAGAATTGGTGTAATAGTAGGTAAGTCTAGTTTTAATATAGCCCCTATTTCTGAAGCTGTTGATGTATTTGATTCCCATAATGTAATAAGAACTAAATACTGTGGATAAGTAATACCAAGTTCCTTAAGATAATAGCGGTAGTAACGAGTAATAGAATTGGTAGCTGCGTAAAGCGAAAAACAAAGTTGATTCTTAAGCAAAAGATTGTTGTATTTTGTCATAAGATACATTTAACATATTTATGAGTTTTTTTCACTCTATAATAGTAAAAAAATGGTAGGGAGTACGCGGATCGAACGCGTGACCATCGGATTAAAAGTCCGGTGCTCTACCAGCTGAGCTAACTCCCCATTGACAGCCAACGGCGATTATCCAGGAATAATCTACATTGGTCAATGTAGACAGAGACTTATTTTTATAGTTCATCCATTATATTAGTTCATGCCAGGGAATCGACCTGATAATCCCCTCATTAATTTACCCATACCACCCTTAGAAAACATCTTCATCATTTTTTGCATTTCTTCAAACTGCTTCAATAGGCGATTAACATCTTGGACCTTGGTACCTGAGCCTGATGCGATTCTCATTTTTCTTTTAGCTTTTAATAGATCTGGTTTCGTTCTTTCTAATGGTGTCATTGAGTTAATAATAGACTCAATTTGAACCATTGATTTGTCTCCATCCTCTGGGTTTACCTTAGAGGCGGCACCTGCAATTTGAGAAGGCATTTTATCCATCATCGCACCTACGCCTCCCATTTTTTTCATTTGTAATATTTGATTTCTAAAATCATTCAGGTCAAAATTCTTTCCAGACTTAACTTTATCTGCTAATTTTTCCGCTTCTTTAATGTCGACATTTTTTTGTGCATCCTCAACTAGGCTTACAATATCTCCCATACCAAGAATTCGAGATGCCATACGCTCAGGATGGAAAGATTCCAGTCCATTAGTTTTTTCACTCACTCCAATATATTTAATTGGCTGACCGGTAATATGTCTTACTGATAATGCCGCTCCACCTCGTGAGTCACCATCTAATTTTGTTAAGATAATACCTGTAAGGGGAAGGGTATCTCCAAATGATTTGGCTGTATTAACCGCATCTTGTCCCTGCATTGAATCTACAACAAATAATGTTTCTGCTGGATCTAATGTCTTATGCAACTGCTTAATTTCTTTCATCATTGCATCATCAATACCTAGTCGACCAGCTGTATCAAAAATCATCACATCAAAAAAATGTTTTTTTGCATATGCTATAGACTGAGTAGCAATATTATTGGGTTTATCTTTTTCTGAGGAATTAAAGCATTCTATATTTAAGCTAACCGCAAGGGTTTTTAGCTGTTCAATTGCAGCAGGTCTGTAAACATCTGCGCTTACTAATAATACTTTTTTCTTTTGCTCGGATATAATTTTAGCTAATTTAGCAGCTGTAGTAGTTTTTCCTGAACCCTGAAGCCCAGCCAGGAGGATGATTGCTGGTGGCGTAGTTGATAGATTTATAGGATTATTTGCACTTCCCATTAAATCGGTTAATTCATCCTGGACGATTTTTATAACTGCTTGCCCAGGGCTAATGCTTTTTAAAACCTCAGCGCCTAATGCCTTTTCTTTGACGCGATCAATAAAATATTTAATAACTGGCAAGGCTACATCAGCCTCAATTAATGCAATCCTCACCTCACGCATCGCATCGCTAATATTTTCCTCAGTAAAGCGAGCTTGGCCCCTAATGGTTTTAATAACTGACTGTAAGCGATCGGTTAAATTTTCAAGCATCTTTATTTTTTCTCATCTTTAACGGTTATCTCAATTATCCATTATAATTGTGTTTAACAATTACACCAATTAAACCTATGAATTATTGGACTCTACTTTTTGCCTCACTGATTTTATATCTGATTCCAGGTTTTTCATTGATAGCAAAAACAAAAAAAATTACAGCACGCCACAATTATTTCTTATTAAGTATTGGGTTAGTGACTCATATCGCTTTAATTTACATCAGCCTATTTAACCAAGGAATTAATTTAAATTTTTCCAATGCTTTATTAGTTATTAGCTGGATTACTCTACTTTTATTTTGGTTTATGAATAGAAATAATTCCTATGAAGGTTTAGAGTATTTAACACTTCTACCAGCAATCATTATCCTTATCTTTCACCCTTTTATCTATCAAACAAACTATGTTTCAGATTATCTCTCTATCAATGCCGCACTTCATATTGTCATAGCTATTCTTGGTTATAGTTTGCTTGCTTTTGGAGCAATTTTTTCTATATTCATTTTACTGATTCAAAATAACCTTCATTCACCGAGCAGACCAACTGAATTTTTCAAAAGTAAAATATCGCTACTGGCGATGGAAAAAGTATTATTTCAAATATATTGGATTGGTTTTGTATCCCTAACAATTACTCTTATTACGGGTATTTTTTTCTCAGAGGAATTTCTAGGAATTCCATTAGAAATATCTCACAAGATTATTTTCTCTATTTTGTCGTGGTTAGTATATGGTGGACTTCTATTAGGAAGAGCCAGAGCTGGATGGCGAGGTAAAAAAGCCATCATATTCTCATTATCTGCCTTTATATTACTTTTTCTGTCTTATTTAGGAAGTAAGTTTGTTCTTGAAATTATCATTGGAAACTAATTAACGAAGATAAATAATTGGCCAATCTTCTTTAATGGCTTTTTTTTCTAATACCTCATCGGGGTTTGCTGCAACTGGATTAGAAACTTTTTCTAGCAAAGGAATATCGTTCATTGAGTCACTATAAAAGAAGGTTTTCTCAAGCTCTTCAAATATCAAGCCCCTCTCTTCAAGCCATAGATTTAACCGGGTAATTTTTCCTTCTTGAAATGAGGGTAAACCAGAAACTTTTCCAGTAAATTCACCATTCACTTCTTCTAAATCTGTTCCAATTAAATCCTCGATACCAAAAAGGTCTGCTATCGGCTTTGTAATATAACTATTTGTTGCTGTAATAATAAGTAATTTGTGATTTTCTTTTCTGTGACTATCAACTAAATCTTTTGCTTCTTTTGTTATCATAGGATTAATAATTTTTTTTATATACTCAGATCTTAATTCATCAAGTAATTTTCGTGGGTTATCTTTTAGAGTTTTAAATTGAAACTCACAGTATGCATAAACATCTAGATTCCCAGATTGATATTCTTTAAAAAACTGTTCATTTCTTTCTTTATGCAAATCAGAATCTAGAATCCCATGTTGTATTAAAAATAAACTCCAATTGTAGTCAGAGTCGCCATTGAGTAAAGTGTTATCTAGATCAAAAATTGCTAATTGCAAGTACGTTCCTTTATTAAACTTGTGGGTGAGCTCTTTCAAGCTTAGAGAGAAGCTTGTTTAAAGCGTTAATGTAGGCTTTTGCTGAAGCTACAACAATATCAGTATCTGCTCCTTGTCCGTTAACGACTCTACCTCCTTTAGCTAACCTTACAGTTACCTCTCCTTGTGAATCGGTTCCGGAAGTAATGTTATTCACTGAAAATAATAATAATTCAGTTTCCGATTTTACGATTGATTCTATAGCTTTAAAAGTTGCATCTACAGGACCACCTCCATCAGCCTTTGCCTTAAAAACCTTCCCATCAACTGTCATTTCAATTTCAGCAGCAGGGATCTTTCCTGTCTCCGAATTAGTTTTTAAGGATACCAATTTATGTAAATCAATAGCACCTTCAACATACTCTTCACTTATTAATGCATGAAGATCTTCATCAAATATTTCTGACTTTTTGTCAGCTAATAATTTAAAGCGAGAAAAAGCAGCATTCAATGTCTCAGTATTTTGTATTTCAATTCCTAATTCTAAAAGTCTAGATTTAAATGCATTTCGGCCAGATAATTTTCCAAGAGAGATTTTGTTTGCTCCCCAACCTACATCCTGTGCCTTCATAATTTCATAAGTTTCTCTATGCTTCAGAACTCCATCTTGATGAATACCTGATTCGTGAGCAAATGCATTTGCCCCAACAATCGCCTTATTTGGCTGAACTGGATATCCTGTAATAGTTGATACTAGCCTTGAGGTTGGCACAATGAATTCAGAATTAATAGTTGTTTCCAAATTAAATATATCTCTTCTAGTTTTAACTGCCATTACAATTTCTTCAAGACTTGCATTTCCTGCTCTTTCACCTAAACCATTAATTGTACATTCCACCTGCCTTGCGCCATTTAAGACTGCTGAAAGGGAGTTAGCTACCGCCATTCCTAGGTCATTATGGCAATGTGTTGACCACACTACTGTATTCGAATTTGGAACTTGTTGAATTAATTTTCCCATTCTCTCACCCCATGAATTTGGCATTGAGTATCCAACTGTATCAGGCACATTAATTGTTTTAGCTCCGGCCTTAATAACCGCATCAAATACTTCAATCAGAAAATTAATATCTGACCGTACAGCATCCTCTGCTGAAAATTCTACATCATCTGTATAATTTAGTGCCCACTTAACTGCCATTACTGCTCGCTCTAAAACTTCAGTCTCCGACATACGAAGTTTATTTTCCATGTGTATTTTACTTGTAGCAATAAATGTGTGAATTCTCCTATTGCTTGCGGGCATTACTGCTTTACCAGCTTTTTCAATATCTGCCTCAACTGCTCTAGCCAAAGAGCATACAATACTAGTTTTTATAGTTTTAGCTACCGCCTGAATAGCTTCGAAATCACCTGGACTTGCAGCAGCAAAACCAGCCTCAATAACATTGACGCCTAGCTTCTCTAGCTGTTTTGCAATTCTAACCTTTTCCTCTTGAGTCATTGATGCACCTGGACTTTGCTCGCCATCACGCAGTGTGGTATCAAATATAATTAATTTATTATCTTTTATTTTAGACATCTTTTTTTCTCATATTTTGAATATATCGGTTTCTAAAAAACATGAAATAGCCTGATAATGCGTAAGCCATCAAAATAATAAATATTATCTCTGCGGGATTATGAGAAATAAGACCAAAAATCATTACAATAAATAAAATTGCTATGAAGGGCTGACTGTTTCTTAGATTAATATCTTTTCCACTATAGTATCTAAGGTCTGTAACCATTGATAATGCTGAGAAAATAGTAAGTAAAAAAGCAAACCATTGCATTTGAAAAAAACCTAAAAATATTTCGTTGCCACTAATTCCATTATCATATGAAATCCAAATAAAGCTTGCAATTAATGCTGCAGCAGCTGGGGATGGGAGGCCAAAAAAGAATTGTTTATTATCAATATCTAGCTTTACATTAAATCTGGCAAGTCTAAATGCAGCACAGGAGCAGTAAATGAATGCTGCAATCCAGCCTAGCTTTCCTAGCGGTTGAAGTGCCCACACGTAAACTATTAAGCCGGGTGCAACCCCAAAAGACACCATATCGGAAAGACTGTCATATTCTGCACCAAAAGAACTCTGAGTATTTGTTAAACGCGCCACACGCCCGTCAAGCCCATCTAAAATCAGGGCAATAAATATTGCTAGAGCAGCATGGTCATAAGCCCCATTCATTGCTTGGACAATAGAATAAAAACCAGCAAATAAGGCTGAGGTAGTAAGAATGTTAGGCAGCAAATAAAAACTTCTTTTGCCTAAGGAATCTTTTTGTTTAATTTTATCTATATTATTCATAATTACTGAAATTCTATCCTAGAATATTCTTTTATTCATCGTTATCTAGATTTAATGTACTTATAATGATAAATAAAGTAACTTAAATCAGAATACTAAAATATGAAGTTTAATCTAAAGTCTCAAGATGGCAATGCAAGAACTGGAGAAATCATAACAGCACATGGAAAAATTAATACTCCTGTCTTTATGCCAGTTGGAACATATGGAGCTGTTAAATCCATTAGCCCAAGTGAACTAGAAAAAAGTAATTTCGAAATAATTTTAGGTAATACATTTCATTTATGGCTTCGCCCAGGCTTGGATATAATCAATAAACACCAAGGCTTACATAAATTTATTAATTGGGATAGGCCAATATTAACTGACTCTGGTGGCTTTCAAGTCTGGAGTTTAGGTAAGATGAGAAAAATTACACAGCAAGGTGTTACATTTAGATCACCCATTAATGGTGATAAATGTTTTATGGGTCCAGAAAAATCAATGGAAATTCAAAAAATCCTTAACTCGGATATTGCGATGATTTTTGATGAATGTACCCCCTATCCTGCTACTTTCGAAGAAGCTGAAAAATCGATGAAATTAAGTTTGGAATGGGCCTATCGAAGTAAAAGTGAATTCCAAACAAACCCAAATGCTTTATTTGGAATTATCCAAGGTGGAATGTTTAAAGATCTTAGACTAGATTCAATTAAAGAATTAATTAAGGTAGATTTTGATGGGTACGCCATTGGCGGGCTATCTGTGGGAGAGCCGAAAGATGAAATGAACAAAATTGTTGAATTTATAGCGCCTATGATGCCAAAAGATAAGCCACGATACCTCATGGGTGTTGGTACTCCAGAGGATCTCGTGTTCTCTATAGGGCATGGAGTAGATATGTTTGATTGTGTAATGCCAACAAGAAATGCTAGGAATGGCTGGCTATTTACTAGACGTGGAGACATTAAGATAAAAAATGCAAAATATAGAGATGATTTGATGCCTATTGACCCTGACTGCGACTGCTATACATGCCAAAATTTCAGTAGGTCCTATTTGCATCATTTATTTAAGATCGGTGAAATGCTAGGGTCTCGATTGAATACACTGCATAATTTATTTTTTTATAAAAGAATTATGCTTGAGGCAGCGGATGCAATTAAAAATAATAATTACCTTGATTTTCAAAGAAACTTTCTTAAGACTCGAAAGACTAATGATTAGAAGCATGTCTTATGATAAAATCGTACATTTTTTAGGGGGTCAAAATTGTGAATGAAGGATTAATGAGTTTTCTACCGTTTATTATTATTTTTGTATTATTTTACTTTATGCTAATTCGTCCACAGATGAAACAAGCAAAAGAACATCGATCAATGCTTGATGCACTTAAAACTGGAGATGAAGTTGTAACTTCGACAGGAATTCTGGGAAAAGTGGTTAAACTCAATAATCAATTTTCAACGATTGAGATTGCCTCGAATGTTGAGATAAAAATTCAAAAGCAAACAATACAAACCCTTCTTCCAAAAGGAACCATTAAGTCGATCTAAATCGATTCTAATAAAAAAGTGAACCAACAACCGAATCAATTCTCCAGATGGAAATATCTACTTATCATTACCTCGGTATTGCTAAGTTTAATTTATACCCTACCGAATTTCTACGGAGAGGCTCCTGCAGTTCAAATTATGTCTGTTAAGTCAGGTGAAAAGATTGATAATTCAATCGTAGAATCTGTCGAGACTACATTAAAGAACTCAAATATAACTATAAATAAGCTAATAATTGAGAATATTGGTATTAAAGTTAAACTTGAGTCTCCCGAAGATCAATTAAAGGCAAAAAAACTGATTCAAGAAGCTATTGGCGAGAATTATGTGGTTGCGCTCAATTTACTACCCAACTCACCTAATTGGCTTTCCAATATTGGTGCTCTGCCATTAAAGTTAGGTCTTGACTTAAGAGGAGGCGTTCATTTTCTTATGCAGTTAGATATGTCAAAGGCTAGCGATAAAAATGTTTACAATTTACTAATTGCAGCCAGAGAGGAGCTTCAAAAAAAGAGGATTCCTTATTATGGGTCATTAAAAACTGATAGCGGTATCGAGATTAAATTTAAAAAAGAATTAGACCGTGATATGGCTAAAGAAGTATTTGAATCTTTTGCCTCTGGAAGAAAAATACAGGTAAGAAAAATTACAAAAGAAACAGCAGCTTTCGAATTTGTTGAGGTTAATTCTGATAATGAATTTATCTTATATGTAAAACCTAATTCTTATTCCAATGAGGACACACAAAGTCAAGCTATAAAACAGAATCTAGATACTCTTCATAATCGAATAAATGAGCTTGGAGTAGCTGAACCAGTTATTCAACAACAAGGAGCAGATAGAATTGTTGTCCAATTACCTGGGGTGCAAGACACAGCCAAAGCAAAAGACATTATCGGTCGGACGGCTATGTTAGAAATGAGAATGACTGAAGAAAATCAAGCAGCTTATGATTCCGCAATAAATGGAAACGTGCCTGCTGGATTAGAATTATTCAATGATCGTGATGGTATCCCAGTATTAGTTAAAAAAGAAGTCGTACTCACAGGAGAGCGGATTACAGATGCAGGGCCTGGTATAGACAATCAAACTGGAAAATCAGTTGTGTCTCTTATCCTAGACGGTCAAGGAGCTAAGATCTTTAAAAAGATCACACGTGAGAATGTTGGGAAAAAAATAGCTTTAATTCTTATAGATAAAAAAATAACTGAGGTAATAACAAATCCCGTTATCAGAGGCGAGATTGGGGGTGGGCGTGTGCAAATAACTGGAATGGAAAATGCTCAAGAAGCAACTGATATATCCCTTCTTTTAAGGGCTGGGTCACTAGCAACCCCAATGGAAATAGTAGAGGAGCGTACTGTTGGTCCGAGCATGGGTAAGGAAAACATAGCTAACGGAATTAAATCAACCATATGGGGATTTATAGCAATTGTAATTATGATTGCGGCTTATTATATGGGATTTGGATTGGTATCCGTAGTCTCGCTTTCAGTGAATTTAATTTTTTTAGTCGCTCTGCTTTCAGCAATTCAGGCCACACTAACTCTTCCAGGAATTGCAGCTATTACTTTAACAATAGGCATGGCTATTGATGCAAATGTCTTAATTAATGAACGTATTCGAGACGAGATTAGAAATGGAAATACGCCACAAGCTAGTATTAATATAGGGTACGAAAAGGCATGGGGGACAATTCTAGATTCTAATATCACTACAATGATCGCAGGAATTGCACTATTTTATTTTGGATCAGGTCCTATTAAAGGTTTTGCTGTTGTTCATGTACTGGGCATATTAACTTCAATGTATAGCTCTATTTGGGTTTCAAGAGCAATTATTAATTACATTTATGGAAGGCGTCGTCATATTCACAAACTGTCGATCGGCGAAATTTTTAAAATAGACAATAATTAAATTATGGAAATATTTAGAGTAAAAAAAGATATACCTTTTATGAAATTCAGTAAATTATCTGCTGTTTTCTCGATTATTATCTTTGTATCATCCATTTCTTTTTTGAGTATAAAAGGACTTAACTTAGGGATTGATTTCACTGGCGGTACAATTATGGAAGTAAGTTATCCAGAAACTGTCAATGTACAAGATGTCCGAGAAATTCTTAAATCAATTAACATGGAAGACTCTCAGGTTCAAAACTTTGGTACTGCAAAAGATATACTAATTCGTCTGCCAATTAATGATGAACTCTCAATTGCTGATCTTTCTGAAAAAGTTGCTTCTGCACTTAGGGCTGAAAATAACTTAATAGATGTTAAGCGAGTTGAGTCAGTTGGTGCTCAGGTGGGTGATGAGCTTTTTGAAAAAGCAGCCCTTGCACTACTTTTTGTTTGCTTAGGTATTGTTCTTTATTTATCAATGCGCTTTGAATGGCGTTTTGGCCTTGCGGCAATTATTGCCAATATGCATGACGTCTTTATTATTTTAGGCTTTTTTGCTTTCTTCCAATGGGAATTTAATTTAACGGTATTAGCTGCCGTACTTGCTGTGCTGGGTTACTCTGTCAACGAATCTGTGGTTGTATTTGATAGGGTTAGAGAGAATTTCAGAAGATCAACTATGAGAAACTCACCTGTTTCAGAAATAATGAATAATGCAATTACTAGAACTATGTCAAGAACGATAATGACTCACTTATCTACTCAGACAGTTGTTATCTCAATGTTACTTTTTGGTGGAGAAATTCTTCATAATTTTGCTATAGCGCTTACAATTGGTATTTTATTTGGTATTTATTCTTCGATTATGGTTGGTTGCCCAATGGCAATGTGGTTAGGGACGAATCAAAAGAATCTGCTTAAGACTGCAACTGAAGAATCAAAAAAACATACGGTATAAATTTTAAAAAGTGTTCTACTTCTCACTTACACAACAAATTAGTCTTTTAGCTTTACTTCTAATAGTCTCAGCATTTTTTTCAATATCTGAAACTAGCCTAATGTCTATCAATAGGTATCGATTAAAACATCTTGCTAAGAGTGGTAATAAAGCCGCTCTTCTAACATCAAAACTTTTATCTGAAACAGATAAGCTTCTTAGCGTTATTTTGCTATGTAACAACTTTGCTAATGCAGCATCAGCAACTCTTGTAACTATCATTGCAGTGCAGTTATATGGTGACCAAGAATTTATCATTATGAGTGGAACTCTAATAACGACTTTCTTGATATTAATTTTTAGTGAAATTACTCCAAAAGTTATTGCTGCAGCACATGCTGAAAAAATAGCATTATCTTGTAGTTTCATTCTCTATCCCCTACTAAAAATTCTCTACCCAATAGTATTCTTTGTGAATATTTTTGTACTCGGTATTTTAAAAATACTTAATATCAAGACTAACTTTAAGCAAAATCATCTAATCAATATGGATGAGTTAAAAAGTATTATTAGTGACTCTGGACAATTCATACCTAATAAAAATAAATCAATTTTTTTAAATTTAATTGACCTTGAGAAAGTGACTATTGATGACATTATGACCCCACACACCTCAATAGAATCAATAAGTTTAGGTCAAAATATAGAAGATATTTTAGAAAAAATATCCAATCTACATTATCAACACATATTGATCCGCAATGCGGATAATGAAACAATCAAAGGAGTACTTGAAAAACAAAAAATATTAAAATGGATTATAAAAGATAGTGTCAACGATTTTAACCATGATGAATTAATAGATTTAATTGATCCTCCGTATTTTATTCCGTCTGGAACAACGCTCTATAAGCAAATACAATACTTTCAAGATAATCAGGAAAAATTGGGTTTGATTGTTAATGAACATGGGGAGTTAATCGGACTTCTTACAATTGAAGATATCCTTGAAGAGATTGTTGGTGAATTTAATGAAGAGCTCCCATCTAAAATGACAAAAATTGTATCAGCGGATGATGGATGGATTGTTGATGGCGCTATATCTGTAAGAGAATTAAATAAGAAATTAAAACTAAATCTTCCAATTGATGGTCCAAAGACTTTGAATGGCTTAATTCTAGAATTTTTTGAAGATATTCCTGATCCAAATACTAGCTTCAAACTAAGTAATGTAACCTTTGAAATATTAAATGCTCAGGACAGAACCGTAAAAAGTGTTAAAATTTTTAGGTAAGTAAACCGTTAAAACTATGGCCTCAATAAAACACAAACAAGATATTAAAATTGCTCCGGAACAAATAAAACCTAAGCTTCCAAGTATTTATAAGGTTATTATTTTAAATGATGATTACACGCCTATGGAGTTTGTTGTCTTCACTATACAAAAAGTTTTTAATAAAAGTTTAGATGAGGCTACGAGAGTAATGCTTAAGATTCATACAGAAGGAATTGGAATTGGAGGAATGTATCCTCTTGAAATAGCAGAAACTAAAAAGAATCAAGTATTAAATTTAGCAAAAGAAGCTTCTCACCCCTTGCAATGTATTAT
>JAQWQF010000008.1 GCA_029244935.1 Methylophilaceae bacterium | reverse complement strand
ATGAATTCAATAAAAAAACTCTTAAATTAATTCTAACTCCAAGCGGTCAGGCTTCTATAGAAAATTTAGGGGCTCTAAATGAAGGTAATATTATTATATTTATTGGGCCAGAGGGTGGATTTTCAGAAGAGGAGTTGAAGCTAGCTAATAGTTATAAATACACCTCTTTAAAACTAGGGCCCCGAATACTTCGAACAGAAACAGCCCCCTTAAGTATTTTATCGATAATACAATTTAAATATGGTGATTTTTCATAATTAGATAAATTTAGTATAAAATATAGTATTTATTAAATAAAAATTGCGATATATGCAAAATATTAAAAATAAAATACCAGATATAATAAAATTTTTGCGTAAAGAACAAAAATTGACTTTAAATCAATTAGCGAAAAAAGTAGAAATAAATACTAGTAGCTTGTCCCGCATTGAGCGGGGTGAAATTAATATATCTGTCGACCTCCTTGAAAGAATAGCTAAAACACTCAATGTGTCTCCGCAAATATTTTTTGATTCAACTCCTCTTCAAAAAGATCTGAGTGGACCAAGAAATTCATTTGTTGAGCATTTTAGATTATCTGCAAAGTTTATTTATCAATTTAATAAAAAAATATTTGTAATTGCTTTTGGTGCGGAGGTTCTTAAAGACGAGCAATTAAAACAAATAAGTCACGACATTAATTTACTTCATTCGTTGAATATTAAACTTGTTTTGATTCACGGTATTAGACCTCACATTGATCATAAATTAATTGCCACCAAACAGCCAACGCGTTTAGTTAGAAATCAACGAGTTACTGATAAGCAATCGCTAGAACATATCATTGAAGTTAATGGTCGAATTCACACTGAAATTCAAGCTACCTTATCATCAAGTATGTCTGGGTCACCAATGGCAGGGAGCGATATTAAAGTATCAAGTGGTAATTTTATAACAGCCAAGCCTATAGGCGTTATTGATGGCGTTGATATGGAATATACGGGTCAGATCAGAAAAGTCGATAACAATGCAATTTTAGACAAGCTATCTCAAAACGAAATAGTACTTATTTCTCCAATAGGATTTTCACCGGTTGGTGAAATATTTAATCTATCCTACGAACAAACTGCAGCTTATATTGCTGGATCTATTAAGGCAGATAAGCTTATCTACTTTGTAGACTCAGATGGAGTTCTCAATAAAAGAGGAGAATTAATCCCTGAAATGACAACTAAAAAAGCTAAAAATTTAATACAAAATATTGAAAAAAATTCTTCACCAGAGAATGCAGCACATATTTCATATAAAGACCTTAATATTCTTAAAAGTAGCTTATTTGCTATTAAGCAAAACGTCGAAAAAATACATCTTATTAATAGAAATACTAATGGCTCATTAATTGAAGAGCTTTATACGGACAAAGGATCTGGTACGATTTTAACTGAATATGCATTAGAGAAAATAAGGCCTGCATCAGTCAAAGATGTTAAAGCAATATATCAACTTATTGAGCCATTAGGTATGAATGGAAAATTAATAACAAGAGCAAATGAGCAAATTGAGCAAGATTTAAAGAATTTTATTGTTATTGAATATAATCATGATTTGATTGGGTGTGCTGCTCTATATCCATACAAGAATATGTCAGAAATTTCTTGTTTTGCAATTCACACTAATTACCAAAGACAAGGTTTTGGAATGAAATTATTGAATTATTGTGAGAAAAAAATAAATTCTAGATATGCTTTTATTCTTACAACACAGTCTGAGCATTGGTTTAAAGAAAAAGGTTTTGTCGAAACTCATATAGATTCAATGCCCGCTGAAAGAAGAAAAATTTACCATGTTGAGCGAAACTCAAAATTTTTCACAAAAAAGCTATAAAATGTTGGAAATAAATACAATGTGGTCTAAAAAATGACACCAAATGAAAAAGCAAAAATTTTAAGCGAGGCATTGCCTTATATAAAAAAATTCTCTGGTAAAACTATTGTCATTAAATATGGTGGGAACGCTATGATAGATGAGAATCTAAAGCACTCATTTGCAAAAGATGTTGTATTACTTAAACTGGTTGGTATGAATCCAGTGATTGTTCATGGTGGTGGTCCCCAGATAAATGAAAACCTCGATAAGATAGGTAAGAAAGGTGAGTTTTATAATGGAATGAGAATAACGGATGAGGAAACGATGTCTGTAGTTTATGAAGTTTTAACATCAATTAGCAGTGAGATAGTAAATTTAATAAAAACTATTGGGGGTAAGGCGAATAGCCTCTCTCGAAAAGAAGCGTTAGGCTTTATAAGAGCAAAGAAATTAATAGTTGATAGAAAAAATACACAGAGCGGCAGCATAGACCTTGGTCATGTTGGTGAAATAGAGAGTATTAACCCACTATTTATTGAGGCTCTTACTGATCACGGAATTATCCCAGTTATATCGCCAATCGGTTTTAGTAAGGATAATAAAATGTACAACATAAATGCAGATTTAGTCGCTGGCAAACTTGCAGAAGTAATTAATGCTGAGAAGTTAGTGCTCATGACAAATACTAAAGGGGTATTAGACAAAGAAAAAAATCTAATAACTGGACTTGTTCCAAAAGAAATCGAAAGCCTGATAAAAAAAGAAGTTCTTTCAGGAGGAATGCTACCAAAAATTCAAGCAGCGCTTCTAGCTGCAAAGACTAACGTTAATAGTGTCCACATAATTGATGGTAGGGTTGAGCATGCATTACTACTTGAAATATTAACCGATCAAGGCGTGGGTACTTTAATAAAAGCACAATAAGTTGAGTTCTACCTGGATTTTTGATCTAGACAATACACTGCATGATGCACAATCAAGAATTTTCCCGATTGTAAATAACAAAATGAATCAATACATTAGCTCAAATTTCAAAATAAGTATCAAAGAAGCCAGTATTTTAAGAGAGCAGTATTGGAATAAATATGGTGCTACACTCCAGGGCTTAATTGAAAATTTCAATATAGATCCAATTGATTTTCTAAAAAAGACCCATACAATAAATAACTTTAAGGAGCATGTTATTCCTATGCCATGCTTAAAGGAAACTCTTTCACTTATTAAGGGAAGGAAAATTATTTACACAAATGCACCTAGAAATTACACTAACCAAGTTATGAAGATATGTAAGATTGAAGAATATTTTGATGAGATTTTTACTATCGAAGACTCCAATTTTAGACCAAAACCAAACGAAGACTCTATGAGCTTATTTTTAAAAAAATATAATATAAATAAAGCTTATTTTGTAGATGATGTAAAAGAAAATCTTAAAACTGCCAAACAATTTGGATTATCTACAATTTGGCTAACCAACAAGAAAGATGAATTCCAATATATTGATAAAAAAATATTTAGGCTCAGTGATTTATTTTAATTACTAATTTTTTTGAGCAATGAAAGCCTTTCCTGATAAACAAACTCCTTGATTTCATCCCCAGATTTTGAAGTATCTAACTTAATTTTTAATTGATTTATTTCATTAGAAAAAAGAACTAGGAGTTTATTAAGATCTTCAAATGTTGAAGCCTTTATTTCAAATGCTTTATAAAATACTGTGATTATATTCAAAATCTCTGAAATAATATTTGGGCGCCTAAAAAAATCAAGTCGATATAAACAATCTAATTTATCTTCTACTTTTAATGTTAAAAACTCTTTAAGGTTTAGCTCTTCATCTATAATATTCCAAAATATTTTAACTGACAGGCTCGATATTTTTAAGTCTTTTAATAAATATGTTTGTTTCTCTATCCAAATTTTATGAGACTCAGTTGGATAATGTTTACCAAAGTATGAAACCAGTAGCAACATAATCAATTTAGATTCAGCCTCCAAAGGTTTTGAGGATTGCTTCATAGCTAAACCTACGCTAACAAAGTCTTTAGAAAAAGATGGAGTCATTGGGTTTGGAAGGTCTAGGAAAACTTCATTCAATGCACCACACTCACAGAGATAATGAAGCATAATTTCTGGATTTCTTCCTTGTAATCCCTTTTTTAACTCTTTAACTACGCGCTCTACTGACAGCGACTTTAGCTCGCCACTTAAGACCATTGCACTCATTAATTCAAATGTCTCTGTCTGGATTCTAAATTTAACATCTAATGCTGCAAATCTCGATGCTCTGAGTACCCTTAAAGGATCTTCGATAAAAGCATCAGTAACATGTCGAATAATTTTATTTTTTATATCGTCCTTACCATTGAATGGATCATAGATATTTCCATCCTCATCTTCGGCTATTGCATTTATCGTAATATCTCTTCTACTCAGGTCTTCCTCAAGAGTTACATCAGGTGATGTATAAAATTTAAATCCATGATAGCCCTTGCCAACCTTTTTTTCTGTTCTTGCAAGCGCATATTCTTCTTTAGTTCTAGGATGTATAAATACAGGAAAATCTTTTCCAACAGGCTTGTATCCCAATTCAACCATTTCTTCAGGGGTGCTACCCACAACTAAGTAATCCCGATCCTTTACTGGAATCCCTAATATTTTATCTCTAACAGCACCGCCAACTAAATATATTTTCATAATAATTTGTTTTAACCTATCTACTTTCTAAGGTAACTTGGGAGTGATAAAAAATGTGATTTAAAGAGATATGCATCATTAATATCCGTAACATTATCAAGCTCCATAGATTTTAAATTATCTCTAGTTATAATTTTGAATGGTAGAAGCTCTATGAGCATAACCATAATGTATGAAAAAAATTTATTCAAAGGCACAATCAAAACCTTCTTTTTATCAGTTTTTGCTATTAATTTAATAATTTCAATAAACTTATATGCTTTGGGGCCGGCAATGTTATATATTTTTCCATATGATTTATTGTCATTCATACTTTGAATAATTATCCCTACTAAATCCTTTACATAAATAGGTTGAAATTTTGCATTTGGTGATACAACTAAAATTATAGGTAAATAAGCTATCATTTTTCTAAAAAGATTAATAAAGATATCTTCTTTTCCAAATACAATTGAAGGCCTTAAAATTGTCCATGGTTGCTTTTTTAGAATTTTTTTTATCTCTTCTTCGGCCTCATACTTGGATTTAAGATACCTGCTTGGAGCATACTTAGTTGATTGAAGCGCTCCTAAATGAATAAAATGACTTATATTTTCCTTTTTTGCAGCTTTAGCAATTTTATTTACCCAATCCTTATGAACAGATGAAAATTTAAGTGATTTTGTTTCATGAAGAATTCCAACCAAATTAATAACAATATCCGAATCTTTTAATAATTCAGAGATGTCTACTGACTGATTTATCTCAATTATTTTAACTCTTGGCAAATCATTAAATTTTTCTGCTTTACTGGATTTTCGAGTGAATACATTAATATTAATTCTTTTTTTCGCAAGATGATCAATTAGTTCTGAACCAATAAAACCTGTACCTCCAAAAATTGATACTGTTTTCATCCTCTTAAAAGCGCACCACCCTTAGAAGTAAATACATAACACCAAAGAAAACACCAAAATATATTGAGTAGTTCATAATTGAGCGAATAATAAATATATATTTTTTATTTTTAGAAACTACATAAAACACACAGAGTGTAACCAAAGTAATTAATAGCAAAATCAGTATGAGAATAAAAATCATTGTAGTTTTTCAACTTTATCATTATTAAATTCATTGGCCATTGATAAGTAATTTTTTGCTAGCTCGGTCATTTCTATATCATTTATATCTAAATTGTCTAATGACCATGATTTCGGGTTCTCTACAAGTGCTCTCAACAATTTATTATTTAGTTCATGTCCAGATTTATATGCAGTAAATTTTCCTATGATTGGGCTGCCCAACATATATAAATCACCAACTGCATCAAGTATCTTATGCCTTACAAACTCATCTGAATACCTTAATCCATCTTCATTAATAATTCTATATTCATCAAGTACTATGGCATTATCAAGTGAACCTCCTCTTGCCAATCCATTTGTTCTTAGATACTCAACCTCCTGCATAAAACCGAATGTGCGGGCTCTACTAATATCTTTAATATATGAATCTTTAAAAAAGTCTATAACCACATGGCTGTCCCCATCTTCAAAAGCCGGATGTGGAAAATCAATCATAAAATCAATTATAAATCCTTTGTAAGGTTCGAATTTAGCAAATTTATCTCCGTCATTAACTTCAATTAATTTATTAATTACAACAAATTTTTTGGGTTTTTTTTGCTCTTTAATAATTGCAGATTTTATTAGATGAATAAATGCAATAGAGCTTCCATCCATTATAGGAATTTCTGAGCCATTAACATCTATTATAATGTTATCAATTCCGGAAGCAGATAGGGCAGACATAATATGCTCAACTGTAGAAATTTTGAATTTATCATTACCAATTGTAGTGCATAATTTAGTTTCAGATATTATAAATGGGGATGCCTGAATTTGTATTGGGCTCTCTTGATCACTCCTAGTAAAAATTATTCCTTGATCCTCGTTGGCAGGATGAAGTTTTAGGGTTACCTTTTCTCCTGTATGAAGACCTACGCCTGTAGTACTTACTGAATTTGTAATTGTTCGCTGAAGTATCATTTGTTTTTTCTGAGATATGCTGGAATGTCATATTCATCATCACCAAAGTTATTTGGTTGGTTGAGAGCTTCCTCCGAGTTATTACTAAATACATTTAACTCTTCATCTTCATCCTTGATGATTGCTTCACCTGGTGTTTCTGAATCATCATAATTGTATTGAGATGTTAAATTTATTGGGTCAGGAGACTCACCCTTAGCAACTGATAATCCAGTAGCAACCATTGTCACTCTAATACCGCTTGCGATAGAATCATCAATTACATTACCTACTATAATATTTGCATCTTCTGCAGCATATTGCTTGACTACATTCATAATTTCAAAATATTCCTTCATTTTAAAATCTTGGCTTGCTGAAATATTTACTAGTATACCTTTTGCATTATTTAAATTTACGTCCTCAAGAAGTGGGCATGCCATAGCTGCTTTAGAAGAAATTAATGCTCGATCTGATCCATCAGCATACCCTGAGCCAATCATTGCCATTCCCATTTCACTCATTACTGTTTTCACATCAGCAAAGTCAACGTTTATAAGGCCAGGACTGTTAATGATTTCAGCTATGCCTGCAACCGCGCTAAAAAGAACATCATTAGCAGCACCAAATGCATCGATGAATGTAACGTCTTCACCAAGCACACCCATCAATTTCTCATTTGGAATAACTATTAACGAATCAACATAATTGACCAATTCATTAATACCATCTTTGGCAACCTGACTTCTACTTCCTTCAAAGTCAAACGGCTTTGTAACAACAGCAATTGTAAGAATTCCCATATCTTTTGCAATTTCTGCGATAACAGGGGTAGCTCCAGTACCTGTTCCGCCACCCATTCCAGCAGTGATAAATAGCATATCCGCACCGTCAATTGCTTGAATAATTTTTTCTCTATCATCTATTGCTGCCTGCTTACCTGTATCTGGCCTTGAGCCTGCTCCCAAACCCTTAGTTAAAATTTCACCAATTTGTATAATTGAACTAGCTTGGCTCTTTTTTAGTGCCTGAAGATCAGTATTTATACACATAAATTCGACGCCCATTACATTTTTTTCAATCATATGGTCTACCGCATTACCTCCACAGCCACCAACACCAAGAACTTTTATATTAGCTTCCTGTGATTTTTTCTCAACTACCTCAAACATATGTAACTCCATGTTTCATTAAAAATTCCCCTGAAACCAAATTTTCATTCTCTTGAAAATCTGACTTACTGAATTTCCATTCAACTTATAATTTAATTGCTTTTCAAGATCATCCCTACCAATTTTAAGTAGGCCAATTCCAGTAGCATATCTTGGATTTTCTACAACTTGTAATAATCCGTCAATATCTCTAGGAACTCCTATTCTAACTGGCATATTAAAAACAGTTTCACCCAAATTTGTTATTCCCTTCATCATTGATGTTCCACCTGTTATAACAATACCAGATGCAATAGCATTACCCATTCTACTTCCTTGTAATTCATTCCTAACTAACTCAAAAAGCTCAGTAATTCTTGGTTCGATTACTTCGGATAATTTATCAGTTGTAATTTCTTTTGGATCATGTCCATCAACAAGTGGAATTTGTATTTTTTCATTTGCTGACGCCATATATGAAATAGCAGAACCATGGGAAATCTTAATATCTTCTGCTGATTGTGTTGGTGTCCTAAAAGCAACTGCAATATCATTAGTTATTTGGTCTCCAGCAATTGGAATAACTGCAGTATGTTGTATCGAACCATTTTTTATAATAGCTATATCTGTTGTCCCACCGCCAATATCAACTAAACAGACTCCTAATTCTTTTTCATCTTTAGTTAACACAGCTTCACATGATGCTAATGGCTGAAGTATTAATTCCACTACATCTAATCCACATCTCTTAATACATTTAATGATATTTTGTGCAGCAGTAATAGCGCCAGATACAATATGTACCTTAACCTCTAAACGCATTCCACTCATTCCAAGTGGTTCACGGATCCCTTCTTGCTTATCAACTATATATTCTTGGGTTAATATGTGGAGAACTTGCTGATCGGGAGGAAGTACCATTGCCGAAGCGGTTTCAATAACTCGATCAACATCCATCTGTGATACCTCTGAGTCTTTAACTGTAACCATGCCATGAGAATTTAAACTTTGAATATGGCTTCCAGCTATACCAGTATAAACATCCTTAATTTTACAATCTGCCATTAATTCAGCTTCTTCAATTGCCCTCTGAATTGCTTGCATGGTACTTTCAATATTTATAACAACACCTTTCTTTAAGCCTTTTGAAACATGCTGACCTAAACCAATTATCTTTAAAATGCCGTCAGGTTGAATCTCAGATACTATAACTACGATTTTTGATGTTCCAACATCTAAAGCAACTATTAAATTTTTTTCTTCTTTAACTTTAATCATAAAATATTTTTTTCTTTAGGCTTAGTAATTGGTCTTTCCTTTAATTTTTTTACAGAGAATCCATCTTTATAACGAAGGTCAACATATTCAATTCTATTTTTTAATTCTGCAAGAATATTTTGATAATTATTTGTAAATAAGTTTAATTTTTTAATGATATTTTCTTTACCTAAAATAACCTTCACTTGATTATCCGTAGTTATTTCCCATGACAATCTTTCAGATAATGTGATTGTACCAACTTGCATCAATTCTTTACTAAGTATTTTATTCATTTCCATAAATTTTTCTGTCATTTCCTTTGCAAAAGGTTCATATCCTATAAAACTTGGAAGTTCTTCTTGGCTTGCAGCATTAAATATTTCCCCATGACTATTTACCAATCCTATCCTTCCCCACCTAGCGATTGGTTTATGTTCCTCAACGGTAACTACAAGTGTATCTGGAAATTTTTTCCTTATAGCAATTTCTCTGACCCATGCAAGCTTCTTAAATGCTTGCCTTGTTAGATCTAGGTTAAGTGAGAAAAAATTACCTTTAATATATTCATCAGCAATTAAATCCACCTGTTCCTTATCAATATGCTGATATTCTCCTATTATAGATATCTGTCTTATTGGTAAATCTACTCTTGATAATAATTGAAGAACTACAAAAATAGATAATAGAAAAATAAATACATAAATTATTAGCGTAATTTTCTTTATGTTATCTAATAAGTTAGGCACAACTTGTCTCAAGTATTTTAAGTGTTAATTCTTCAAAACTTATTCCTATATTTTCTGCAGAAAGTGGGACAAGGCTATGATTTGTCATTCCTGGAATTGAATTAATCTCAATAATAAAAAAATTATTATTATTATCTATTATGAAATCAACTCTTCCCCAACCTTTACAGCCAATCAAATTGAAGGCTCTTAGACATATTGCATTTGCATCCTGAACCAGTTTTAGAGGTAAATCCGTAGGGCAAATAAACCTTGTATCGTCTCTTGAATATTTAGCTGCATAGTCATAAAATTCGGTTTTTGTTTGAATTTCGATTATAGGTAGGAGCTCTTGGCCTATAATAGTCAATGTATATTCTCTACCAACAATCATTTTCTCGGCAATAATATTTTTATCAATAATAATTGCTTCCTGAAATGCTCTATTAAAATCCTTTTCTGAATTTACTTTATTAATACCAATACTCGAACCAGAATTTGCTGGCTTCACAAAAAATGGTAAATTTAATCTTGAGACAATTGATCCATAATCATTTACGCTGTTAACCCTTAAAAAATCAGGAGTAGATAAATTATTATCTTTCCAAATAGACTTTGAAATTAATTTATCCATTCCCTTTGCTGATGCAGACTTGCCACTTCCTGTATATGGGATATTCATCTCGTCGAGAATACCCTGTACTTTGCCATCCTCACCATCCTTACCATGGAGACAAATAAAAACTCTATTAAAATCTTTTGCCTTTAAGTCATTTAAATCATCATGCATTGGGTCTATTGGATGCGCATCAATACCCTCACTTATTAATGCAGCTAGTACAGCACTTCCACTTTTAAGGGATATTTCTCTTTCATTAGATATACCTCCCAAAAGCACAGCTACCTTTCCAAATTTATAGCTCAACTCAATATTCTCCGATAATTTTAATTTCAGTCTCTAAACAAATATTTGTAATTTCTAAAACTTTTTTTATTGTGTAATCAATTAATTTTTCAATATCAGATGCAGAAGCATCTCCTAAATTGATAATAAAATTTGCATGTTTATTAGATATTTGCGCCCCTCCTATAGTGAATCCCTTTAAGCCACATTCCTCAATTAATTTTGCTGCAAAATGATTTGGAGGGTTTCTAAAGGTTGAGCCAGCTGTTGGCCAATTTAATGGCTGAGCTTCTTTTCTTTCTTTTAGAAGAAGCTTGATATCTTTTTCTGCATCTTCTTTTATACCTTTGGGAAATTTCATCCATGTAGCTAGAAAATATTCATCTAGTTTTTTCTTATTAATTACTTTTCTGTATTGAGTAATATATTCATTTTTAGTCCTTTTGAATTGCTCACCTTTATCATTAATAACTAAAACATTTTCAACAAAATCCCATGTCTCTGAACCATAACAACCAGCATTCATTGCTAATGCGCCACCTATTGTGCCAGGGATTCCTGCTAGGAATGCAGAATGTATAAAGCTATTTCTAGCAATAAATTTTGATAATTTTGAACAACTCACTCCCGCCTCAGCATAAAATATATCTTTTTCAAGATTTATCTTTGATAATCCACCGTGCATTATTATTACAGTTCCTTTAACCCCTCCATCCCTTATAAGTAAATTAGAACCTAACCCAATAAATGTAAATGGGGGGGTAATTCTTTTATGATTAATACCCTCTGAAAGTAATTCCTTGTCTGCGCATATATATAATTTTTCAGCTGTACCGCCAACCTTCCAGCTATTATATTTTTTTAAGGCGATATTTTTGTATAAAGTATTTTTTTCCATTATGTTATTTAACCAATTAATTCCTTAGCAAAATTACCGATTGACCCTGCCCCCATAACAATCAAAATACTATTTTCAGATATGTTAGTAGAAACAATTTTCTTTGCGTCCTCAAATTTCTGAAGATAGAAAGTTTGTTCTTTATCTATATCTTTTATTATTTTAGAGGATGAAATATTTTCTAGCGGCTGCTCACCTGCAGAATAAATATCGAATAAAAATAATTTCTCTGGTATTTTCAATATCTCTATAAAATCTGCATAACAATCTCTTGTCCTGGAATAACGGTGAGGCTGAAATACCAACGAAATTTCTTTGCCTGGGAATCCTTTCTTTGTTGCCTCAATAACTGCTTTAATCTCAGTCGGATGATGGCCGTAATCATCAATAACCATCATTTCTTTTTTACCAATTTGTATATTTTTATATATGTCGTAACGTCTTGATACACCTTGAAAGTTTAATAGTGCTAGTTGAATATTTTTAATTGTGACTCCATTATCTAATCCAATTGCAATTGCTGCTAAGGAATTATTTACATAATGCAGGCCGGGTAAATTAATCGTTACTTTAAATTTAGTTTTTTTAAAATATTTATCAATTACTGTAAATGACATTTTTTCTTGATGATGAGTAATATCGATAGCCTGTATCTGCGCATCATTAGCTGTCCCATAAGTTACGATTGGTCTAGCAATTAATGGAATGATACTTTTAACTTCTGAGTCATCTAGGCATAAAAAAACTGTTCCATAAAATGGTGTTTGATGAATAAAGTCTACGTATGTTTTTTTTAATCTTTCAAAATCTCCCTGGTATGTTTCAAGGTGATCACTGTCTATATTAGTTATAACTGCATCAATTGGATTTAAATGTAAAAATGACGCATCTGATTCATCGGCTTCAACAATAAATAATTCTCCCGAACCAAGTTTTGCATTCATATTAATTACATTAAGTCTGCCCCCAATTACATAGGTTGGATCTAAATTACCTTTTGATAAGATGGCAGCTGTAAGACTTGTTGTAGTTGTCTTTCCATGTGTTCCGGCAATAGCTATTCCCCTTTTAAATCTCATCAACTCTGAAAGCATCTCAGCCCTGGGAATTATTGGAATTTTTTTATTCTTAGCTGATTTAATTTCAGGATTTGTATTTTTAATTGCACTAGATACAACTAACACATCAATCCCTATGATATTTTTTTCATTGTGACTAGGATAAATATTAATGCCTACTTTCCTCAGATGCTCAATGATAATTGAATTACCAGAGTCTGACCCTGTTACTGAAAATCCTAAATTATGCATTACTTCGGCTATTCCAGACATACCAGAACCACCAATACCTACAAAATGTATATTCTTTATTTTATTTTTCATAGCCCAATATTTTTACACAGTAATTAAAAATATCCTTTGCAGCGTTCTGCCTTTTTTTATTTTTTACATTGTTAGCCATTATGAGACATTGCTTACGAGTTATATTGCTAAGCATAGATTTTAATTCCATCATCATATTTTCTTGGAGAACAATAAACCCTCCTTTTTTATTTTTAATAATTTTTGCATTAAATAGCTGGTGATTATCAACAGCATAAGGATATGGTAATAAAATACTTGCAATGCCTGCCTCACAAACTTCACTTACCGTAAGAGCTCCAGATCTTGCAATAATTAAATCAGCCCATTCATATTTTTTATCCATATCATAAATAAATTTCTTAATTTCGACCTTTAAATTATAATGTGCATAATTTTTGATTAATTCATCATGATGCTTATCACCAGACTGATGAATTATAGTAATTGCTTTTTTTTCACTTATATCGTTGAATATTTTTGGTAAATAATTATTAAATTGCTGAGCACCTAAACTTCCGCCTAGCACTAATATTCTCAGTGGCCCCTTTCTTCCAGAAAATCTTTTAGAGGGACTACTTATTTTATATATTTCTTCTCTTATTGGATTTCCTATTAACTTCATACTTTTTATATTAGATTTAAGCCCAGCAAAACTAATATTTGATATTTTATTGATTACTTTATTACTCAAACCTACTAAAGCATTTTGTTCATGAATGATAAGGTGTACCCCTAGAATTCTTGCAGCAATTGCTACTGGAACAGAAATATAACCTCCCATAACTAAAACAACTGAAGGTTTCCATTTTTTAATTACCTTCATCGCTTGGACAGTTGCAAATGTAACTATAAATGGTAATTTTAGCCATCTCCCTATCCCTTTTCCTCTAAAGCCTTGCATGGTAATTTGTGCGAATTGAATTTCGTTTTTATTAACCAAATGATTTTCCATTCCTTCTTTCGTACCTAACCATGAAATTTTGAAATTATTTTTCTTGAATTGATTGGCTACAGCTATACCTGGATATATATGTCCTCCAGTACCAGCAGCAGCAATTAATATATGTCTATTATTTATAATACTGGCCCCTCATATTGCTTCTATTGTCATTATCAATTCTTAATATAATTGCAAGGGCAACCATATTTACTAAAATTCCAGTACCTCCATAAGACATAAGGGGAAGGGTTATACCTTTTGTAGGTACTGCGCCTAAATTCACCCCCATATTTATTAGCCCCTGAACTGCAAACCAAATTGCAATGCCTTGTGCCATGAGTGCAGAGAAATGTTTCTTGTTTTGTATTGATTCTTTAGCAATACCAAATATCTTTAGCACTAAATAAGAAAAAAGCCCTATGATAATAGTAACGCCAAATAAACCAAATTCTTCTCCTAAAATAGCCAATAGGTAATCTGTATGTGCTTCAGGTAAATATCCCATTTTTGCTACACTTCCTCCTAATCCAACCCCAAAAAATTCTCCCCGACCAAAAGCCATTAATGCATTAACTAATTGATACCCTTCGCCCAAAGGGACAGACCATGGATCCACCCATGCGGTAATCCTATTTGTTCGCTCTTGAGATGATGTAATTAAAAAATAGATAATGATTGGCGCCGAAATTACTAATCCTGTGATAACTTTATACGAGATACCTCCTAAGAATAAAATTCCCATTGCAATCATAGTGATTACAGCTAACGCTCCAAAATCTGGTTGTTTAAGTAGTAAGATTCCCGTTAACACAATTACCCCTAGCATGGGCAGAAAACCTTTCACAATTGTCCTCATTTGCTTTGATTTTCTCAAGACATAATCAGAGGCGTACATAATTGTGAATAATTTAACTAGTTCAGATGGCTGAAAATTAACCACCCCTAATGGTATCCACCTCTGCGATTTATTAATTTCAACTCCTATAGCCAACACAACAATTAATAATATTATGCCTAATACAAATAAAAATGGAGCCATTTTCTGCCAGAAATAGACAGGTATTAAAAATGTTATATATCCAAACATAAAGCCAATTAATATATAGACTGATTGCCTTATTAAAAAATAATAATTCTGATAGTTAAATGCATTACGTGAAGCTGCTATATCAATAGACGCAGAATAAACCATCACTAAGCCAATTCCAAGTAACAATAATGATGTCCAAATTAACCCATAATCCACACTAGGTATGTTGTACTTATTTTTAAATGAGAATATTTTCATGGTTAATAATCAGCTACAATTGACTTAAAGTCATTGCCTCTTTCTATATAATTTCTATACATATCATAGCTAGCACAAGCTGGTGCTAACAAAATAATATCCTCTGGTTTTGCATCATTAAAAGCTTGAAGAGTCGCTTCCTTCATTGTTTTAAGTATTTTTATTTCTACTTCGAGGCTTTTACATGCATCTTTAATTAACTCCGCATCTTTACCAATTAAATATAGTTTTCTTATTTTATTTTTTAGAGCCTTAGAGAAAAGAGAAAGATTTTGTCCCTTACTATCTCCTCCAGCAATTAAAAAAATATTTTTTTTCTCAAATGCATTAACTGCGGCAATTGCTGACGAAACATTAGTAGACTTAGAGTCGTTATAAAAATTAATTCCATTCACCTCTTTTACCCATTCTAATCGATTATTTATTACTGGAAATCTCTGAAGTACGCTATCAATTTCATCAAATTTATTATCAAATTGTTTAAAGGTAGCAATTGCAGCCATAAAATTTAATTGGTTATGTCGGCCTAATAAATTCACATTAGTTATCTCAATTTTTAAGTTTGATTGATCCACAATATATTTCTTATTTTTCTCAATCTTAATGCCATAAGCTTTTTTATTATTTTGTATACGCTCAGAAAATACAATTGCATCTTCAATGTTCCATTTCTTTATCACTTCGTCATCGACACATATAATCTTTTTCTTAGAATGCTCAAGTATTGAGTGTTTTGCCATAGCATAATCGTCAAAAGTATCATATCTATCCATATGATCTTCTGTAATATTTAGAATTACTCCAACATCAAGAGTTAATTGATTTTTGATTTCTAATTGAAAACTAGATAGCTCCAGAATAATGAAATCCAGATCATTTATATTTTCAATTCCTAACATTGGTAAGCCTATATTGCCTGCAGAAACAGCTTTATATCCAGCCTTTAAAAAAAGGTATTCTAATAATGTACATACTGTTGTTTTTCCATTTGTGCCTGTCACACCAATAACTTTTGTTTTCTCATGATTAATTTCCTTAAAAAATAATGTCAGATCATTAATAATAGGAATTTTATTTTTTATTGCGTTTTTAAGGACAGGATTTCTCAGATCTACGCCAGGACTTAGTGCAATACAATCTATACTGTTAAGATACTTTTCTTCTAATGGGCCATCATAATAATTTGTAATATTGATATCTTTTAATTCTTTTCGAATATCATGAATTGATTTTTCAGAATCATAAACTGAAATAAATATATTTTTATTTTTTAAAAATTTAGCGATTGAATAACCAGTTTTTCCCATACCAACTATTAAGACATGATTATAATTATCTATAATCATTATCTAATTTTTAAGCTGGCCAGACCAATTAAAACTAACATCATAGTAATAATCCAAAATCGAACAACAACCTGCGTCTCTTTCCATCCTTTTTTCTCATAATGATGATGTAGAGGTGCCATCAAAAAAATTCTTTTACCAACTCCAAACCTTTTTTTAGTGTATCGAAAGTAGGATACCTGGAGTGCTACAGATATTGTTTCAACAACAAATACGCCAGCCATAATCATTAAAACAATCTCTTGTCTAACGATAATTGCAATTGTCCCCATAGCAGCCCCAATGGATAATGAACCTAAATCACCCATAAATACCTCTGCAGGGTATGCGTTAAACCACAAAAAACCTAAACCCGCACCCGCGAGTGCTGCACAAAAAATAGTTAGTTCTCCTGCCCCTTGAATATAGGGAATACTTAAATAGGATGAAAAAATTGTATTACCACTTAGATATGCAAAGAGCCCGAGCGCACTTACTACCATTACAGCAGGCATTATAGCTAAGCCATCTAGGCCATCTGTTAGGTTAACTGCATTACTACTCCCTACAATAACTATATATGCGAGTAGAATAAAGCCTGTAGTCCCCAAAGGTATGCTTACATCTTTAAGATAAGGGATTAATAACTCTGTTGACTCCGGAGTTGTAGCGGTTACTAAAATATATGCTGCAACACTAAACCCAACAAATGACTGGAGCCCATATTTTTGCAATGCTGATAACCCATCTGATTTTTTATTCTTAATCTGACTGTAATCGTCCACTAATCCTATTACAGCAAATGCAATAGTCACAATAATTAGCAACCAAATATACCGATTATTTAAATCAGCCCACAATAATGTAGAAATAAGAATAGAAATTAAAATTAATCCACCTCCCATTGTCGGGGTCCCCGTTTTTATAATATGGGACTCAATTCCATCTGTTCTGACATATTGACCAAAACTATAATCACCTAATTTTCTAATAAACCAAGGGCCTAAAATGAATGAAATAATGAGCGCTGTGATAATTGCAAGTACCGCTCTTATTGATATATAGCTAAAAACATTAAAAAAGCTATGCTCGTTAGCTAAAAAATTAAAAAAATTTAATAACATATTATGATCCCTGTTTTTATTTTAACTATATGATTATATGAATAATTTCTTCCATTTTCATTAATCGAGAACCTTTGAAAAGTACTACACTATCCTCTCTCATTAAAGCTCTCAATTCCTTAATTAAATCATTTTTTGAGTTATACCAACTGCCATACTTAATATTATTTGTTATTGGCTGCTTCATGCAATCTCCAATTGCAAACGTATGACTAATGTCCGAATCATTAATATATTTAATTATGTCGCTATGCAGTCTTTGGCTTTGCTTTCCTAGTTCTGCCATATCACCTATTACTAATAGTTTATGCGAATTAGTGTGTGAAGCAAGAACATCAATGGCAGCAATCATCGATGAGGGGTTAGAATTATAACTATCATCAATAATTGTTGCGCCATTCTTTGCATACTTGAGTTCTAGCCTCCCAGCAACCCCCTTAAATGATTCTATTCCATTCTTGATTGAATTAATTGAGATTTTTAGAGCTTGAGCAACACTAATAGCAGCCATAATATTCATTATATTATGATCTCCTATCATGCTGCATTTAGCATCCAAGAATTTATCTAACAAAAAATATCGGGTAATTAAATTATCTTTAGTAGCGTAACGTATATCAGCTTCGTTACTTTTTCCAAATGTAATAATATTTGCGGATAATAAATCTGTAACCAAAAATTCAAAATACTTATCATCCCTTGGCAGTATTACAAAACTCTTCTTTGAGATATTAGTTAGAATTTCTTTTTTTGCTGCAGCAATTCCATCTTTTGATTCAAAATTTTCTATATGAGCATCTCCAATATTTGTAATCACTGCTACATCAGGAGGGGTAATTCTTGTTAGATCTTCAATCTCACCCTTATGATTCATTCCCATCTCAAGAACAGTTATTTTATGACTTTCATTAAGCCTTAAAATTGTTAATGGTAGGCCAATATCATTATTAAAATTTCCTTGAGCGATTAATAATTCTTTTTCTGAATATTCTTGTTGAAGAATAGATGCAATAATTTCTTTTGTAGTAGTTTTGCCATTACTTCCGGTTACTGCAATTACTTTTGGATTTATTATTTTCATAATGAATCCTGCTATTTTTTTCAGAAACTCTTTGCCATCTTTTACGTAAAATATATTTGGTGCAAGATATTTCTTATTTGAAGTAAATGCGATAGTTGCTCCATTTTTTATTGCATCAAGAACAAAATCATTTCCATTATATTTTTCACCTTCAATAGCAATATAAGCATCACCTTTTTTTATTGTCCGAGAATCAATTGAAAAATCTGATATTGGTGCGTCATAATTTATATTACTTACCGGGAGCTCTAAAAGAGAAGATATATCATTTAATGTTATTTTTATCATCTAATTACAGTTTTCCTAATATTATCTAGTGCAATTTTCTTATCAGAAAATGGGTATTTTTTTCCTTTTATTTCCTGGTAACATTCGTGTCCTTTTCCAGCAATCAATAAAATATCATCATCATTCATATTATTTATTGCATGAATAATTGCTGATTCTCTTTTCTCAATTTTTTTAAATGGAATATTAATATTTCTACTAATTTCATTAATAATATCAATTGGATTCTCATCTCTTGGGTTATCTGAAGTAATGATTACATTATCAGCTAGTTGATTTGCAACTTTCGCCATTTCTTGTCTTTTTCCTTTATCTCTATTTCCACCGCAGCCGAATAATAAAGTTAGATTTTGGGGATTATGTTGCCGTAATGACTCTAAGATATTTTCTAATGCATCAGGTGTATGTGCGTAATCAATAAATATGTTTGGTCGATTACTAGAATTTAGATTAATTACTTCGGCCCGACCTTCTACACCTTCAATACGACTAATAACAGATTGTATATCTTTTATATTAATCTTAAGTTCTAGAAGACATCCAATAACACCAAGGATATTATATAGATTATATCTACTAAAAATTGGGGCATCAAATTTATATCTTTCTTCATTATGATCTAAATTGAATATTGTTCTACCGTTTGATACAGAAATGTTTCTCGCCATTAAATAAGAAGCATTTTTAATTCCAAATGATAATACTTTTAAGTTGTTTTTTTTCTTATTTATTTTTTCAATTATCTGGTGCCCAACTGGATCATCATTATTAATAACAATACACTCACCTGATCCAGAATTTAAGAGAAAATTAGACTTACATTCAATATAATTTTCAATATTTCCATGATAATCAAGATGGTCTCTTGTAATGTTTGTTAACAACTTAATATCAAATTTTAGATTATCAATTCTACCTTGATCTATAGCATGCGAAGATACCTCCATTGCTATATGACTTGTATTCTTTTTTTTGAAATCTCTGAGAATCTTTTGGATTGTAAGAATATCTGGTGTTGTATTTTTTGTAGGGTTTATATTAGTGCCGTCTCCATAACCTGTTGTCCCAATAAATCCTGTTTTTTTTCCAAGTCGGTTTAAGCACGAAGATAACCAGTGGACACTTGTTGTTTTTCCGTTTGTTCCAGTTACACCAACTAATTTTAAATCAGCAGAAGGGTTACCATAAAAGCTACCTGCAATTTCTGGAAGTATTTTTTTTAATTTATCTATGCCTAAATGCGGTATTTCCCATTCTTTTTTCCAATGAAAATTATTTTTATCATAAAGAACACCTACTGCCCCTGCTTGAATTGCTTGATCTATAAAGTCTCTTCCATCGAAATTATTGCCTGGGTAAGCAATGAATAATGTTTTTTTTGTTACTTGATTACTATCTATACTAATTTCATCACAATTATTTAATAGCTGTTGTAATGATTTAATCATATTATGCTATCAGGCTTAGTTTCTCTTTTTTGTTTATCAATTTCTAAAAAACCATCTTGTGGTATTGAATATATTTTAAGTGCTTCTGCCATTAACGTGCTAAATACTGGGCCTGCAACATTACCTCCATAATAACTACCTTCTGAAGGTGCATCAATCATCACTGCTATAACAAATTTTGGCATTGAAACAGGTGCAATACCAACAAATGACCCAATATAGGTATCCTCATATTTTCCATCTGGGCCTAATTTTTTCGATGTTCCAGTTTTTCCAGCAACTCTGTATCCATTTACTCTAGCGTGTTCGGCAGTTCCATCTTTAACCACAGATTCAAGCATCTTTAACATTTGATTACTCGTCTTTATAGAAATTACTCTTCGCCCTATTGACGGACCTTCTGTCTTTAAAAGGGAGACTTTTTTTATTTTACCTTCGTTAGCAAAGACAGTGTATGAATGAGCTAGTTGTATTAGAGTAGTGCTCATACCATAGCCAAATGTCGCACTTTCATGATCTGTTTTCCTCCAATTCTTATAATGCTTTAATGTTCCTGTCACTTCCCCAGGAAAACTAACTTTTGTTTTTTTTCCGAGACCAAAATTGTTTAATGTATTCCATAAATACTTAGACTCTACTTTGTCCCCAATAATAATTGCCCCTATATTTGAAGATTTTTGAATAACTTCTGCAACTGATATTTTTCCATGATCATGAGTATCTCTAACAATGTGTCTTCCTACTTTATAATAACGGGCAGTTGTATCAATAATGCTATGAGGCATTATTGATTTACTTTCTAATGCTGCACTAACTGAAATAGGCTTTATTGTTGAGCCTGGCTCAAAAATATCTGTGATTACTCTATTTCTTAAAAAGTCTTTTGATTTTAATTTAGTATTAGGGTTATATGAAGGGTAATTTGTCATCGCTAATATCTCACCAGATTTAGCATCCAATAATATTGCTGAACCAGATATTGCTGCATGTTTTTCAACAGCCTTCTCTAGAGCCCTATAAGCAGTATATTGAAGTCTTTTATCAATTGATAATTGAATGTCTTGCCCGTCTCGTGGTATTTTTACATCCTGAATCTTATCAACAATTCTTCCTGAAATATCTTTTAATATTCTTGTTTTACCAGGCTCTCCTGCCAATAATTTATTTGAAAAGTATTCAATACCTTCTAAACCGTCGCCATCTATTCCAGTAAAGCCAACTAGATGTGCTGATATTTCTTTAGCAGGATAAAATCTTTTATATTTTTTTTTGGAAGAAATACCAGGAATATTAAGCGCCATCACTTGGGCTGCTTTTTTTGGGGATAATTGTCGATTTAAATATACGAACTCTTTTTTCTTTTGTAATCTTCTTTCTAGTTCACCACGACTTAATGATAATAATCCTGCAAGCTTATTCTTTTGCTTAGCTGTTATTACTAAAATAGATGGATTTACAGTTATCTCTTCAATAGGAGTACTTACTGCAAATACATTATTATTCCTGTCAATTATTTTTCCTCGATAGGCATGCAATTTAATCGTACGGTCACTTCTATCTTTAGCTTCTTTCTGATAAAAATCTTTTTTTATTCCCTGCACATAAATCGCCCTTGAAAATAATGCAAAGAACAAGGAAAGAAGTATTAATAAAACAAAACGGCGTCTTATCTTTGAGAGCTCAAAAAATTCTTGCTGTTTTTTTCTTGTATTAATCATTTTTTATTTTTTTCATCTAATAACTTTTATTTCTTTTTTGTTAGGGGTATACATTTTTAATTTTTCTAAAGCTATTGTTTGTATTCTCTGATTACCCGACTTATCTGACTCCTCAACCTCTAGCTTTGTTTTTTCATCTTTCAGTTCCAACATAGTTTTTTTCTCAACATCTAATTGCGAAAAGTTATTTCTATATTGATGTTCAGAATTCACTGTAGCCATCGCAAAAAAAATTAAAATGATATAAAGAGTCAAATTTAACCTCATCTATTCTGATACCTTTTCAATAATTCTTAATTTAGCGCTCCGAGATCTTGGATTTAATTTTATTTCTTCTATTGAAGGTGTAATCATTTTTCCAACCTTCTTAACTGAAGATAATTTAATTTCGTTTGCTCTGATTGGAATATATTTTGGAATTAGATCTGTTTCCATTTTAAATTTTGTAAAATTTTTCACAATTCTGTCTTCCAAGGAATGAAAGCTAATAACTACTAACCTACCTTTAGGTTTTAAAAAATCAAACGCAATAGGTAATGCTTTTTCAACTTCTTCTATCTCTTCATTTACTTTTATTCTCAGCGCCTGGAAAGTTCTAGTAGCAGGATCTCTTCCAGGCTCTCTTTTTGGAACTGCCTGCTTAATAATTTTAGCGAGCTCATGAGTCCTAGTTATTGGCCCAGTACTCTCTCTATAATTTAAAATCGAACGCACTATTCTTTTTGAAAACTTCTCTTCTCCATACAGAAAAAGTAGTTCTATTAACTCTTTTTCTTCATAAGAGTTCACTATATCCGCTGCAGTTAATTCTTGTGATTGGTCCATTCTCATATCCAAAACAGCATCAGACTGAAAGCTAAATCCTCTACTTGCTTCATCAAGTTGCGGAGAAGATACGCCGAGATCCATTAATACTCCATCAAGTTTTTTGATTTTTTTTTTTTTTAGAAATTCTCCCATTTGGGAAAAGCTTGAATTTATAATCTCAAATCTTTTGTCATTGATCTCTTCTGCTGAACTGATTGCAGCCTGGTCTTTGTCCATTGAAATTAACCTGCCATTAGGGCCAAGACTCTTTAATATTTCTCTCGAATGACCACCTCTACCAAATGTACAATCAAGATAAATGCCGCTTTTCTTAATTGATAACCCAGTAATAGCTTCTTTTAATAAAACTGGAATATGCTTTTTTGGGCTGCTTGTCATAATGCAAAACCTCCAAGCTCATCTGGTAAGTCATCATTGTCATTTGTGTTAATTTGATTTATTTCTTGGTTCCATATTTCTTGATTCCATATTTCAAAGTGTGTCCCTTGCCCAACAAACATTATTGTCTTTTGAATATTTGCATAGTCTCTTAATGCCTGCGAAATTAAAAGCCTTCCAGCTCCATCAACTATATTATCTTCGGCATATCCTACAAGTAAGCGCTGAAGCCCACTAGATTTTTTATCAAAACTTGAGAGTTGCATTATTTTTGATTGAATCGGTGTCCATGCATCTTTAGGATAAAGAAGAAGGCAGCCATGAGGGTGAGCAGTTAAAACCATTGCGCCATTTGATTCTATTAGTAAATGCTCTCTATATTTAGTCGGCACGGCAAATCTATTTTTACCGTCCAAATTTAGAATCGTTGCGCCTCTATACATAGTGTCTACCTAAAAAGATGGGAAATTACTGAACGCCCTTAGTTTCGTTAAATAATTTCCCACAAATTACCACTTTTCCCCTTACAGGAACACTATAGGCAATAAAAAAGTGCTTTGCAAGCACTTTTTTACACCTTTTTCTTTATTCTTCAGTGAGTTAGATTATTAGATAAGTTGACCGATAAGCCGGGTTCTGTCGTGGACAGTCATTCCTCTAGGCGATCAATTACTTAATCGCTCAAGCAGCCTACCCGGTAGCAACACGAGCAGTGTCAATGCTACCCTATTTGGCCTTGCTCCGAGTGGAGGTTACCGCGTTTCACCGTAACTTAATACGCTCGTCTCTGTGGCCCTATTCCTCGTCTCGCGACGTATGGCTGTTAGCCATCACTCTGCTCTTTGGAGCCCGGACTTTCCTCTATAAATAAATATAGCGACTGCCTGGTCAACTTGACTTATTTTATCATTTATTGAATATAAATTTATGAAATTTGCCAATGAATGGTTTGTCCAGCTAAAAACGGAGTAATTTGATTATTGTTAAATTCTAATTGCTGCGGTATTTGATATTCTTTTCTTATAAGCCTTATCTTTTCTTCATTATATGGGAGATTATAGAAGTCTGCGCCAAATTTATTGCTGAAATCTGAAAGTTTATCTAAAGCATCGTTTTTATCAAATATCTCAGCGTAAAGTTCAATTGCAGTTTTTGCTGAATAAATACCCGCACATCCACATGCACTTTCTTTTTCAGATGTTAGGTGAGGGGCACTATCTATTCCTAAAAAAAATTTTGAGTTGCCTGAAATTGCTGCTTCTAGAATTACTTTTTGGTGTATTTCTCTCTTTAAGACTGGCAAGCAATAATTATGAGGCTTAACTCCTCCTGATAACAAATCATTTCGGCTTAACATTGCATGTTGTGGAGTAATCGTCGCCGCAACCTTAGAAGAAGAATTTACAACAAATTCTACCGCATCTTTTGTTGAAATATGTTCAAAAACTAATCTTAGTGATGGAAAATTTTCACATATTCTAGTGAGATACTTATCGATAAACATTTTTTCCCTATCAAAAATATCAACCTTTGGATCACTTACTTCACCATGAACCAACAATGGTAAGTCATTTTTTTCCATTTCCTCAAAGAGATCAAAACAAGAATCTACAGAGACAATTCCATTTTTTGAATTAGTTGTAACACCTGCTGGATATAACTTTACCCCATGAATAATTTTAGAGTCTTTAGCTTTTCTTATCTCTGTTTTTGATAATGCATCTGTTAAATACAATGTCATTAATGGCTCAAAATTATAGCCATAGTCTTTAATTGACTCATAATAACTTTCAGCTAACGCTACAGTGGTTACAGGTGTATTTAAGTTTGGCATTACAATTGCCCTAGCAAACTGACGAGCAGTATCCTTCAATACAAAACCTAATATCTCACCCTCTCTTAAATGAAGATGCATATCATCTGGCTTATTTATTATTAATTCATTTATCATTTTTTATTTCCAAGGCTTGATTATAAACTTCCTTCTTCTTTTTATTTAAAATTGTTGCAGTTAATTTTACCGCTTTATTTAATGGTAATTCACTTAGTAAAACCCTTAATAAATGATCATCAGATATACCAGTAGACTGAGCTGGGGTGTTTTTCTCAGGTCTACTTAAAATAAATACAAATTCTCCCTTCTGATCATTAGGGTTATTAGTGATTCGTTCTAGCAATGATATTGCATTATCTTTATAAATAGTTTCAAATAGTTTAGTCAGTTCTCTACCAATAACAACTTCTTGTTCAGGCCCAAATATATCAATAATAGCTGTTAGAGTTTTAATTACCCTATGAGGAGACTCGTAAAATATTGTTGTCATGTTAATGCTAAATATGCCTTGTAAAGCCTGCCTGCACTTACTCTTTGAGCTCGGAAGAAAACCAACAAATTGAAACTGATTAGATAAGATTCCTGCTGCTGAGAATATAGTTGTTAATGCAGAAGGTCCTGGAATAGGCACAACATGTAAATTACTAAGGTGAGCTTGATTAACTAAAAATGCACCTGGATCACTAACAGCAGGAGTACCAGCATCTGATACATAAGCAACTGAACCTCCATCTTTAATAGTCTTTATTATAGACATAGATTTTTCTTTTTCATTATGCTGATGAAGAGAGGTCAATTTCTTTTTAATCGAGAAATAAGCTAATAATTGACCTGTATGCCTTGTATCCTCACAGGCTATTAAATCAACATTTTTTAAAATATCTATGGCCCGAAAAGTTATGTCCTGCAAATTACCAATAGGCGTTGCGATTAAATATAAGGTTGCTTTCAATTTTTGATTGGCTCTATAAAAAATTCAATATATAATTATTTATAATGATTAAATCATACAACTTTTTTATCTTAATATTTCTTTTTATAACACAATTAGTAGGTTGTGCTGCTGTTGGAGTCACAGGCGTAGTCGCTCCCCCTTTAAGTTTTGCTGATAGAAGGTCAACAGAGATCCAAATCATTGACCAAAAAAATGAATTCAAAGCTATTATAGAAATCCAGGAAACCTATAAAGATGCAAATGTTTCTTTTGTTTCTTTTAACCAAACGCTAGTTATTACTGGGGAAGTACCCTCAGATGAATTAAAAACTAAGGTAGAAGGTTTAGCTAAAAATGTTGAAGGGGTTGAAGAAGTAAAAAACTTCTTAATAGTAGGTAAAAATAGTTCACTTAGATCTAAGAGTCTTGACGTTATATCTACTGCTAATGTTAAATCAAGGATATTTGCCAAAACAAATGCGGGGCAGTATAAGGATAAAATTTCTGCAACACACATAAAGGTCTTTACTGAAAGACAAGAGGTTTATCTGATGGGTTTAGTTACAAAAGAAGAGGCTGATGTAGCTATAAAGATAGCAAAGTCATCAAAAGGTGCAAAAAAAATTATCCCACTATTTGAAATTAATGAGGGCTTTAAAAAATAATTATTGATTATCGTTGATTTATGTTTTATCATTTGTTCAGAAGCAAACCAATATTTCCCAAGATAGAAATCAAATACCAATAAAATCTTATAAATTATGAGCAATAAAATTATTCATCTAAGTGATGACACCTTCAAAAAAGAAGTTTTAGAATCATCTATTCCAGTTCTTGTAGACTACTGGGCAGATTGGTGTGGGCCTTGTAAAATGGTAGCTCCTATATTAGATTCGTTAGTAGCTGAATATGATGGGAAAATTAAAATTGCTAAACTTAACATCGATGAGAATTCACAAACTCCTATTAAATATGGAGTAAGAAGCATACCGACTTTAATGATTTTTAAAGGTGGCAATGTTGAATCTACTAAAATTGGTGCCTTATCAAAATCAGACCTTATTACTTTTATAGATAGCACAATTTAAATGGAAAAATATGCACTTATCTGACCTAAAACATCTTCCAGTACCTGAACTCGTCGATATGGCAGTTGGTGACGAGATAAGTAATGCTGGGAGGATGCGTAAACAGGATTTAATTTTTGCTATCCTTAAAAATAAAGCAAAAAACGGAGATACATTATTTGGTGATGGTACATTAGAAATACTTCAAGATGGCTTTGGATTTTTAAGATCGCCGAGTGCTTCATACCTTGCAGGCCCAGATGATATTTATGTTTCCCCCTCTCAAATTAGAAGATTCAATCTTCATACTGGAGATACTATAGAAGGTGAAATTAGAACTCCAAAAGATAGTGAACGATATTTCGCACTTGTTAAAGTTGATAAAGTTAATAATGATGCTCCGGACAATACAAAAAATAAAATACTCTTTGAAAATCTAACCCCATTATTTCCAACAGAGCCAATGGTGCTTGAGAGAGACACTGGAGGTGGAGAAGAAAACAATACCAGCAGGGTTATTGATATGATTTCGCCTATTGGTAAAGGACAACGAGGCTTAATAGTTGCCAGCCCCAAAAGTGGTAAAACAGTTATGATGCAAAATATTGCTCATGCAATTACCTCCAACCATCCAGATACCTCATTAATTGTTTTATTAATTGACGAAAGACCAGAAGAAGTTACTGAAATGACAAGGTCTGTAAAAGGAGAGGTTGTTGCTTCTACATTCGATGAACCTGCAACAAGACATGTCCAGGTAGCTGAAATGGTTTTAGAAAAAGCTAAGAGATTAACCGAACATAAGAAAGATGTTGTTATTCTTCTAGATTCAATAACAAGATTAGCAAGAGCATATAACACTGTTATACCATCATCAGGAAAAGTCTTAACTGGTGGTGTTGATGCAAATGCATTACAAAAACCAAAACGTTTTTTTGGTGCTGCAAGAAATATTGAAGAAGGTGGTTCGCTCACAATTTTAGCGACTGCATTAGTTGACACTGGCTCGCGAATGGATGATGTTATTTATGAAGAATTCAAAGGGACAGGAAATATGGAAATCCATTTAGATAGAAGAATGGCAGAAAAAAGAGTTTACCCTGCTATTAATGTTAATAAATCATCAACGCGACGTGAAGAATTATTAATACCCCAAGATGTCCTTCAGAAAATTTGGGTATTAAGAAAGTTACTTCATCCAATGGATGAATTAGAAGCTATGGAGTTTTTATTAGATAAAGTTAAATCTACGAAGAACAATGCGGACTTCTTTGACAGTATGAGAAGATGATAAAGTTAAAGAAACCATTGATTTTTTATCAAATTTCAATAATAATTACGCCTCAAATTTAAAACTGTATAAAACATTATGAAAAAAGATACACACCCAGCATATCCTGAAGTTAATGTAACTTGTAGTTGTGGAGAGAAATTTAAAACCCAATCAACTATTGGCAAAGATATGAATATAGAAGTTTGCTCTAAGTGCCATCCTTACTACACAGGCAAACAAAAAATACTTGATACAGGTGGTCGTGTAGAAAGATTTAAGCAAAAATATGGTATGTAAATCCTAAAAATCTATAAAAAAAGGCAGCTAAGCTGCCTTTTTTTATATACCATAGCTATATATGAGATTTGATTTAGAACATGACTGGCAAGGTAACATGGCTACTCCTAGAAAAAATTTAGGGGAAAAAACTAAACTAAAACTTTTTTTAATACTAACAGTTATCTGGATTTTTACCGGGCTCACAGGGCACGGATTATGGCAATCAATTGAATCAGACTCGATTAGTCAGATACTTGATGTAATTCAGCATAATGAATTTATTGCTCCTTTAGCTGCCAGCAACCTCTCCTTAAATAATCCACCTTTATATTCTTTTGTTGCTGCTGGTTTTGCAAAAGTATTTGCATTTATTTTGCCGTTACATGATGGTGCACGTCTATCTAATGCCCTATGGGTTTCTATCACACTAATATCAATAGGACTAGCTACAAGGGAACTTTGGGGTATAGGTTATGGAAGACAGGCCGGCTTATTATTTATTGCCTCGATTGGTTTAATAATAAATGTGCATAGTCTCATTCCTGATCTTACAACATTATCAGGGCTTTCATTATGCTTTTATAGCTTTACTTTGTATTATAGAAGGCCTTTTAGATCAAGTGTATTAATGGGTTCAGGTCTAGGCATTTCCTTCTTGTCTGGAGGGTTTATACCTTTAATATCTATAGTGATAACCTCAACTATTTTATATTTCTTTAGATTTTGGAGAAATAACCGATATTTAACATTTATTAGCCTCTCTTTTGTTATTGCTTCAGTAATTATATCCCCATGGCTACTTGCTATGAATTATTTACACCCTCAGTTACTTAGTAATTGGTTAGATAAAGAAATTTTCATCAGCAGCCCATCATTCTTATACATATTATCTGGTCTAAGTTGGTTCACATGGCCCTCCTTACCTCTAGTATTTTTAACCTTATTTCACAGATACAAAAGTATTTTTAAACAAAAAAAAATACTGCTACCACTCTTATTTATATTAGTTTATTTTGTTGTTGCCTCATACACAGACAAACAAAACCAAATGATTCTAATGCCTTTTTTGATTCCTTTTTGCATTATAAGTGTCGGATCCATCGATACATTAAGAAGAGGTGCAGCAAGTGCATTAAATTTATTTGGTATTTTAATTTTTGGTTTTATAGGAATTCTAATTTGGCTAGGATGGTTAGCCATGCAAATTGGGATGCCAAGTAAAATTTTTGAACGCATGTTTTTCTTGTCTTCAAATTTTAGTGCGAATTTAGAAATTATTCCATTAATCATTTGCCTTATATTTACTTCTTATTGGGGGCTATCCATATTTAAACATAGAATAACAAATCGGACTGCTATTTCTAATTGGGCAATTGGTATTTCAATGATTTGGCTATGCCTGGTTATGTTATGGGGGCCATTTATTGACAATCGTAAAAGTCATAAAATAATTTTTAATGAAGTAAAACAACATCTTGTTCAATCAACAAGTTGTGTTTATTTGCACAATCTATCAGCAAAGCAAACTAATTTATTACATTATTATACTGGGGTTAAAGGAAGTATAAATTCTACTAATCAGAATTGTTATTTAGCATTAATTGCATTACCAGAGGAATCCGAATTTCCTTCTGAATACAAAGAATGGGAGGAAATTTGGACAGGAAAGCGTTTACGAGACAAAAATTATTTTGTACTTGTTAGAAAAGATTTTTAAATTAGTGCTTTAAATATTTTTTTATTGCTTTAATAACCATCTGATCTAGATCATCATTCTTAAAATTCTCCGATGTAATAATTTCAACTATTTTTTTTCGCATCACAGGTGGCCAAAATTTATTTAGATGTCCAGCTATGTCTTTTGTTGCTTGCTCTTTATCAGGATAGCTTTTAAAAAAAGCTCCTATCTGGTTTGCCATTGCTATTAAAGTGTTATCTTTCATGCCGTGATTTTACTCTATTATCCTTTCCTTGTGGCTATAGATCGTATAGCGATCTTCTCTTGCAAACCCAATTAATGTTATACCAATTTTATCTGCCAATCTTACAGCTAGCGCAGTCGGAGCAGAAATAGCGGCAATCAATCTTAAATTAAGATATGATAATTTCTGAATCATCTCATAGCTTGCTCTACTAGATGTAATAACAAAAGAATTTTTACTAGATACCCTTTGTTTTATTGCAGCGCCAATTAGTTTGTCAAACGCATTGTGCCTTCCTACATCTTCACGAATTAACAAAATTTTTCCTAAATTATTGCATATGGCAGTAGCATGGGTCGCACCTGTTTTCTTTTGTAATATTTGATTACTTGAAAATTGATCAAGAGCATATCTTATTTGATCGTGGCTGAATTTTTCATGGCTTATTATCTTATTCTTTTTATATTTTATTACTTGAGTAAGCGACTCTGCTCCACATAATCCACATCCTGTTCTTCCTGTTAAGTTTCGTCTTTTTTCTTTAAGATAAGCAAAGCATTCAGATGAAATCTCGATCTTAAGTTCAATCCCATCATTTATATAGTTAATTTCTACTGAATAAAAATCAGTAGGTGAGTTAATAATTTCTTCGGTAATAGAAAATCCCAGCGCAAAATCTTCAAGATCATTTGGTGATGCCATCATCACTACATGTGATATTCCATTATAAACAAATGCTATTGGAGTTTCTTCTGCAAGAGTTTCTTCTGAGCTTTTTTTAGACTGATTCTTGTAAGCCATAAACTCTAATGATGAGCTTTTAGTTTGAATTAATTTTTTCTGGCTCACCTATTAGCCTACATGACTTTTTCTGAATCTTCTTTTACAAATTCTTTTTGTTTTTCACTAAAATTCTTGTAATTTTTTTGCCATTCCGAGGGCTGAGATACTTTTGACACCTGGACTGCTGTTACCTTAAATTCAGGACAATTAGTTGCCCAGTCTGAATTATCAGTTGTAATAACATTAGCTCCAGATACGGGGTGGTGGAAAGTAGTGTATACAACTCCAGGTTGAACACGATCAGTTATCTTTACTCTCAATACTGTATCTCCTGCACGACTATTTATTCCAACCCAATCTCCTTCTTTTATGCCTCTATCATTTGCATCATGTGGATGAATCTCTATTTGATCTTCATCATGCCAGTTAATATTATCAGTCCTTCTAGTTTGTGCACCAACATTATAATGTGCAAGAATACGTCCTGTGGTGAGGATTAGTGGGTATTTATTATTTACTCTTTCCGTAGTAGGGATATATTCTGTAATAAAGAATTTTCCTTTACCCCTAACAAACTCATCAACATGCATGGTGGGAGTTCCCTGAGGATGCTCATCATTACATGGCCATTGAATACTGCCTAATTCATCAATCTTATCAAAGCTAACACCTTTAAAGGTTGGCGTTAACATAGCAATTTCATCCATTATTTCACTGGCATGCTTATAATTCATTGGATAGCCAAGTGCTTTTGAAAGCATGGCAGTAATTTCCCAATCCTCGTATCCATTTTTGGGAGCCATTACTTTTCTTACTCGAGATATTCTTCTTTCTGCATTGGTAAATGTGCCATTCTTTTCTAAAAAAGATGACCCTGGAAAAAATACATGTGCATACATTGCAGTTTCATTAAGAAATAAATCTTGAACAATTACACATTCCATAGACTCAAGAGCATTTGTGACATGCTGAGTATCAGGATCTGATTGTGCTATATCTTCCCCTTCACAATATACAGCTTTAAAGCTTCCAGATATTGCCTGATCTAACATATTAGGGATCCTTAGTCCTGGCTCATCATATAACTTTGTGTCCCATGCATTCTCAAATAAAGCACGAGTTGATAAGTCAGATACATGTCTATACCCAGGAAATTCATGTGGGAATGAGCCCATATCACAAGCACCTTGAACATTATTTTGTCCGCGCAATGGATTAATTCCAACACCTTCACGTCCAATATTACCAGTTGCCATTGCTAGGTTAGCGATTCCCATAACCATTGTTGACCCTTGGCTATGCTCAGTTACACCTAAACCATAATAAATTGCACCATTACCACCTGTTGCAAAGAGCCTAGCAGCCCGACGAATTGTTTCTGGATGAACGCCAGTTTCAGATTCAAGTGTCTCAGGTGAATTTCTCTCTTCAGATACAAAATCATACCAATAGTTATATGCCTCATCTTCACATCTAGATTTGATAAACTCGTTATCCATCAACTTTTCTGTTGCAATCACATGTGCAATTGCGTTTATGATCGCTACATTTGTTCCAGGCTTAAGTTTTAAATGAAAATCAGCTTTAACATGTGGTGTATTTTTAACTAAATCAATTTCACGTGGATCAATTACTATTAGTTTTGCACCTTCCCTAAGACGTCTTTTCATTTGTGAAGCAAAAACAGGATGGCCATCAGTTGGATTAGCTCCAATCAATACAATCACATCAGACTTCATGACTGAATCAAAATTTTGTGTTCCAGATGACTCGCCAATTGTTTGTTTTAGACCATATCCAGTTGGTGAATGACAAACTCTTGCACATGTATCGATATTATTATTACCAAATCCTGCCCTAACAATCTTTTGCATTAAGTAAGTTTCTTCATTAGTACACCTTGATGAAGAAATTGCCCCAACAGAATCAAAACCATATTTTTTTTGTATTCTTTTAATCTCTGAAGCCGCATAATTAATTGCTTCATCCCATGTTGCTTGCTGCCATGGATCTTTTATACTTTTACGAATCATAGGTGTAGTAATTCTGTCTTTATGAGTTGTATAACCCCAAGCGAACCTTCCTTTTACACAGGAGTGGCCATGATTTGCTCCACCATCTTTATTTGGAGTCATTCTAACAACTTTATCACCCTGTAATTCTGCATTAAATGAGCAACCTACACCACAGTAGGCGCATGTTGTAGTAACGGATCTATCAGGCGTACCATGATCCACAATAGATTTTTCAATTAATGTTGCTGTTGGACAAGCCTGAACACAGGCTCCACAAGAAACACACTCTGAATCCATAAAGTCTTTATTTCCAGCAGATACTTTTGACTCAAATCCTCTTCCGTCAATAGTTAATGCATATGTTCCTTGAACTTCCTCACAAGCCCTTACACATCTAGAACACACAATGCATTTTGATGGATCAAAAGTAAAATAAGGATTAGTTTCATCTTTTGCCGAATCTAAATGATTTTCGCCTTCATAACCATAACGAACATCTCTTAATCCCACTGCTCCTGCCATATCTTGAAGCTCACAATCACCGTTTGTAGCACAAGTAAGGCAATCTAGAGGATGATCTGAAATATAAAGCTCCATCACTCCCCTTCTTAAATCTTCTAGTTTTGGAGTTTGGGTAGATACTTTAAGTCCTTCAGCAACTGGAGTGGTGCATGAGGCTGGATAGCCGCGTCGACCTTCAATTTCTACTAAGCATAAACGACATGAACCAAAGGGGTCTAGGCTATCAGTTGCACATAACTTTGGGACACTAATACCGGCTTCAGATGCAGCCCTCATCAATGAACTGCCTTCAGGCACAGAAATATCTATTCCATCAATGGAAAGTGTTACTAACTTTTCAGAGTTTTTCTTTGGGGTGCCGAAATCTTTTGTATCATCCATATTTTTTAGTAAGCCATTAATTTAAATCAATTATTTTCAATTTTATGCCGAAGTTTCTTTCTTTTCAACCCCAAAATCCTGTGGGAAGAAATTTAGCGCACTAATTACCGGAAATGGAGTCATTCCTCCCATGGCGCAAAGTGATCCATCAACCATAGTATCACCTAGATCTCTTAATAGTTTTATATTCTTTTCTTGTTCTTTACCCGATTTTATTTTGTCGATAACTTCCATACCCCGCGTCGAACCAATCCTACATGGAGTACACTTTCCACAAGACTCAATCGCACAAAATTCAAATGAATACCGAGCTAATTTTGACATGTCAGCACTACTATCAAATGCAACAATTCCACCGTGACCAACAACTGCTTTTATTTCGCTAAACTTTTCATAATCTAAAGGAATATCAAATTGAGCTTCTGGTAAAAAAGCTCCTAAAGGACCACCAACCTGAACAGCTTTAATTGGCTTTCCAGTTGCTGACCCACCACCAAAATCATATAAAAGTTCTTTTAACGTTATTCCAAAAGCTTTTTCAATTAATCCTGTTTTTTTTAAATTACCAGCCAATTGAATAGGAAGTGTTCCTTTTGAACGCCCTACACCGAAATCTGCATAATAAGCTGCGCCTTTATCCATAATAATTGGCACAGTAGCTAGAGAAATAACATTATTAACAACAGTTGGTTTTCCATATAGTCCCTCTATCGCAGGTAATGGAGGCTTGTAACGAACCATACCTCTTTTACCCTCCAAGCTTTCTAACAATGAAGTTTCTTCACCACAAATATAAGCCCCTGCTGCTCGAGTCACTTCTAATTCAAAATTATAGTTTGTTCCTAAAATATTATTACCTAGATAATTTTTTTCTTTTGCAATATTAATAGCTTTATTCAGAACAGCAAGTGCATGAGGATATTCTGAACGGAGATAAATATAACCCTTATCTGCCCCTACAGCTATCCCAGCAATAATCATACCTTCGATTAAAACAAAAGGATCATTTTCCATGATCATTCTGTCAGAGTAAGTTCCAGAATCTCCTTCATCAGCATTACACACGATATATTTTTTTTCTGATGGGGTGTCAAGAACTGTTTGCCATTTGATACCCGTTGGAAAAGCTGCTCCACCTCGTCCTCTCAACCCAGAATCAGTTACTTCTTTTACAATCAGCTGAGGATCTAATTTGATTGCATTCTTTAAACCTTTAAATCCATCATATTTTTCATAATCAATAATATCTATTGGGTCTGTAATACCAACCCGCGCATATGTTAATCGCTCCTGTTTTTTTAGCCAGTCAATTTCTTCTGTTAGACCTAAAGATAATTCGTGAGACTTACCTAAGAAAAACTCACTATCAAATAAAGATGGCACGTCAGAAACATCTACTGGACCATAAGCCAGTCTTCCTTTATTTGTTTCTACTTCAACTAAGGGCTCTAAAAAAAATAAACCTCGGGAGCCATTTCTAACAATTTCTATCTCAAGATTTCTATTTTTAGACTCTAGTAAGATAGCGCGATAAACTTCCTCAGCACCAAGGGAAAGAGCAGTTGAATCTATAGGTATATAAATTTTCGAGGTCATGATTTTTCTTTAGTCATTTGAATAATATCGTCAATTTTCTTCTTTGATACTCTGCCAATAACGTTATCATTAATCATTACCGCTGGAGAACATGCACAATTTCCTAGGCAATAAATTGGCTCTAATGTAATTGCATTATCATCTGTAGTTTGGTGGTAATCAATTCCTAAAGTATTTTTACAATACATTTCAATTTCATCGCCGCCCATTGCTTGGCATGATTCTGCCCGGCACACTTGTAATATGTTTTTTCCAACTGGATGCGTTCTAAAATGGTGATAAAAAGTTACAAAGCCATGTATTTCAGCAATTGATAAATTATAAGCTTTTGAAATTATTGGATAAGAATCCTCAGGCACATACCCTAAATCATCCTGAATTGCATGCATTAGCGGAAGTAATGCGCCAGGAGTATCTTTAAATGCTGAGACGTGCTGTTCTATTTTTTTTATTTGTATTTCAGTTAATGTCATAGTTTTATTGCTATTAAATGCTGTAATTTTTATAAAGTCTAATTATACTTTAAGATTAAAGGGTAATGATATTAAAAAATACACTATTATCATAATTTAAAATAACATTTATATGACTACAAATTTGATAGATCAGTTCAATAGAACTATTAATTATATTAGAATTTCTGTAACAGATAGATGCGACTTTCGCTGTATCTACTGTATGTCCGAAAAAATAAAATTCTTACCTAGGAATGACGTACTTACTCTGGAAGAGATAAATCGTCTGGCAAATATTTTCACCACCTTAGGTGTTACAAAAATAAGAATTACTGGGGGCGAGCCTCTAGTAAGAAAAAACATAGACTCTCTATTTCACAATCTTTCAAAAAATAAAAACATAGTAGATTTAACTTTAACAACTAATGGAAGTCAGTTAATTCATAAGGCTCAAATGCTAAAAGAGGCTGGAGTTAAGAGAATAAATATTAGTTTAGATAGTCTAAATCCTCTTACATTTAAGAAAATGACTCGTATTGGTAACCTCGACCAAGTAGTTAATGGAATTGATCATGCACTTAATGTAGGTTTTGATAAAATTAAATTAAATACTGTGTTGATGCGAGATATTAATGATTCTGAAATCTTTGATTTAACAAATTTTGCTATTAAACGAGGTTTAGACTTATCATTTATTGAGGAGATGCCTTTAGGTGCAACTAATTATGAAAGAAAAATAACATCTATTAGTAATGATGAAATATTCAAAAAATTAGATGAAAACTTCGACCTAGAAGATACATTATACAAAACAGGTGGGCCAGCAAAGTATTGGTCAATAAAGAATACAAATACAAAAATAGGATTAATATCTCCACATAGCCATAATTTCTGTAGCGACTGTAATAGAATAAGAATAAGTTGTAAGGGGGAGTTATTTTTATGCTTAGGACAAGAAACTAAAATTGAGTTAATGCCTCTTCTGCGATTATTTCCTAATAATGACGATCCTATTAAGGATGCAATAATCAATAGCATGAAAATAAAACCAAAATCTCATGAATTTGATTTAAGTAAAGAAAAGCCAGCTGTTATTCGTTTTATGTCTCATACAGGTGGTTAATTGACAAAGTTAATTGATGGAGTAATCCTTGCTGGAGGTGCTTCTAGCCGAATGGGAACAAATAAGTCTTTGGTTGTATTCAAGAAAAAACTGCTGATTGAGCATGTTCATGACAGATTGAGTCCCCAAGTAAATAAAGTATGGATTAATAGTAATGTTTTTCTTGAGCAATTTCCTAAAGATCAACAATTCAGAGATGAGCTACTTTCAGATGCTGGGCCTTTAGTAGGTATTTATACCGGATTAAAATCAGCTCAAACTGAGTGGGTACAATTTTGTCCAACTGATACACCTCTATTACCTTGCAATTTAGTTAAAAAGTTATTCGAAAAAACTAAAAATACACGTAGCGTTATTATTGTCCCTATGGTGAATGGGGAAATTGAACCCGTATTTAGCTTGTGTCATAAATCTGCATTAGAAGGATTGAAGGCATTTATCTTTAGTAAGAAAAAGAAAATAACAGACTGGATTAATCAAAATAATTTTGAAACAGTAGTATTTGATAATCCAAAAGAATTCTACAATATAAATAATAAGAAGGATCTAAAAAAAATTGAGCCATAATAAAAAGACAAAGCCATTAATTCTTGGGTTCTGTTCGTCGTCAAGCGGAAGTGGAAAAACAACCTTACTTGAAAAAATTATTCCAATGCTTAAACTCAATGGTCTTGTGATTTCAGTTGTAAAACATGCTCATCACAGCTTTGACATTGACACTCCAGGAAAAGATAGCTATAGATTGAGAAAATCTGGTGGCTATCAAACTCTCGTTCTAAACCCAGAGCGTTCTGTATTAATTACAGAAGATCATAAGAATAAAAGTGACATTGACTGTATGATCGAGCAAATGGACCAACATGTTGATATGATTTTAATAGAAGGATTAAAAACATTACCGTATAAAAAGATTGAAGTTTTTCGAAAAGGTATATCAAAAGAAAAACTTTATACTAGTAATAAAAGCATCATCGCTATAGCAACAGATACCAATGATAAGGAAATGATTACCTCATTAAATATTAATAACCCTAAAGAGGTCTGTAAATTCATATTAAATTTAATTAAGTAGATAATGGAAGAAAAAATTACACTAAAAAAGTTAGCAAAAGATCCAGGCTGTTTAACTGAATATGATCCTAATGCTATGGAATACCAAGATGCTCTAAAATGGATTAAGCAATTTATTGAGCCAGTGAATCAAACGATTACAATTCCCATTAGAGATTCTTTAGGAAAAATTTTATCGGAAGATATTTATTCTCCTATTGATGTACCTAATTATGATAATTCAGCAATGGATGGCTTTGTCTTTTATCAACCAGAGGAAAATTCACCCACATCACTTGATGTTATAGGTTTAGAGTTCGCTGGGAAATCCTTGAACAAAAATATTCTACCAGGTCAGGCACTTCAAATTATGACAGGGGCAAGAATTCCTAAAGGTGGAAATACAGTCGTTCCAATCGAATTAGTCACTTTTGAGGATAATAAGATCTCAATAAATAAAACCTCTAAAGTAGGTGCCAATATTAGAAAAATTGGTGAAGATGTAAAAAAAGGTGAATTGATTTTAAAGAAAGGTAAGCTTATTAGGCCGTCTGAAATTGGTCTGCTTTCCTCACTAGGGCACTCAAAAGTTAATGTATACCGCCAAATAAGAGTTGCTTTTTTTTCGACTGGAGATGAGGTAGTAGAAGTTGGTAATATATTAAAAGTTGGTCAAGTGTATGACAGCAACAATCATACTATCGAGGCAATGTTAAAAAGTATAGGTGCAGATATAATAAATCTTAGAATTATCCCGGATGATAAAAAAAAGATTAAAGAGTCTTTGTTATCAATTGCCGATGATGTTGATGTCATTATCACAAGTGGAGGAGTGTCTGTTGGAGCTGCAGACTATATGAAAGAAGTTTTAAATGATATTGGGGAAGTCTTATTTTGGAAGCTATCAATTAAACCAGGACGACCATTAGCTTACGGAAAAATTAATCAAACGCATTATTTTGGTTTGCCTGGCAACCCTGTAGCATCTATGGTCTCTTTTTATCAAATCGTTCAACCACAACTCAAAGTATTAATGGGTGAATTTAATTACCAGCCTCCACCGCTTTTAGAAGTAAAAACTTCAGAAACTATCTTTAAAAAACCAGGTCGCATGGAGTTTCAAAGAGGTGTATTGTTTCAAAGAAATAATGAATGGTTGGTTAAACCTACAGGTCATCAAGGTTCAGCAATTTTAAGCTCTATGAGTCAAGCAAATTGTTTTATTGTATTAGGAATTCATGAAAACTCAATTGATTGTGGGGGTATAGTAAATGTTCAACTTATGGAAGGATTTATATAAGATTAAATACCTTTTTTTTGGGCTATTTCAGCTATAATTTCTTAGAAGGTTTCTTAATTATTGTGAGGTATTAGATAAACTTATGAGTGATTTACAAATAAATAAAACTGTTCCATCCTTGGTACTGGACGGAACGAATGGCTCAATCACGATCCCGTCTGATGTTAAGGGTAAAAAATTAATCATTTATTTCTACCCCAAAGACTCAACCCCAGGATGTACCAATGAAGGAGTTGCTTTTACAGAAGCATATAGTCAATTCAAAGATTTAAATGTTGAGATTTATGGTGTGTCACGAGATAGTATTAAATCGCATGAGAACTTCAAAAAAAAATATAACTTCCCATTTAACTTACTGAGTGATCCAGATGAACTTGCATGTAATTTATTTAATGTCATAAAAATGAAAAATATGTACGGTAAAAAAGTAAGAGGGATAGAAAGGAGTACATTCTTAATCAATGAAAAAGGAGAATTGATTAAAGAGTGGCGAGCTGTAAAAGTAAATGACCATATTCAGCAAATTTTAGAATTCTTAAAAAATTAAATCAAACAGGAAAGTATGATTAAAAAAGTAACGACCAAACTATTTGTTTTGGATACTAATGTATTAATGCATGATCCATCTGCACTTTTCCGATTCGAAGAACATGATATTTATCTACCAATGGTAACTCTTGAGGAGTTGGATAATGGTAAAAAAGGGCTTACTGAAGTTGCCAGAAATGCTAGGCAAACAAGCCGCTATCTAGAAGAAATTATGAGTTCAAGCCTTAATAATCTTGAGCTAGGCTGCCTACTTAAGTCAGAAAAAAATAATCATGTATCTGGTCGATTATTTCTTCAAACAGACCCAGTAGAGTTTGATCTACCAATACTAGCTGGCAGTAAAGCAGATAATCAAATTCTTGGTATTGTCTATAATTTAAAAAATAAAAATTTAAAACGAAATGTAATCCTTGTTTCCAAAGATATTAATATTCGAATTAAAGCTAGAGCTTTAGGCATCTTAGCAGAAGATTATTTTAATGATAAGGTAATGGATGATACAGAATTACTTTATTCTGGGACTACTTCTCTTCCTGAAAATTTTTGGGAGCTTCATAGTAAAGCTATGGAATCCTGGCAAGAAGAAAATAAAATGTTTTACCGAATAACTGGACCAATTTGTCAGAGCTTATTGATAAATGAATTTGTACACTATGAATTTGATAAACCTTTTCATGCAATTGTTAGAAGTGTTAAAGGAAATACTGCTACATTACAAGTTGTCCAGGACCATGCAAATCCAAACTTTAATGTATGGGGAATTAGTGCAAAAAATAAAGAACAAAATTTTGCACTGAACTTATTGCTTGATCCTGAAGTTGATTTTGTATCTTTACTAGGCCAAGCTGGAACAGGAAAAACTCTTCTCACTCTGGCTGCTGGACTGCATCAAGTTCTAGAAAAAAAGATATATAGTGAGATTATTATGACGCGAGTTACAGTTCCAGTTGGAGAAGATATAGGGTTTCTTCCAGGGACAGAAGAAGAAAAGATGAATCCATGGATGGGGGCATTAGATGATAATTTAGACGTTTTAAATAAAACGGATGATGCTGCAGGAGATTGGGGTCATGCTGCTACTCAGGATTTAATCAGATCCAGAATTAAGGTAAAATCTCTCAATTTTATGAGAGGAAGAACTTTTTTAAGTAAATATCTTATTATTGATGAAGCACAAAATTTAACTCCAAAGCAAATGAAGACTTTAATTACTAGAGCTGGTCCAGGGACTAAAGTAGTTTGTTTAGGCAATATAGCCCAAATTGATACTCCATACCTAACAGAAGGAAGTTCAGGGCTTACTTATGTCGTGGATCGCTTTAAGGGATGGCAACATAATGGACACATTACCCTCATGCGAGGTGAAAGATCGAGGTTAGCGGATCATGCTGCAGAAGCGCTCTGAACCAATAACAACTAAAGGATTTTACTATTTCCTTTCAGCCCAATTTTTATCTGCATTAGCTGATAATGCTCTATTGTTTGCAGCTATAGCACTACTTTCTAATATGCAATCACCAGACTGGCATCAACCATTACTACTGCAGTTCTTTGTTCTTGCTTACATTATTCTTGCTCCTTTTGTTGGAGCATTTGCAGACTCAAGACCTAAGGGTCAAGTGATGTTTATCTCTAATGGAATAAAACTTTTTGGATGCCTTGCAATGTTAGTTGGAATGCAACCACTTTACGCATATGCTATTGTCGGAATCGGTGCAGCAGCATATTCCCCAGCTAAATATGGAATCTTAACTGAATTGCTTCCAGAAAAATCTCTAGTTCCTGCAAATGCATGGGTTGAGGCATTAACAGTAACCGCTATTATTTTAGGTGCTATTATAGGTGGAATTGCAGGCTCTTATGATGTTAATTTAGCAATACTTTTAATAAGTATCCTCTACATACTAGCTGCAATATTTAATCGGTATATCCCAACCCTACCGATTATCCATAAAATTAAGCACACTAATCCATGGCTTCTAATAAAAGATTTTTTTAGTTCTTATGGAAGGTTATGGAGAGACCCTTTAGGGCAACTTTCATTAGCAATTACAACATTATTCTGGGGTGCCGGCGCAACACTTAGACTCGTAATTATTGCATGGGCTGCATATGCTCTAAATTATGGTCTTGATAAATCAACACTACTAACAGCAATTGTTGCATTAGGAGTTGGAGTTGGAGCGATAATTGCAGCTCGTTATATTTTAATGAAAGATTCTATTAAAATTTTACCTGCTGGGATTGTTATGGGCACACTAGTCTGCTCAATAATTTTTATTGAAACTTGGCAAACAGCTGCTATTATTTTAATTCTTATTGGTATTTTAAGTGGATTACTTATTGTTCCACTTAATGCATTACTCCAATTAAGAGGTCACAAATTAATTGGTGCAGGCCACTCAATTGCTGTTCAGAATTTTAGTGAAAATTTAGGGATATTATTCCTTAGTGGTACCTATACAATGATGGTTAAATTTAATATACCTATTAACGCTATAGTATTTATATTTGGATTCTTTGTTATCCTAGCAATGACTGTAGCTAGCCAATACTATGCAAAAAATGATTAATGTAATTTAACATGTGTTTCAGTTCTTCTTGTAATAAACTTTGCAATCAATCTTAAAGAAACAATAGTCACACCGTGAAGTGCCATTAAATGCATTTGATAGAGCATAAGGTACATTGCTCTAGCAACAAGCCCCTCAATAAACATACTCCCACCTGTTAAGGAACCCATCAGATTTCCTACGGTAGAGTATCGACCGAGGTTAACTAATGACCCATAATCCTTATAACTATATTGAGGAAGATTATTATTGCTTGTTATCAAACGCTTCATAGTTTTTTTTAATAAAGATGCTTGTTGGTGAGCAGATTGAGCTCTTGGCGGAACAAACTCTTTAGCACCTGGTTTAACGGGACAAGCCGCGCAATCACCAAATGCGAAAATAGAATCATCATCCATAGATTGAAGTGTTGATTTCACTATGATCTGATTTATTCCGTTAACCTTTAAACCCAAATTTCTTAGAAATTCTGGGGCCTTAATACCTGCCGCCCAGACAACTAATGCAGAAGGAATAAATCGCCCTGTATGAGTCATAACCCCTTCAGTAGATACGTTAGTTACTCTCTCTCCCAAATATAGATTTACATTTAACTTCTTTAGTTCTCGATTAACAGAAGAACTCATTCTTTCTGGAAGAGCAGGCAATAATCGATCACTTGCCTCAATTAAAGAAATTCTAATATCCTTATCTGGATTAATTTTATCTAACCCATATGCTGTCATCTCCCGCGTTGCTTTATGAAGCTCTGCAGCTAATTCAACTCCTGTTGCACCTGCTCCCACAATGACAACTTCTAGCTGACCTTGACTAATTACATCTTTTTGAGTTTGAGCTTTCAAGATAGCGTTATGAAGTTTCTGGTGAAATTTTTGTGCTTGCTTCTGATTATCTAATGCAATTGCATATTCAGCAGCCCCATCTATTCCAAAATCATTAATTGTGCTCCCTACAGAAATAATTAATGTGTCATAGCTAAACCTTCTTCGAGGAATAATTTCTGATCCATCTAAAGCGATAAAGGGAGCTAAAGAAATCTCTTTTTTTTCTTTATTTAAAGCATCCATGGAGCCTAGTCGAAAATTAAAATGATGCCAATGAGCTTGAGCTAAATAATCTAGTTCATCTTTATCTGCATTTAAACTGCCCGCTGCAATCTCATGGAGTAATGGTTTCCATATATGTGTCTTCTTAGCATCAACTAAGGTAATTTCAGCTTTTTTTTGTTTTCCCAGGGTATCTCCAAGTTTAGTAGCTAGCTCTAAGCCTCCAGCCCCCCCGCCTATGATTACAATTTTATGTTTTTTATTATCCATTTATATTATTGATTTCCGCCTAATTTACCATTGCTTCTAATGAATGCAATTATTTTTAATAATTCATCTGGTTTAATTCCATCATCTGATGTCATTAAACCAAATCCTTTAGCTCCCATACCACCATTGGTTCCTGCCCATATAGTTTCAAACATACCTATATTTGTTGCATTTTTTGCATACTTGAAATTAGGGCCTGTTAAACCTGGTCCAACTTGACCTCTTGCTGTTGGTCCATGACATTGCGAACATGACCACATGTTATATCTTTTTTTTCCTTGGGAAATCATTTCAGGATTACCAATATAATTATTTTTTCCACTATTTAAGAATTCTTTAGCAGCTTTTGTATGAAACCATTCAATGGGAATTTTTATATTGCTCCCGTCAGTAGTTTTTTTAAAAGTCACTCTCACAGATTTATCAGTATCATATTTTTTTTGTTCAATTAATACTAAATTTTTATTCGCTGTTCCGGAATGTAATTTAATATTTTTCACTTCTTCTTGAGGTGACTCAGAACATGAGATTAACAAAAAAATAAAAAGTAAGCTTATATAAAATTGAGGCATTTATCGAATAGATAAAAAAAAGACTGAGTCATTATAACTCAGTCTTTTTTAAATTATGTTTCTGCTTTGTAACTTAACTTATAAACCTTCGTTTCCAGTAAGACCAGAATCTGATTGAGCACGAATCCAAGCAATTGTCTTCAGGAGCTCATCAACAGTCATACCATCATCTGCTGCCATAATACCGTATCCTTTTCCACCCATACCCCCGTTAGAGCCAGCCCATACAGTTTCAAACATACCTTTATTAGTGGCATCTTTAGGGTATCTAAATGTTGGGCCTAGTAAGCCTGGTCCAACTTGACCGCCAGCAGTTGGTCCGTGACATTGGGTACATGACCACCATCCAAATCTCTTCTTACCACGCTTGATAGCTTCAGCGTCACCAATATAAATATTTTTACCTGTCTTTAAAAACTCAGTTTCAGCTGCTGTCATTACATTATCTTTTTTCTTAGTATCACCAAAAGATTTTGGATCAGTTATTTTTAGCTCTGAACCATCCGTAGTTTTAACTAATTTAATTTGCGCATTTGCCATACCTGTAAAACCAATAAGGGATGCGAGTAATGTTGATATTAAAATCTTTTTTGCTAACATAGTTTCTCCTAATTTTAGTTCTATTGCCCTACATCTGTATGACAACAAACTAGCAAATAGTTTCAAAAAATAAGGGGTTAAATAAAACGATGATTATTTAATTCTTAATCGCTAATCTTACTTTTTTTTTATTTTTTTGTCACTGCTTTTGATGAAAAAAATTTATTTACTTTTTTCCATCTAATTTATTATTAAATTCAGGTTCCGTATGAGGAACACCAAAATCATCTAGAATTTTTAAAATCTTATCTTTATTTCGTGCAATTGCGCCTTCAATCATCTTTAAACGATCGTTTTCACCATGGCGCACTGCAGCTGAAATGTTCCAATATGTTTTACCTGAAAGTTTAGTATTTTCAAATTCTGGAATCAATACTACTTCCATTGGTACTGATGATTTTTTAGCATAATATCCACCTATTGGTCCCCACATAATTGCAATATCTATTTTTCCTTCCTCTACGTGAGTTACAAGTTGACCTGGATCTTTTGTTAAATCTCTCATCAATCTATATGGCTTAGCATTTGCCATTAAATCGTTCATATGTAGAGACATTGCTACAGGACTTTTATCAACAATTCCTATGGTCGCTTTTCTTAAATCTGGTGACTTCCAATCTTTGATGTTATATCCGCTATCTTTCCTATAAATCCATACATGACCTGACCGGTAATATGGGGTTGATGTTTTAACCATATCAACCGCAGTTGATGTTCCAATCAAAACGTCACATCTCCTGGCCTTTAACGTATTCCTGATAAAGCCGAAACGATCTGGCCAAAATTGAAAACTTAATTCTTTCTTTAGATCTTTAGCTAGAACTGCGGCTATTTTATTTTCAAATCCATCTAGATTTTTATTTGAAAAAGGTAGGTTATTTGGATCAGCACATACTTTAAATTCATTGTCTTTTGGAACTCTCATTGCTTGTCCAGGACGACCAATGTCTGTATCAACACTATCAGCAAATACTGGAAAACTTATTGCTACCAGTAAAAAAACTTTTAATATAATTTTAAACATAATATTTCCTTAATTTTGTTGGGCTCAATTATACATTTAAATTGGCATGTATCACCTAATGATAATCTTTAATATTTCAATTCCATTTAGGTAAAAAAAAACACCCTACCGAAGTAGGGTGTTTTAAGACTAACTTAACTGTAATTAGTTCTACAAAAGATCTTTCGATCTGATTATAGGCTAAATACTGTTAATGCACCGCCGCCAGGAGCAGCGTTGTATTTTGTTAGTTCAGCATAACCACCAGCAGCGCCAAGAGCGTCTGTAGGATTAGTTAAACCTAAGTTCATTGCAACGCCAGCCCAACCACCGATGCCTGAAAGCACACCAACGTGTTGTTTACCTTTGTTTGCATATGTGAATGCATTACCAATCACACCTGAACCAACTTGGAATTTCCAAAGTTCTTTACCGCTTTTCGCGTCAAGAGCTTTAAACCAACGATCTAAAGTACCGTAGAAAACTAAGTCTGAAGCAGTTGTTAAAGCGCC
>JAQWQF010000004.1 GCA_029244935.1 Methylophilaceae bacterium | reverse complement strand
ACCTAATTCCTGAAGTAAAACCAGCGATTGCATCATCTGTTTTTTCGAGTGTATTAATTGCTATAAAAAGAAAATTCTTGTCCAACATATCGTCAGAACCTAATAACTTAAAGTACTTATAATCACCAATATAACTTATACATCTTGACCAATTATCTGCTTGAATAACAAAATTATCGTGAGTCTGAATTATAATTTTTTTTTGATTAATAAGTCTTTGGTAATTTTTTTTTAACATCTTAATTGTATTATCAGATGAATTATTATCAACAATTGTTAAGACCCAAAATTTATAAGACTGATTTATAACAGAATCTATTGTTTCCTTAATTAAATTAGACCTATTAAATGTAGGTATTAAAATATGAATTGTTTCTGGCATAATTGAATTATGTTCTTATTTTGATATTATTTGAGCAGTTTTTATTATTGAGTCTTCAATGCTATGCCACTCATCGACTTTTAAATCATTTATGATTTTTTTATTGTTTGGAACATAAATACTTCGATCAAAATTATCATTTTTATTATTCTGATTTAAAAACATAATTTTTTTACTTGGAGAAACTAGGTCTTTAACTTTAATAGCTAATTCTCTAATTGATATTTTTTCACTTGAGCCAACGTTGTATATTTTATTATCTGTTCCAGAAATGAGCATTTTAAATAACCATATCATTGCATCAGCTATATATAAATATGACCTAATATCATTTCCAGTCCCTTTGACAGTAATTGTTTCTTCATACAACGCATCATTTAAAAAGTTACCAATTGCATAGTGAATATTTAGAGGAAGGTAAGGGCCTACGAAAGAGAAACATCTAGCAATATTAAATGATATTTTATGTTTATCACAGTAATAAGCTATTACATACTCAGCCAATCTTTTTCCCTCGCCAAGAGCTGAGGAAATATCAGTTGTTATTGGTGCTTTTACTGAAGACTCAATATAATCATTTTGAGATGACAGTGAGCCATAAGTTACGCCAGAAGATGTAAAAATTATTTTTTTAACATTTGCCTTGATTAGCTGCTCCATTAAATTCTTAGTTCCCTCGTACAAAAGATCAATTTTATTAATTTGACTCTCATTATTAAATGTTTCTAAGGCATTTGTTGTAGCCATATGAAAACAATAGTCAATTTTCTGACTGCCAATTGAAAAATTTCTGATATCAGACTTTATAAAATTTATTTTTCCGACAAAAATTGGATTATTTTTTAAGAAATTCTCAGGGTCTCTACTTAAAGCATTAACATTGATATTACATCCATAATTTTCATTAAGGTCATGAAATATAGACAACATCCAAATTCCAAAAAAACCTGTAGCACCTGTCACGAGTACATTCTTATTTTTTAGATATGCAACGTCCCCAAGCAGCTTTGATGTAATGAATTTTATATCATCACTTATATCAATATTAATATTTGAAGTCTTCATTAATATACTTAGAAAAAGTTAGTTGATTTGCAAGAAGATTGTCAGGAGCATTTTTATGCCAAGCCCACTGTCCATGTTTAGGTTTACCTTCCAAGAACTGATCTGCCTTGATACTTGTTTTTAATCTGCAAGGACAAAGCAATGAAATGAAGTGACCTCTAATATCACGCCCTTTTGCGAAAAGTTCTCTTATAGCAATGGGGTGTTCTTCATGTGTCACCTCAGCCCCGAGTTCTTTTCTTGCAACTTTCAAAATTCTTGAATCAAATTTTTCTCTAAACCTAATTATTCCACCAGGAATATGCCAAGCAGGCCCATAAAATTTATCATCACGCCATGTCAACAACGTCTCATTTAATTCATTCTTTATTAATAAATCTACGTTTACTAATGGTGTTAATTTACTTATAAAATAAAATATTTCCTCTGTTAACCCTTCTCTGGGATCATCAATATAATGTTCAATCTCCAATAAAAGCTTATTTAATGATTTACTCATTTGATAATCTCTAGATTATCTTCACGTAAAACGGCAATATTTTGTATGAAAGGATATTTAGTATTAATAATTTTTACAATCTCATCAGAAAAACCAGCTGCCATCACAATAATAGACTCTGGTTTGTCTTTAAGCATAAAGTCAGGTTTATTTATTAATAAGTGTGATTCTGGGGTGTATTTATTTTGCTTAAATGTTGCAGAATCAACTATATAACTAATTTTTTTCTTAATATTTGATAATGAAATAACTGTTAATGCCTGATGCCCTGCCCCCCATATCACTGTTTTATTAGCATTGATTTCATCTAAATAATCATTCAATGATACTTTTATAATTTTAAATTTCTTATTGAAAATTTCTACATTAAGTGGCTCCCTTCTTACAACCTCTGCAGATATAATATAATCATTCCATATATTTTTAATTGATAGAATTTCAAAGCCATTGGAAGTCAAAAAATTTGATAATGATTTCTGATCAAAATAAAATATATGATCAACCGTAAATTCGGTATATAAACCTTTAGCCTTAATCATATCAAAATTAGGAACTTCAATTAGTCCATAAGCATTTGGATTTAAAAACTTATTTAAAATTTCGACTCCTAATTTAAGATTTGGCCAATGCTCCATAAAACTAAAAATTGCAAAAGCATCAAATGGTTGACCTTTTATGTCCTCTAAACCATCTTCTAGATAACCTTGAGAGGCATTATTTCCTTGAGATAAGATGTACTCAATATTGCTCTTCTCAAACTCAAGCCCAAAAACCTTTTTCACACCAATTTTTTTGAATAAATCTAAGTATTCGCCCCTACCACTTCCCACCTCGAGTATAGATTTATTTTTTAGAGAATATTTTTGTAGCCAGTCATCTAATTGCTGCAAACGAAAATCCGTCATTTCCTTAGAAAAAGAAACAGCTCTTATAACTTTTTTATAATAACTTACAGGTTGCGAATTGTGTTGGATTAATCCACATTTTGAACACTGGTAAATTTTAAGTGTAACTGGCGCATCATTTGAAGATGTTAAATTATTAATAAAATTTTGTGCAGATTCAGGAGAATTTTTATAAGTTAGTAATGGTGTCTCAAAGAGTTCAGCTCCACATGATCTACAATTATTCATATCAATTTTTTATTTTCATTGATTCTTTGCTTAACGGATAAATCATTTGTTGTTTTAATTCTTCTCTTGATAGAAGTGGACTCATATCCTCAAGTGGCATTGATATCATTGAGCCATTTTTTTGAGGAATTGCTGCAGATTTTGGCCAGAGAATATCATCTTTTTTAAGCATAACTTCACAAATAATTGATTCTTTAAAATCAACTATAAGTTTAAGTTTTTTTTCAAGTTCTTCAATTCTATTTATCTGGATTGACTTAATATTGAAGGCTTTTGCTAAATCTTTTATTGGAGGTATATTTAATTGACTTGATGAATCAGTTGCAATTGATCTTCCTTTAAAGTAATTATTTTGTGTGTTCCTTATCGATGCATATCCATTATTATTCATTATTATAATTTTAACTATTCTATCGAGTGATTTTAATGTAGCTAACTCCTGAATATTCATCATCAAACTACCATCACTTTCAATAGCAAAGATATTTTTCTTTTTTGTAGCAGCAGATGAGCCAATAAGGGCGGGAATACCATAACCCATAGAACCAAGACCTGATGTTAGAAAAATTCTTTGATTTTTCTTATTTCTAAAAGCAGTATAAAAAGACTCTACAGCCAAACCGGAACTTCCAGTTACAACTAAAGAATTTTCAGGTATTGCATCAGATAATTTATCAACTAATTGAAAATGACTTATTATTCCCTTTTTTGGAAATGGTACTCCATCGTTTAAGCAATACTTGCTTTTCCAACTATTACATTTTTTAATCCATTCACTATAGTTAGCTAATTTTTTTTTATCCACCTTTTTTAAAAGTTGATATATAAAGCTTTTTGCATCACTTTGAATTTTAAAATCTACTTTATGAGTGAATTTTTTTAATTCAGCAGCATCAATATCTACTATAATTTTTTTAGCATATCTTGCGAAGTTTTTTGGATTATACGCAGTGACTACATTGTCTAATCTAGCCCCTATTGAAATAATTAAATCACAATTTTGAACAGCAAAATTTCCAGCTCTTAGAGCAACAGTCCCCGGCCTTCCAATATTTAATTTATTTTTATGCTCCATTAAGTCAAGAGCATTCCATGTAAAAACAGTAGGAATTTTTAATAACTTTATTAGCTTCTTAAATTCTTTCTCAGCACCGGACAGTCTTACACCGTGACCAATTAAAAATAATGGTCTTTTTGCTTCATATATTAATTTTAAAATCTTTTCATACTTTAAAATATTTTTACTACCCTTTACTTCTTTAGTTTTAAAGCCTCTTATAATATTTGAATTAACTACAGTCGCTTGAATATCTAAAGGGACGTCTAACCATACAGGTCCTTTTCTACCATCCTTAGCCAAAAAAATAGCTTTTTCCAGCTCATACTTAATATCAGTTGGTTTTTGTATTGTTTTAGCATACTTTGTAATGCTTTGAACAATTGATGTTATATCTACTTCTTGGGGTCCTTTTTGCCTAACTCCACTATCTAACTTTAAATCTTCTCTCTTTACTTGTCCTGAAATTACCAACAATGGAACAGACTCAATCCATGCACCAGCTACGCCCGTAATTGCATTTGTTGATCCTGGTCCAGTTGTGACCATTGCAACCCCTAATTCTTCATTAATTCTGGAAAATGCCTCTGCACAGATTGTAGATGCCTGTTCATTTTGATTAGCAATAAACTTCATATTTTTACATTTAGCGACTGCATCATTTAAAAACATTGCACCACCACCAGGCACCAAGAAAATATAATTAATTCCAATTTTCCTCAGGTATTCAATAATAAAGTCAGCGACTCTTACTTTTTTTTCTTTTTTAATTGATAAATGCATTTAGTTTATGCTTATAAACTACGAATTTGAAAAGAAGGTAACATGAGTCTTTCGATCCATATTTTTGTTTATTGCATCATCCGAATAAAAAGAGTCATCCTTGAAATGTGTATCAGATATTTCTTCAATAATACAGCCACTTTTACTTGAAAATTCATGCCTAACTTCTTTTTCTACAGTAACTATATCGCCAGGATTCAATATACTTTCTTTACCATCAAGAATTAAAGTTGCATCGCCATAAAGCAACCTAAAGGTTTCCTCTTTTTTTGTATGATATTGCTCTGGGTGATTCTGGCCGGCGAAACAAATTAATAATTTTTTACAGTAAGTTCTATTGATTAAAGTAAATATGCACATACCAAATTTATCAAATTTTTCAATACCATAATGATGAGAAATTTCTAAAATAATTTTATTTGGAAGTTTAATATCTGCATCAGATACTATCTTCTTTACCTGATTTACAATTTTTTCAAGATTTTTTCTAGAATTAATATTTTTAGAATTTTTTCTACTCAAAGATTGGTTTTTTGTTACATTTTTAGTTAATGTAAACATCGAGTATTTTGAGAAGTCATTCGCAGTATATTGGTCCTCTTCTGATGGAAATGCAAAATATACATCATCGGGTGTTACAACATGTCCTGTATCTAGGCTAGCCTTAAAAAATACGCCCCTTTGCAAAGATTTTAAGCTCTTTTGCTCATCTTTGTTATCTAGAACTCTTTTATTAGCCTCACCACAAACATTTTGTGCGAAGCTAGCAGCCTTCAGCCAATCCTCAAACTGATTAAGGTCAACTGAATATTTATTAATAGGATACTCCTCTGTTGGTAAAGCTATATGTTTTTCAAAAATATCAGCTCCCTTTGATATTGCCATTTTTATCATGTCAGTTGACCCAGGATCCTCATGAGTTGAGAATCCTACTCTTACATCAGAATATCTTTTTTTAAGAAAATCTATCTGTGATAAATTCATATTTTTATCTGGCGTTGGGTACTGTGCGACACAGTGCATTATCGCAAAATCCTTATCCCTATTACTAAAAAAAGAAATTACATTGTCTATTGTTTCTAGATTAGCCCCTGCAGTAGAAGCTATTATGGGTAAATCTAACTGAGCAGCTGATTCAAGAAGTGGCCAGTCACCGAATGAACAACTTGCAATTTTCACAATATCTATTGGCTGCTTTTTAATTAAATTATATGATTCGTTATCAAAAGCAGTAACCATAGCAAAATTTTTATTGTCTTTAATGCAATTTATCAATAAATCAAAATCCTCCTCATTTAATCTAGTTTCCTGAAATCTTTTAATGTAGCCTAAATCAAATCTTTCTTTATAGTCTTCATGAATAAAACTATCAAGATGCCTATACTGAAGTTTAAATGCGTAATTAAACTGAGGATATTTTTTACACACCTTTGAATACTCTTTAATCAAATTAATACCATGTTGCACATCACCCATGTGATTATTAGCAATTTCTAAAACTACTAAATTTTCTGGAAGTAAAGAATTCATTCAAATTTAACTCCTAAAAATTGTTCAATATTATCAGCTACATAAGATAGCATTTCTTCTGTCAGCCCTGGATAAACACCTATCCAAAAAGTATGATTCATTATTCTATCTGTATTATTTAGATTATCGAAGATTTTAAATTTTATATCCTTCATTGAAGGTTGTTTTGTTAAATTTCCTGCAAACAGAAGTCTAGTTCCAATATTTTTCTGAGTTAGAAACTCGATAAGGTCAAGCCTTCTTACAGGTGAGTTTTCTTTCATAGTAATAGGAAAACCAAACCAAGAAGGTTCTGAATTTTCAGTTGCTACCGGAAGATCAATGAAATCTTTACAACTTTGAAGTCTATTTAATAAATAATTAAAATTATCTATTCTTTTTTGTATAAAAAAATCGAGCTTATTAAGTTGAGCTAAGCCACAAGCTGCCTGCATATCAGTGATTTTTAAATTAAATCCTATATGGCTATAGGTATACTTATGATCGTAACCGTGAGGTAAATCTCCTAATTGCCAATCAAATCTTTTACCACACGTATTGTCTTTACCTGGCTCACAATAACAATCCCTACCCCAGTCTCGATATGACTCAATTATTTTTTTTAACTCATGTTGATTAGTAAATACTGCTCCCCCCTCACCCATCGTTATATGGTGAGCAGGATAAAAGCTGAGGGTTCCAATATCACCAAACGTTCCAGTATATTGTCCATTATATTTTGAACCGAGTGCATCACAATTGTCTTCAATCAACCATAATTTATATTTCTTGCATAAATCAACCACCTTTTTTAAATTGAAAGGATTACCTAATGAATGAGCAATAACAATTGCCTTAGTTTTTTCATTTATTGCTGGTTCAATTTTATCAACATCAATGTTATGAGTTAGCAAATCAACATCAATAAATACAGGAATAGCTCCAAATTGAATTATTGGATTTACAGTCGTTGGGAAGCCAGCAGCAACAGTAATTACCTCATCACCCTTTTTTATTGCCCTATCTTTAAGTTTTGGTGATGTTAGTGCAGTAAAAGCAAGTAAATTTGCCGAAGATCCTGAGTTTGTGGTTAATAAATACTTAATACCTAAGAAATTTGATAATTTTTTTTGAAAATCATCATTAAATCTACCAGTTGTTAGCCAACCATCTAAGGACGCCTCAACCATTGAAGTAATTTCTTCGTGGTCAATTACCTTGCCAGAAGCTGGTATGAATGTCTCGCCAGGTACAAAGCTATTCTCAGAAGAATATTTCTCGTTTGCAAAATTCTTTACTGAGCTTAGTATATTATTTATTTTATTAGTTTGATCCATTTTGTTTTTTTATGTAATTGTTAATTAAAAGAGTTTAAAGAGGGGTTTGGTTTAAATATGAATCATTTTAACAAAGATTCGTATTTTTTTATCTGATCTAAAGTATATAATTGCATATTATTATCCTCCAAATAAAAATTCCTATACCACTCACAAGTAAATGCAATTGTATTCTTAATTGTTAACAGAGGATGCCAATTCAACTTTGATGTTGTTTTTGAGATATCCAAATTTAACAAATTAGCTTCATGTTGTTTGGATCTGTCTTTACTGTAACTTATATCTACATCCTCATTCCACTGCAAAGCCAATTCTTCAAGAACATTTTTAACAGTTGAAGTATCTTTATTATTTGGCCCAAAATTCCAAGCTTCACTGTAACCTTCATTTTTAAACATAAGCTCAGCTAAAATCAGATAACCTCTAATAGGCTCCAAAACATGCTGCCAAGGTCTGGTTGCACTAGGATGCCTTATGTGCATAGCTTTTTTTTGAGAAACCGCTTTAAAAAAATCTGGGATTAACCTATCTGCAGACCAATCACCTCCACCTACTACATTTCCCGATCTAGCTGAAGCAATAGATGTTAAAGAGGATTTATCACTATTTTCATTAAAAAAAGAAAGCCTATAAGCTGACGTAACTAGCTCTGAACAACCCTTACTTGAACTATATGGGTCATGCCCACCCATGCGATCAGTCTCTTTGTAGGAATACTGTTTTTCAATATTTTCATAACATTTATCACTTGTTACATTTATAAAAGCTTTTACATAACTTTTATTTCTAATAATCTCTAAAATATTTAATGTTCCAATAATATTAGTTTTGTATGTATCCAGAGGGTTTTTATACGACTCGAGGACAAGAGCCTGAGCTGCCATATGAATTATAATTTCTGGTTTAGCATTAATGATTGATGATTCTAATTTTTTATAATCAAGAATATTTCCGAAAATAGAATTTGTTACTGACCCAATATCACATGCGTTATAAAAAGAAGGGTCGGTATTTGGTTCTAAGGAGTATCCGGTAACGTTTGCACCAAGCTGACTAAGCCAAAGTGATAACCAGCCACCCTTAAAGCCAGAATGTCCTGTAATAAAAACGTTTTTTCCATTCCAAAAATTTTTATCTGGAAATAAATTAACTTTATCCATTCTAAACTACCATACTTTCCAAGGAGGATTTTTTTTCCATAACTCCTCTAAGTCAATTTTATCTCTCATTGTATCCATTGGTCGCCAAAAACCTTTATGGAAAAAAGAGCTTAATTGCCCCTCTTTCGCAAGATTTCTGAGTGGTTGTTGCTCCCAAATTGTTGAATCATTTTCAATATAATCAAATATTTTAGGCTCTAAAACAAAAAATCCACCATTTATCCACCCTCCATCTCCCTGCGGTTTCTCAATAAAGCCTTCTACTAAATCATTTTTAATTTTTAACGCACCAAAACGACCAGGTGGTTGCACTGCTGTTATGGTACCTAGGGTTGATTGTTTTTTATGAAAGTCTAAGAGTTGCGCTATATTAACATTTGAAACCCCATCACCATAAGTCATACAAAAGGTATCGTCGATTTGATCTTTTATTCTTAACAATCTTCCACCTGTTTGAGAAAAATCACCAGTATTAATCAAAGTTATTGACCAAGGATCAGAATTCTTTTTTTTGATATCTATTGAGTTATTTTTTAAATTTATTGTGACATCAGAACTGTGAAGATAATAATTTGAAAAATATTCCTTAATTAAATACCCTTTGTATCCGCAACAGATAATGAACTCATTGATACCATAAAATGAATAGAGTTTCATAATATGCCAAATAATTGGCATATCTCCAATTTCTATTAAGGGTTTTGGCTTGGAGATTGATTCTTCTGATATCCTAGTTCCAAGTCCGCCTGCTAATATAACTGCTTTCATGCGCTTAATAATACATTATTATCTCTTAACTTAAAATCGATATTTTGACTCAGAAATTCTAAAAACATGTAGTAGAATTGGAAATTATTTCACCTAAGATTTAATTCTAATGATTAATCAAAAAATAGTTCATTTAGCTAAATTTTTTCCTCCACACAAGGGAGGAATAGAAAAAATTACTTCTATTTTTGCAAGCAATAATGAAAACTCTAAAATTACTATTATTGCATTTTCAAACAAATTCACACCAAATATAAGAAAAAGAAATCTAAACGTTATAATCTGCAAAACCTTATTTGAAAGCTACTCTCAACCTTTTAGCTTTAATTATATATACCAGGGAATCAAAGGATTATTAAAATCAGATATTGTGCATGTACATGCTCCAAATATCCTAGCTTTTATGGTCTTATTATTACCATTCAGAAGAAAAATTATTGTGCATTGGCATAGTGATATCATTCACTATCATAATTTTCGTTTTATTATAAAACCCATTGAAAATTTAATATTAAATAAAGCAGCTAAAATTGTATGTGCAACACAAAACTATTACGAATCATCAAAAATACTTTCAAAGTATAAAAATAAAATTTCTTTAATCCCCTATGGCATTAAAAAAAATCAAAATACTCAAAATATAATCTCAAATAAAATTAAAGTATTGGTAAAAGAATTAAGACAAAAGAAAATAATTATTTCTGTGGGAAGGTTGATTGAATATAAAGGTTTTGATAAGTTAGTTGAAGTTGGAAATTTTTTAAGTGAAGATTGTATTATTTTAATTGTAGGAAATGGTCCATTAGAAAATAGTCTTTCACAAAAAATTATAAAAAATAAATTACAAAAAAAAGTAAAAATTTTAAATAATATTTCAAATGAAGATCTTGCCTTCCTCTTAAAAAATTCTAATTTATATTGTTGTTTTTCAATTAATAGACAGGAATCATTTGGAATTTCACTCATCGAAGCCCTGATGCATAAATTACCAATTTACTCAGAAGAAATAGTTGGTTCTGGAGTTAATTATGTAAACCCAAATGGCATAACAGGAATAAATACCAAATCTATAGATGCTCAACGAACTGCTATTAAAATAAATAAACTCTTAAGTAACAAAGAGAAAATGAAGGTAATGAGCAATAATGCATATGCTAGATACAAAAAATTGTTTACCGAAGAAAGGATGCTTTTATCATTTAATAATTTATATAAAGATATATTAAAAAATTAGCTTAAAATTTCTTTATATAAATCTAGAACTTTATTGGCAGTTTTATTCCAAGAAAAGCTTTTAGAATAAGCAAAACCTTTATCAGAAAAATATAATTGGAAACCTTTATCCTCAATTAACTTAAGCATGTTTTGCTTTATTGAGAAGCAATCATTTGGATCTACGGAAATAGAACTGTCTGCATAAAGTTCTTTTAAGGTACCTTTATTACTTGTTATTGTCACAGTCTTACATGACATTGCTTCAAGGGGCGGAAGGCCAAAACCCTCGTAAACTGATAGATAAAGCAGCGCAAGAGCTCCATGGTATAGATATTCAAGTGCCTGGTCTTCAACATAACCTATGAATTTAACTGTTTCATCAATATCAAATGAAGATTTATCAAATTTCCATCCATATGCACCAATTATTAATAATGGATATTTTTTTCTAATTGATTTTGGTAATAATAGATAAGACTTTATAGAATTAGTTAAATTTTTTCTCGGTTCCAAAGTTCCAACACAAATAAAAAACTTTTTATAAGTTAAGTTATTTGCTAAAAGAAAATCTTCAAGATTATTTTTATAGGTCTTAAACGTATACTTACTTGCGAGATAAATAACATGAACATCATTTTCATTTATATCAAAATAATTCAATAACTCATTTTTAATAAAATGGCTATCAACAATTATTTTTTTTGATTTCTTTAATGATATGGGCACATATTTTTTTAAACTTTTTACCCTTCTATTTGGATGCGTTTGAGGATAAGAGATCCATGATAGATCATGAATATTCAATACAACAGGAATATTAGAATTAAGACTTATAAAGTTTGGCTCATGATAAATAGAATAAGAATTTTTATTCAGTATTTTATTAAAACCTAACTGTCTTATAGATCTTGCGACCTCATATGAAAATGGAATTCTATCTCTAATAAAGTTTCGAATTGTTACATTACTTGGTGAAGGGTTAAGGGTATCCCCTAAATTTCCAAGTACTTTATTTCCAACAAACAAATCTATGTCGATTTTTTTATTTTTTGAAAGCTCTTCGTAAATATTTTGTGTATATTCACCAATTCCAGTCTTTCGATTGATTAGACTAAGAGCATTTAGTAGCACCCTCATATTCTATAAAGGAGGATTAATAAACATTTCAATAAGATATCCATTTAATACAAATAAAGGTATTAATAAACTGTTCCTGACTTATTCCTTTGATAATCTGCATCTGTCATTATCTCAACTAATTTTTTGAGGTCAGTTCTAGGTTCCCAATTTAATTCTTTTTTTGCTTTTGAGTAATCTCCCTTTAGTAAATCAACTTCCGAAGGCCTATAAAATGATTTATTAACTTTGCATATAACTTTATTATTGTCTTTGTTTATACATACTTCGTTTTCATTTTTACCTTCAAAAACATAATTAAAATCTAAAGTGTCTAGAGTGTAAGTTAGAAAGTTCCTTACCGTTTCGGTTTTATTCGTTGCTAATACATAATTATCGGCTCTTTCATGTTGTAAGATTTTATACATCCCCTCAACATAATCATAGGCATAACCCCAATCTCTTTTTGAATCCATATTCCCTATTTCCAAACAATCAAGCAATCCTAGCTTAATTTTAGCAATACTATCTGTTATCTTTCTTGTTACAAATTCTAAACCTCTAATAGGGCTTTCGTGATTGAACAAAATGCCATTTGAAGCAAAGATATCATAAGATTCTCTGTAATTTATTGTCATCCAGTGAGCATAGACTTTAGCTACACCATATGGACTTCTTGGATAAAAGGGTGTTTTTTCGTTTTGAGGTGTTTCTAATACCTTGCCGAACATTTCAAATGAACTTGCTTGGTAAAATTTAATATTTTTATTGGTATGCCTTATGGCCTCAAGAATGTTCAACGCTCCAAGCCCTGTAGTCATAGATGTTAGATATGGTTGATCAAAACTAACGGCAACATAACTTTGTGCTGCTAAGTTATATATTTCATCAGGTATTATTTTTTTAACACAATTTAAAACTGATCCTTGGTCATTTAAATCACATTCTATTAAAGATAAATTCTTATGATTAGAAACCTTTAGGTAGTCTAATCTCCAAAAATTAGAGGAGCTTGAGCGTCGGTAAGACCCAAAGACTTGATAATTATTTTTAAGTAAGAAGGCTGCAAGGTATGCTCCATCCTGTCCAGTAATACCTGTTATAAGTGCCTTCTTCATTTCTAATGCCTCCTGTTGAATTATTTTAATCTTTCTTGGTAAATCTTAATTTTCATTTACCTCTAAATTTAAATCAGAAATAGAAATACCCAAAACTCTATGATCACCATTTTTTGGTTTAGAAGGGTTTTCAGTTGCTCTAAATTCCAAAACATTGATACCAGTCTTTACTTCTAAATTAATTGGACCAATACTCAAGGAATTTTTTGGGGTGATATATCTAAGAGGCCCTACTTCTTTCCCGTTAAAAATTATTCTAACTGAATTATTTAAAACAGTGCCTAATTTAAAACTTAGCAGTAAGTTTTTATCTAATGCAAATGGACTATTTAAATAAATAATAGGATTTCTTTTATTTGACCACCTATGTGTCTTTTCATCACTATGCCATCCAGGGCCATAAGAAGGATATATTGAATTTTTTTCTAAAGTAGCTTTTGTCTCATTTTTTTTAGTATCTACCCATTGTTTATAGTTAAAAATCCCAAAGACAATATTTCTTGGATCGCCGTTATCTATCGGTAAATCATCTGAATAAATTTCCAATTTAAATGGTTTTCTTCCAACTACAACCTCATTTGATACAGGAAGATGTGCGCCCGCAGCTAAATTATAATCCTGATCATTTATGGTTATAACTGAATTTCTTCCCGTTGGTGAGCTTATTGAAAAGGAGTAATTAACTTTTTTTTCTTCACTAGATAAATTAAAAATTTTTAATTCTGCAAAACCACTTGTCCATCTTAAATTATTTTCAGAATCCCCTTCCCTAGGATACACTTGATCACTCCATGAGAATGAAATTGGATCATATATATATTTATCAATATCCACTGGTGTTCTTCCATTTTTTCTAATCGAATAAACTAGTGATCTATCCTCGCTAAACTTATTCATATCAAATTTTTTACCTTTTGGAATATTTAGCTTTTCTATTGAATTTGTTTCTAAGCTATACACATAGACATCAGAAACAGGAGCAGCAAGAATTTTCATAACATCAGCTTCCTCAACTATCATTTCATCTATTTGAGCAAAATATACATAACCTCCATTTCCCCTTTTTTCATACTCATAAGAAACAAACCAAGCTTTATGATTTGGCTCAAGTATGGTTACATCGTCCAGTTTTTTATATTTAAACGTGTCACCATTACCAAACCCATCTTCAAAACACTTATCAAAGTCACTTGAGTATTTTTCAAATGTCGGTAAAAACCTGGTGTCACACATATTGACTCTTATTCCAAGGACAGAATAGTAGCCAGTATAATAATCAGAATGATAATATCCAGGTCTAAAAATAATATCCTCTTCATTAACCTTCTCTAATAAGCCAGCTTCTAGCGCCGAAATAAGGAGGTTACGAGGATGCTTAAATACAACGTCTCCACTCAGAGCAACATCCTGATTATAGGCATAGTTAATTACAAATAAAGGAGAAAAGATAAGGACAAAAATTGAAATAACGAGATTTTTGTTTCCAATATATTTATAAAATATCTTATAAATAACCAGTGAAAGAAGTAAACAAGTACCAAAGTATTGAAAAAACACTGGAAGATATCCAAAACCCATCCCCGCATTTTTAAGCTCAATTTGATGACCAGATAGAGCGGTAATAACAGCAGGAAAAACCCAAAGTATAAAGGTAATAAAAAGTATCGATATAATTGGTAGTTTAGATTTCTTGGTTGAAAAAATTTTCTTTGAAAAAAAATACAATAAGAATGGTGTAATTAAAATAATAAAAAAATCAAAATATTTAAACTTCAAACTACTCCAATCAGCATTAAAAAACCAAAAACTTAATGGAAAGCTTGCAGTTAATTGATAATAAAAGGCATAAAAGAAATCTTCTGAAAATGCAATATTGGTTCTCCAATTATCCTCACCACCAAAATATTTATAGAAAAGCACCCATAAGATAGAAAAAATTCCTATAAACATCTGTGGAAAAGATTTCTTTATAGAAATATATAAATTATTCTTGGAAAAAGTTTCTTCTTTTTGATTTAAAGCTGCTAGTAAAAATAACGGGAAAAGGAAATATGCTATTTCATACATAAAACAGGCTAGGAAATACAAGATACAAGATACAAATTTATAATAAATATTATTGATTTTTAATGCATATTGAAAGGACACTAACGAAGAGAAAATTAGTAAAAAAACTAAGGGAAATAAGAATGTGAATGCAATTATTGGGTCATGCCAAGGTCTTATTTGAAAAAAAACAGGAATTAATAAAGCGACTAACAAGGCAAAATCTCTTGATTTCGTTAGGTTTTTTATAAATAAGTAAAAATAAAGAACGGTCAGAGATAGAACTAAAAGGCTAATTGTTTTAATAATATAGGTGCTTTGAGTGATGTAATAAAGGCCTGTGTTGTAAAGTATTGCAACAAAACTTAAACGCCCTCCAGAGCCCTCTATCTGTCGTAAAAAATGAAAGCTATAATAATCCCATAATGTTGTTCGTTCATCGACAAGGTGGCCTCGAAAATGTGCGTTATATGCATCATCAGAAGAAAATCCTGTATTTAATAGAAAATAAAAATATAAAAGGAAATACGATAAAATCCCTATTATTGGATAAATCTCTTTATTAAATATTTTTTTCATCTGATTAGTTTTTTATGAATTCGTATTGGAAATCAATTACCATTGTTCCAAGTAACCTAGGATCTCCATTTCCAGGAAGAACTGGTTGTGTATCAGAAATTATCGCGAATTTATTAACTCCATAATTATTATCTACCGTAAAAGTCATTTCGTCAGTGACAACTTCAGGTTTTAAGTCAATTTCCTTTAATTCTTTTTGGTTGAAAAGAATTTTTATTGTTGATTCTTTTAAAGTGGTGAGCTTAAAAGAAATTTTAACTTTGGAGTTATTTTTATTTATATTATGAATCTCTACTTCCGATGTTGAGCTATTTGTCCATCTATGCGCTCCTTCATCAGCGGACCAGCCTTTGCCATAGGTAATAAAAGGATCTGTGTCTGTATCCTTTTTATCTTTAATTGAAAAAACATAAAAAGTTTCACTTTCTGTCACAAATTCGTAGCCACTAGCGATGAGGCTTTTTCTAAATATATCTCCATAATCTGGTAGACCAAATTTATGAACCATTAATAAATCAAAGTCTCTATTAAAAAGCTCGTATGCCATTAACGGTACAGGAAGTTCACTAATTTTCTTATGCCAATCATAATCTCCGCGGCCTTTGACATTTCCATATGAAAAAGAAAGAGTTTTAGAGTGCAAATAAGGTCTTAAATGTTGATAATCATGCATCCCTAAAATAGGTCCGTTTTCAGGAAAGACTGCTATCGGATATTGAAAAACATTAGAATTGGGATATTTATTTTCTAAAAAACTAACAAGCTTTTTATCGTCCTCAATAGCTCTCGAAAT
>JAQWQF010000016.1 GCA_029244935.1 Methylophilaceae bacterium | reverse complement strand
ATAATGAAATTGCTATACTAGGGCAGCCTGTTCTTCCAACTGACAAGATTACATTTAATGGAAAAATTGTTCGTCTGAAAGAGGAAAATATACTACCTCGCGTATTAATTTATCATAAGCCTGAGGGAGAATTGGTCACCGAAAATGACCCAGAGGGGAGAGCGACTGTTTTTGAAAAGCTACCTAGAATAAAAAGATCAAAATGGATCTCGATTGGTCGATTAGACTTTAATACTTCAGGACTACTAATTTTTACTTCATACGGGGAACTTGCTAATAGATTAATGCACCCAAGGTATGAAATTGAAAGAGAGTATTCTGTAAGAATCTTAGGTGAATTAAGTGAAGAGCAAATGAATGTTCTTAGAAAAGGAATTGAATTAGAGGATGGTTTAGCAAAATTTGATAAAATTTACTTTGAAGGTGGAGAAAAGGCAAACCGTTGGTATCGAGTAACACTAAAGGAAGGAAGAAATAGAGAGGTTAGGCGTATGTTTGAATCATTTGGAATAACAGTTAGTAGATTAATTAGAGTTAGGTTTGGGAGCACAGTATTACCGTCACACTTAAAAAGAGGGATGTTTCATGAATTAAAGCAGAACGAAGTAATAAACTTATTGAAGTTCTGTGAAATCGAATCAAATAATTTTATAAAGCCACAAATAGACCACCACAAGACACGAAGAGAGAAAAAATTCAAGAGGTAGTAGTTTAGACTAGTAAAATTTTTTCCAATGTTAATTTGTATATTTCTTTAAGGCTCTCTATGTCTTCTATATCGACATGTTCGTTGACTTTATGAATGGATGCATTGATTGGACCAAACTCTACTACCTGGTCGCATATGGTAGAGATAAATCTTCCATCTGAAGTTCCACCCGTAGTAGATATCTCAGGCTTTTTATTTAGAACATCGTAGATAGCCTCTGATAGTTTATTAACAAGAAGTCCTTTCTCAGTTAAATAAGGTTTTCCTGAATGCTCCCAATGAATTTTGTAATTTAATTTATGTTTATTTAAAGTAGCTTCAACTCTACTTTTTAATGATTCTGCAGAATTCTCAGTTGAATATCTGAAATTAAAAAGTACTTCAACTTCACCAGGAACTACATTTGTGGCTCCCGTTCCTCCATTAATATTAGAAATTTGCCACGATGTTTTAGGAAAATATTCATTCCCCTCATCCCAAACTGTATTGACTAAATCATCAATTACCGGAGCCACATCATGGATTGGATTTTTAATTAGCTCAGGGTAGGCAATGTGCCCCTGAATCCCTTTAACAATTAATTTTGCAGATAATGAACCTCTCCGACCATTTTTTACTGTATCTCCAAATTTCAAATTACTAGTTGGTTCCCCAACAATACAATAATCAATTTTTTCATTTCTACTTTTTAATGTCTCAATAACTTTTACGGTCCCATCAATTGCACTACCTTCTTCGTCAGATGTTATCAGAAGTGCAATTGATCCTGGATGATTAGGGTTGTCAGCTATAAATTCTTCTATGCTAACTATAAATGCTGCTAGGGATGACTTCATGTCCGCAGCACCACGACCGTATAAATTATTATCAGTTACTGTTGGAGAAAATGGAGGACTTTGCCATTGATCTTCTGGTCCAGGAGGCACTACATCAGTGTGGCCTGCAAAAACAACTAATGGTGAACCCTTCCCACGTTTTGCATAAAAATTTTTAACATCACCGTGGTCCATATTTTCTATAGAAAAATCTAGTGCAGTTAAATGTTTTATAAGTAAATCTTGGCACCCGGCATCATTAGGCGTAATAGATTTTTTTGAAATTAATTCTTTAGCAATATTAAATGTTTTACTCATTTGATTTTTTCTTTATATAAATTTTCATCAAATCCTACAGCGATTAATTTTTCTGTTTTAGTAATTACAGGCCTCTTCATAATGGTTGGCTTGCTTAATATAATTCTGATAGCATCATCTGAGGTTACTATCTCATTTTTAACTTCATCGCTTAATTTTTTCCAGGTAATACCAGATTTATTAACTAGATTTACCCATGTGTAATTACTTTTCATTGTATTAATCCAATCGTTGATAAGATCTTTACTTAAAACATCTTTTTTAACATCAAAAAACTCATACTCAAAATTATGGTCAGATAGCCAATTAAGCGATTTTTTGACTGTATTGCAATTTTTAATTCCATATACCTTTAGCAATTTATATCCCTCTTAGTAGCTCATTAATACCAACTTTACTTAATGTTTTCTCATCAACTTTTTTTACAATAACTGCACAATATAGGCTGTATGATCCATCTTTTGAAGGAAGGTTCCCAGACACAACAACAGAACCTTTGGGTATTCTTCCATAGGTTACCTCTCCTGTCTCTCTATCAAAAATTTTTGTTGATTGTCCAATATAAACACCCATTGAAATAACTACATTATCTTCAACAACAACACCCTCTACCACTTCAGATCGTGCACCAATGAAGCAATTATCTCCAATTATTGTAGGTCCCGCTTGAATCGGTTCGAGGACACCACCAATGCCGACACCTCCAGACAAGTGAACATTTTTACCAATCTGAGCACAGGAACCAACTGTTGCCCATGTATCAACCATTGTTCCTTCTGCAACATAAGCACCTATATTTACGTAAGATGGCATAAGAACAACATTCTTTCCTATAAAGCTACCTTTTCTTGCAATTGCATTTGGTACTACTCGGTAACCACCGTTTTTAAAGTCTTCCTCAGTAAAATTATTAAACTTAGATTCAACTTTATCGAAAAAATTTGTATAGCGACTTGGCATAACAAAATTATCTTGGACCCTAAATGAGAGGAGAACAGCCTTTTTAAGCCATTGGTGGGTTTCCCACTGCTGAGAGTCATCAATTCTTGTTGCTACCCTCAATTTTCCATTATTTAATCCATCAAGAACTTCTTCGATAGCATCTTTAACTTTCTTATCAACATTACTGGGAGATATCTCCGAACGGTTTTCAAAAGCCTCTTCAATTATTATTTGCAATGATGTCATGTTTATTTTTTTTCGGTTGGTTTAAAAAGGGATAATTTTACATTAATTTAGATATATTTAGGCCCTGTTTAATTAGTTAACTTTATTATCTAGGTAAAGCTGATTTAATTTCTTAGCATGCGCTGTAAGGTCTTCAATTCTATTTTCGTTAGATGGATGAGTGCTCATAAATTCAGGAATTTTAGCATTTGAAAGGTGACCCATTTTTCGCCAAAGACTCACAGCTGCCATTGGATTAAAGCCAGCCCTAGCTGCTAGTTCAATCCCCATTTTATCAGCCTCCCTTTCATGTTCACGACTATTAGGTAGCGCAAAGAATAAAGTCGCACCTAAGGCAACTGCTTGGATAGCAACATTTGCGGTTGTTCTGTCATCAGCTTTATTAGCTATATATGCAGCAAAACCAAAAATTCCAACTTGTTGAACTAATGCAGTCGACATTCTCTCTCTACCGTGTTCTCGAAGTGCATGAGCTATTTCATGACCCAATACAGCAGCAATTTCATCTTCTGTTGCATCAGTCTTTTTTAAAAGCCCAGTTAGTACCATTATCTTGCCACCCGGCATACAATACGCATTCACTTCCTCACTGTCTTGAATATTAATCTCCCACTTCCAATCTAATGCATCTTCTCGAAAGACATGGATATTATCAATTAATCTATAAGCGATTCTTTTTACTTTATCGTGCTCTTTTTTATCAATATTAAGCTTATTATTTTTTTCAGCATTTTTTATTTCTTGTCGATAGGCATCTTCAGCCATATTCATAGCCATAAATTCTGGGAGCAATAAGAATTGTGTCCTCGAAATACCAGATTCAGTATCCAAGGTTGTAGTTGAACAACTGCTGATAAAAAATAAAAATATAAGTAGTATTTTCATGTAAGTATTTATCTTATATTACAACCTGACTTCCAAGCTCTACAACTCTATTAACAGGTAAATGAAATTGATTAGTAATATTTTCTGAGCTTCTAAATAAAGTCACAAATATTTTTTTACGTAAATAATTCATATTTGAGCTTGGTTGAGCAATTAAACTTTCCTTGCCAACAAAGTATGAGGTGTCCATTGGGTCAAAATCAAAGCCAAATTTTTTGCATTTTTTAAGGTCGTTAGGAATATTTGTCCCATCTTTAAATCCATAATTAATAATAACTTGATAAAAGTTATGAGGTAATTTATTAACTGTTACTAAATCTTTTGAGCTCGTATGGGGCGAGTCTGAAAACCGTACTGTTAACAAAACAACAGTTTTATGTATTACTTTATTATGTTTTAAATTATGTAGTAATGCATGGGGAACGCCTTTAGGATTTGGTGTTAAAAAAACTGATGTTCCATCTACACGATTTTTTAAACTACCTTTTATAGAGCGAAGAAAAGGAGCTATTTCCATAGATTCATCTTTAAGCTTCAAGTACAAGAGAGAGCGTCCTTTTTTCCATGTGGTCATAAGTAATATGAGTATAGATCCTATTATTAGTGGGAACCATCCTCCATCAACAACCTTAATGATATTTGCTGAAAAGAAAATAAGATCAATTGATAAAAATATTGTAATAAATAAGGAAGCTTTTACCCATCCCCATTTCCAAACATCAATAAATACAAATCCTGCAAGAATTGTTGCAATTACCATATTCATAGTAATTGCAACTCCGTATGCTCCAGCTAATGCACTAGAATTTTGAAAAATAAGAACGACTGACATAACACCAGCCATAAGAAGCCAATTAACTCGAGGTAAGTAAATTTGTCCTTCTTGATTTTCAGATGTATGGTCAATTCTCATTCTTGGGATAAAACCAAGCTGCAGTGCTTGGCGAGAAACTGAAAAGGCTCCTGTAATACAAGCCTGCGAGGCAATAATAGTTGCAAAGGTAGCCATAATAACTAGTGGGAAAGTAAACCAATCGGGAGCCATAAGATAGAATGGGTTTGAAATATTCTCTGGAGTATTGATAAGTAATGCACCTTGCCCAAAGTAATTTAAAACTAGAGCAGGGAAGACAAAACTAAACCAAGTAATCTTAATTGGATTTCTACCGAAATGTCCCATATCTGCATAGAGAGATTCTGCTCCAGTAACACACAATACAACGGCCCCCAGAGTAATAAATGCAATATTAAATTGTGATTGGAAGAAATAAAATGCGTGGTATGGGTTTAGTGCATTTAAAACAAATGGGGCCTGAATAATGTTATATAGTCCTAAAGCCGCTAGTGTTATAAACCAAATAAGCATTACTGGACCAAACATAAATCCCACTGCACTTGTCCCCTTGCTTTGAGCCCAAAATAAGCCGAATATAATTATAAGGGTTATAGGGATAATAAAAGTACTAAACGTTGGCGTCACTAATTCTATACCTTCGATAGCTGAGAGCACTGAAATAGCTGGGGTTATCATGCCATCAGCATAAAACATGCAAGCACCTAACATTCCAATAATCATTATGATTAGTTTTTTTCTGCGTGTTTTAGCATTTTTATTAGCTAGTGATAAAAGCGCCATAATACCGCCCTCCCCATTATTATTAGCTCGCATAATAAAAGTAATATATTTTATTGAAACTATTAATGCTAAGGACCAAAATATTAGAGATAGTATTCCAAGAACATTGTCATTGTTTAATTCAAGGATGTTATTACCAATGCTAAAAATCATTTTAATTGCATAGAGTGGACTCGTACCAATGTCACCAAATACTACACCTAGAGCAGCAACTGAAAGGACGAATAATCCAGAATTATTTTTACGTGATATTTTCATTCTATGTTATCAATAAGGGAGTCTATAATTTTTGCTTGCGCACTTCCGCGATGAAATTTAATACTAATTTTATCATCTGAAACTACCTTTGAGCTGCTATTAATAATATTTTTATTTTGATCAAAGATTATTGAGTATCCTCTTAAAAGTACAGAGTTTGGATTTAAATGCAATAAATTCTGCTGCAAACCATTAATTTTATTTTTATAAGCTTCTAATTTCTTTTCAAAATTAAATTTTAATCTTTTTCTAAGATTTTTAGTTATTTCTAATTGCATTAGTAATTTCTCAGATGGAGAAACAAGTCTTTTTTCATATACATCAATTTTTTGAGATAAAGAATGTAACTTTTCAATAATAATAGTAGACATAGATTTCTTGTATGCTTCTATCTGTAAAACTGCCTGCTCTAGATTTTCACTGATCAGTTCTGCTGCGGCTGTTGGAGTTGCAGCTCGAATATCTGAAACAAAATCTGAAATAGTAAAGTCTGTTTGATGGCCAATGGCAGAAATAATAGGGATAGTAGAATTAAAAATTTCAAAAGCTAAATTCTCAGAATTAAAGGCCCACAAATCTTCAATTGAGCCACCACCTCTGCATAGAATAATTGTATCTACTTCATTTCTAGTATTTGCAATTCTTAATGCTTTAATTATTCCCTCTGGTGCGGCATCTCCCTGGACTAATGTAGGGTAGACAATTATTGATACTGACTTATTTCTTCGCCGGAGGGTGGAGATAACATCTTTTAATGCCGCACCATCTGGAGATGTAATTACACCAATTGATGACGGATAAGCTGTTATTGAGTTTTTTGAAGTAATATCAAATAAACCTAAAACTTCAAGTTTATTCTTTAATTGGTTAAATTTTTCAAATAGTGCTCCTATGCCGGCTCGTTGAATATATTCTATATTTAGTTGGTATTCGCCCCTTGCTTCGTAAAGCCCTACTTGGCCTCTAACTTCAATTTGGTCACCATTTTTAGGGACCCAATCAATTTTATTATTACTACCTCTAAACATGGCACATCTTACTTGAGCCTCACTGTCCTTTAAAGAAAAATACCAATGTCCAGAAGCTGCTGCAATAAAGTTAGAAATCTCTCCTTTAACCCACATAACCTGGAAATTATGCTGAAGAACATTTTTAACTATCCTATTTAGTTCCGTGATAGAAAATATTTTTTGGCTATCACTCTCTTCTTCATTTATCATGGAAGTATTTATTTATTATTTAATATAATTTAATTATAAGTCTTTAATATGAAAAAATATGCACAACTATGAAAAATCTCACAACATTTTCAAAAGTTAACCTATTTGGCGCAATTCTCTCCTCCATAATGATTGGGGCTGCCTTATTAATTCAATTAATTTATCAACTAGAACCTTGCCCTCTATGTATTACACAGAGAATTATTTTTATTATTATTAGCCTAACATTTGTTTCTTTTCTTTTCTTTAAACATAACTCTCTTACTCGCATTATTCATTTGTTGATGCTAGGAACAGGAAGCATAGCAGGGGTTATTTTCTCAGTTAGACATATAATGATTCAGGAAAAGTGGATTGCCATCCCTGCAGAATGTGGGATAGACTTAGAATATATGTTTGAAAATTTTCCTTTATCTCAAGCAATGAATTTATTGTTTAAAGGGTCTGGAGATTGTTCAAGTATTGACTGGAATTTCATTGGAATTACCCTACCTCAGTTAGCCTTAATGGGATATTTATTGTTTTTAATAACAGCAATTATTACTTTTTTGAAGGTTAAATAAAAATTGAACACACTTGAGTCGACAATTGGAAATACACCCTTAGCAAAAATACAACGGCTTAGTAGCGAAGCAATGGGCAGTATTTATCTTAAATTAGAAGGTAATAATCCTGCTGGTTCAGTCAAGGACAGGCCTGCACATTCTATGATTCAGCGTGCAGAGCTAAGAGGTGAAATAAAACCAGGTGACACTCTCATTGAGGCAACATCTGGAAATACAGGAATTGCATTAGCTATGGTGGCTGCAATGAAAGGGTATAAAATGATTCTTGTTATGCCAGAGAATCAGTCTATTGAAAGGCGCCAGACTATGAAGGCATTCGGTGCAGAATTAATTCTTACTTCATCTGAGGGTAGTATGGAGTTAGCAAGAGATACTGCAAATGACCTTGCTGCAAAGGGCAAAGGACTTGTTCTAGATCAATTTTCAAATACGGATAACCCACTTGCACACTATGAGGGTACTGGCCCAGAAATTTGGAGGGACACAGAAAAGAAAATAACTCATTTTGTGTCAAGTATGGGGACTACAGGGACTATTGTAGGTACATCTGAATACTTAAAAGAAATGAACCCAAAAATTAGAATTATTGGAGTCCAACCGGAAGAGGGTGCACAAATTCCTGGTATTAGAAAGTGGCCAGAAGAATACTTACCTAAAATATTTAACAATAAAAATATTGATGAAATCCTTCAAGTAAGTCAATTTAATGCAGAGGAAACTGCTCGATCACTTGCCAAAAATGAAGGAATATTTTCAGGGGGATCTACTGGCGGTGCATTATTTATTGCTTTAGAGATTGCAAAGAAAAATCCAGATGCGGTTATTGTTTCTATTGCTTGTGATCGAGGGGACCGTTATCTGTCTACTGGAATATTTCCGGCATAGCTGGAAGTAGATAATGGAAGCTAATTTATCTAATATAATCGAAATAACGTCTATAGATAATGAAGGTAGAGGCATTGGACATCAGAATGATAAAACTATATTTGTTGATAATGCATTAATAAATGAAAAAGTACGTTTCAAAGTATTAAAAAAAAAGAAAAAAATACTTTTTGCACGTGCTGAAGAAATTCTTAAGGAATCAACTCAAAGAGTAAGTCCAATATGTTCTTTTTATGGGGTCTGTGGTGGTTGTTCAATGCAACATTTTCGAGGTTCTAGTCAGTTAGCATACAAACAAAGAGCATTCGAAGAAACACTTCAGCACGTAGGTAAAGTAAGGCCTGAAACTATCCTGTCGCCAATAGAAGGTCCACAGCACTCATATAGGCATAAAGCAAGATTTCGTGTGAAATTTGTAAAAAAGAAAAATAAAGTACTTATTGGTTTTAATGAAAAAAAATCACATTTTCTAACGGACATGAATATGTGCGCTGTTGTCCCAAAAAAGATATCAATATTATTAGAGCCACTTCAGTTGTTATTTAACACCCTGTCAATAAAAGATAAAATTCCACAAATTGAATATGCATCAAATCAAGAAAGACATATTTTGGTGGTTAGGATATTAGAAGAGTTATCTAATTCGGATGTTAAAAACCTTAAATTATTTCAAGAGACTCATGAAGTCGAGTTTTGGACCCAAACCAAAGGTTACGATACTATAAAGCCACTTATAAAAACAATGCATACTGAAATAACTTATTCAAATATTGAATTTGGATTAAATTTCATTTTTCAACCTACAAGCTTTACTCAAATCAATCCATTTATTAATCTTGTGCTAATAAGAAGAGCAATGGCATTATTGCAACCAAAAGAAGGGGAGATTATTATTGATTTCTTTTCTGGGCTTGGTAACTTTACATTACCGATCGCAACATTTAGCTCTTCTGTAATTGGGGTTGAGGGAGATGATGCCTTAGTTGAATCAGGACGTAAGAATGCAGAAAAAAATAATTTAAGTGAAAATATTAATTTCGTGAAGGTTGATTTATTTAATGCTAGTCAAGAAGACATAAAGTCTTTAGGTAATGCTGACAAATGGCTAATTGATCCCCCTAGAGACGGTGCTTTTAATTTAATTAATTTAATTAATTCAGATATACAGCCAAGGAGAATAGTTTATATTTCCTGCAATCCTGCAACTCTTGCAAGAGATGCCAATATATTAATTAATGAAAAGGGTTATAAGTATTCAAAGTCAGGAATTTTAAATATGTTTCCACATACTTCACACGTTGAATCAATTGCACTTTTTGAGCTTAATGTATAAGTTTAATTTCATAATAATAGGGATACTTTTTTTTACTGTTACACTTATTGTAGGTTGTAAGAAAAGTCAGAATGATGAGACCATTTTTTTTGGTATTGCTCAGAAGCCTCAAACTCTAGATCCAAGATTCTCGTCAGATGCAGCATCAGAAAGATTAAGCAAGCTTATCTATACACCTTTAATTTTTTTTAATGAAGATTTTACAATTAGATCTAATCTTGTAAAAACAAAAAAAATATCTAGTAAAAAGTATAATTTCACTGTAATTGGAAATCCTCCAAAATTTCATAATGGAACCCCACTAGATATTGATGACATAATCTCAACTATCAAACATTTAATGCAATCATCTGCATCACCTTATTCAAAAGAACTTAAAATAATTAGCGCTATAAATAAAATCTCATCTAATAAGTTTGAAATTTTATTAAAAAAAACTGACCACAATTTCTTGTCAAAATTATCATTTTCAATTCTACCAAAAACACATATTGATAGTGGACATAGCTTTGCAACTCAGCCTATAGGGTCAGGTCCATTTGAATTTATCTCAAATAAACCTAATATCCAAATAAGAAGAATTTTAGATGATCAGTTATTTGAATTAGTTGAGATTAAAGACCCAACAGTTAGAGTTCTTAAGCTTGTAAATGCGGAAATTGATATTATTCAAAATGATTTACCTTTGGAGTTAATAAATTATTTAACTGAGCAAAGTGATATAAATCATCAGCTAAAAAAAGGTGTTAATGTTTCTTATATTGGATTTAATTTTATGGACCCACTTTTGAAAAATCATAATTTTAGAAAAGCATTAGCTATGTCAATTGATCGTGCTTCAATCGCTAAATACTTTTTTAATACTAAAACTCGTATAGCACAGCAAATATTGCCCCCAGAGCATTGGGCTAGTCAGGATATTCAGGGCATAGAATATAACCCAAATAAGGCAAAAAAAATGTTACGTAATATCCTCCCAGAAAAAAAAATTAAATTAACTTATAAAACTTCAACTGATCCCTTTAGGTTAAAAATTGCAACTATTATTCAGGCGCAATTAGCTGAGGTTGGATTAGAGATGAGTATTAAAACTCTAGATTGGGGAACCTACTTTCAAGACATTCAGTCAGGAAATTTTCAATTATACGGATTAACGTGGGTTGGTATTAGAAGTCCTGAAATTTACGAGAAGATTTTTTCTTCTGATTTTATTCCACCTAACGGATTAAACAGAGGAAAATATTCTGATTTATCTATGAATCTTTATATAAATAACGCTAAAATAAATAATGATTGGAGCCCTGTTATTTTAGAGGTATCAAAAAAAATTGGTTCTATACCTTTATGGTATGAAGGAAATTTCTCCGCTTATAGAGACAACATTAAAGGTTTTAAAACTTACCCTAATGGAAGCTGGGATGGCCTTATGTCTGCCAAGAAAATATAATGAAATATCAGATCATCATTTCTATAAAATCGCAAAATTTATTGTTACTTATTAATAATAAAATTAAATTTGCTTATAAAATTTCAACTGCAAAAGCTGGTATTGGTCAGATAAAAGGTAGTTATAAAACACCATTGGGGCATCATATTGTTAGGGCAAAAATTGGTGACAATAATCCTATATATTCAGTTTACGAAGGGAGGAGACCTACAGGTGATATTTGGAATAAGAGCCTTAACGAACAGGTACTAAAAGATGATTGGATTCTTACGAGAATTCTTTGGCTTTCTGGTAAAGAGATTGGCCTTAATCGTTTAGGAATGGTTGATTCTATGCAAAGGTTTATTTACATTCATGGCACCAATGAGGAGAATTTACTTGGCTCTCCTGCATCACATGGCTGTATAAGAATGGCAAATCAAGACATCCTCGCCTTATATCAATATGTAGAGGTTGGTGCAGACGTGTTTATTAATGCAGAATAATATTTTCTCAAAATTTATTTTTATTGCATTCCAGATATTAGGAATTTTTTTATTAACATCCTTGTTACTTCACTTAATTCCTGGTGATCCAATCCAGGTTATGCTTGGTGAATCATCTTCATTAGCAGACCAAAATAAATTACGAAGTCAGCTAGGCTTAGATCAGCCAATCTATATTCAGCTATGGAGGTCATTTATTCAAATAATACATGGTGATTTTGGGTTTTCAATTATTAATCAAACGCCTGTAATTGATAGATTGTTAGAAGCAATTAAAAATACTTATACGCTTGCGATTACTGCTCTTTCAATAGCTATATTTTTTGGTATTAGTGCTGGAATTTCTGCGGCAATGTATAGAGATACATTTATTGATAAAATTATTATTAATACAAGTTTAATTTTTATTTCTGCACCACATTTCTTTTTAGGTCCCTTATTAATTATATTATTTTCAATATGGTTAGGTTGGCTTCCGGTAAATGGGATGGACTCATCCTCCTCAATTATCCTTCCAGCTTTAACCTTAGCGTTAGGCTTACTCGCGATTATTATTAAAATGACAAGAAATTGTATGATTGAATTTGTCGATTCTGATGTGGTAAGAACTGCTAAAGCAAAAGGGCTGGATAAATGGCCAATTATTATTCACCATGTATTACGATTAGTTTTAATACCAATTGTAACTATTATTGGCCTGCAATTTGGCTCACTTTTATCTGGGGCAGTTATCACTGAAACTCTTTTCAGTTGGGATGGACTTGGTAGATTATTGGTTGAATCAATACAGACTAGAGATTACCCAATAACTCAAGCATGCGTTCTTATAATAGCAATATCCTATATAGGAATAAATTTATTAACTGAGGTCATTTATGGTCTAGTTGACCCAAGAGTAAAATTAAAGTGATATGAATTTATTAGCTAAATTAATTGTTATTTTTTGGATTTTATCCTTCTTATTTAATTATTTAACAGATGTTGACCCTAATTATATTGACCCAACATTAATTTTATCTCCACCTGATATAGATAACTGGTTTGGAAGGGATGACTATGGAAGACCAATATTTTTTAGACTTGTGGAGGGCTTTCATAATTCTATTGAGATAATATTTTTCGTTACTTTTTTTACTTCAGTTATTGGTATAACGTTAGGAACACTTGCAGGTTATTTTGGTGGAAAATTTGATGCTTTCATTAGTTTTATTATAAATTTATTTATGTCATTCCCAGGAATATTACTTGCCATTGCTTTTGCAGCAATGCTGCCTGCAGGAAAGTTAAATTTAATAATTGCCCTTTCAGTTGGAGGTTGGGTTGGATACGCTAGGTTGGCTAGAGGACAAACACTATTGATTAAGAATTATGATTTTATTAATGCAGCTGAATCAATGGGATGCTCACATTCTTGGAAAATTATCAGACATATCTTACCCGCACTCAGAACCCCTCTAATTGTGGAGGGAACCTATGCAATTGCTGGTCTTATTATTGCGGAAGCAAGCCTATCATTTTTAGGATTAGGAATTCCAGCTCCTGATGCTTCATGGGGTGCTATGATGAGAGATAGTGTAAGTTACTTATTAGTGTCCCCTCATTACTCTATCCTGGTGGGCGCTAGTATTATGTCATTAGTTTATTCTATAAATTTTATTGGTGATTACTTGCATAAATATTGGGATATAAAAGAAAGTTAATTTTAAATAAAAGAAAATATATATGACCTGTTTAATGATCGACATCGAAGGGTTTGATTTAAAATCAGAAGATATTAGAAGAATTAAACATCCTTTAGTTGGCGGCATTATCCTCTTTGCTAGAAACTTTAGTGATCGAAGTCAACTTTCTGAATTAATTTTAGCCATTAGAGAGATAAGAAATGGTTTAGTTATTTCTGTGGATCACGAAGGGGGTCGAGTGCAAAGATTTAGGGAGTCATTTACCCTTCTTCCAGATATGGGCTTAATAGGAAAAAATTACAACCATGATAAGAGTCAAGCAATAATAATTGCTAATCTTACAGGATGGATAATTGCAAAGGAGTTAGGTGAGCTTGGAATTGATTTCAGTTTTACTCCAGTTTTAGATATTGATTATGGCACTAGTTCAGTTATTGGTAATAGATCGTTCCACCAGAACGTTGACCCTATTATTGAATTATCAGCCGCACTTCATGAAGGTTTAAATCATGGTGGAATGGAAGGTGTAGGTAAGCATTTTCCAGGACATGGGTATATAAAAGCTGATACACATCAAGAAATAGCTATTGATCCAAGGAATTTTGAAGATATAAAAAATGCAGATATGAAAATTTTTGAATCGTTAATTCAAATTGGTTTATTTGGAATTATGCCTTCTCATGTTATTTATTCTGCATGCGATAAAATGCCATCAGGTCTATCGTCTTTCTGGCTTCAGCGGCAACTTAGGGATAATTTAGAATTTAAAGGTGCTATATTTAGTGATGATATGAGTATGAATGCAGCTATTATTTGCAGTAAAGATATTAAGATAAGAGTTTTGATGGCGCTTAATGCTGGGTGTGACATGGTACTCGTTTGTAATTCACCAAATGATGTTGATTTACTCTTAAATGAATTGGAATGGCAGGTTACAGAAGGCTCAGTCTTGAGGATTAACAAGATGAAGTTAAACAAAATTCAAGCTAAAGCTAACAATTACAAGGGCTTTTCTCTGGCAGAAGCACAAAAATTTGTTACTAATATTACAAATTGATTAAATATTTTATATTTTTACTTGAAACTTTTGATCATCAGCCCTATCCTAGTAGGTGTATTTAATAAATAAATTAAAGGATTTGAAGAATTATGCAAAACAACATGAATGTAGCTTCAAATGCGTCAGCATTAACTGGCGCTAATAAAGTACTAAGAAATACTTATGCATTATTAGGTGTTTCATTGTTTCCTACCGTAATAGGGGCATTAATTGGTATGAGTATGAATTTTGGTTTTGCTCAAGCTAGCCCAATTATGTTTATGCTGGTAACCCTTGCTGGTATTTTTGGAATGTTCTTCTTGATCAGAAAAAATCGTAATAATAGTATGGGCGTAGTATTTTTACTTGGCCTAACATTTTTATTGGGTATTATGCTTGGCCCAATTCTACAAGTAGCCTTTAGCATGAGTAATGGCGGGCAAATAGTCAGCTTAGCTGCTGGTGGAACTGGGGTGATTTTTGTCACATTAGCTGGTATTGCAACAACATCTAAGAGAGATTTTTCATCGATGGGAAAATTTCTAATGATTGGCCTTATTCTGTTGATTCTAGCTATGCTAGCAAATATGTTCCTTCAGATTCCGGCGATGTCATTAGCTATTTCATCTATTGCCGTACTAATATTTTCAGGCTTTATCTTATATGATGTTAATCGTATTGTTAGAGGAGGAGAAACCAATTATGTTATGGCTACTCTAGCTCTTTACTTGAATATTTATAATTTGTTTGTACATTTATTGCATTTATTAATGGCATTAATGGGCAGGGAATAGTTTTATTGTATTAGAAAAACCGCGATCCTATTCGCGGTTTTTTTTTGTTCTTTTCTCCTTAAAAAATTTTTGAAGTAATTGTGCTGATTGCTCTTCAAGAATTCCTCCTGTCGATGAGCAATGATGATTAAGAGTTTTGTCTTGCACTAAATTAATTTTCCCCCCACAGGCACCTGTTTTATTATCCCAGGCACCAAAAAATAATCTATTTATTCTTGCATGAAAAATAGCACCCATACACATAATACAAGGCTCTAACGTTACATATAAATCACAATTAATGAGTCGATAATTTTTTAGGTAATCTGCAGCATGTTGAATTGCAATCATTTCAGCATGGGCTATTGGGTTATTTTGAGAGATTAATTTATTTCTTCCAACCCCAATAATTTTATCCTGATATACAACTACAGCGCCGACTGGAACTTCGTCTTCAGAATATGATAGCCTTGCTTGCTCTAAAGCATGCCCCATAAATTCTAAATTTATTTTATTGTGAGTCATTGACTAATTTTAATGGTAATTAAATTTTCAAAAAAGTGAATTATAATGATTAAATAGGTCTATTTATTAACTATAATTTATTTAAAGAACCTTAACAAACAATGAAATATCTTTCTTATTTTGAATTCAAATTTTTAATTGAAGGAATTAGATAGTAAATGAAGAAACTAGCGAATACTGAAGTTAAAATTAATAAACTATTAGCGGAGCGCTGGAGTCCAAGAGCATTTAATCCTGAATTCATTATAGACAATGAATTACTATTATCCCTTCTGGAAGCTGCAAGATGGGCGCCTTCCTGTTACGGCGACCAACCATGGAGGTTCATTATATTTCAGAAGCAAGATATAACTCCATGGGTTAGCGCACTTAATTGTCTTTCAGTAGGAAATCAAAATTGGGCTATGGATTCATCAATGTTGATTGTAATATGTGCCAACAAAGTTTTTGACCATAATGAGGAGTCAAATCGCTGGGCCCAATACGATACAGGCGCATCAGCAGAGAATATATGCTTGCAAGCTGTTAGTCTAGGCCTCTCGACTCACCAAATGGGTGGTTTCGATGAAGAAAAAATCAGAAACTTGTCGAATATTCCCGAACAATTTGATATTCTCTCAATAATGGCTGTCGGGCAGGCATTAAAAGAAAGTAAATTTACAGAAGAGCAAACGCAAAAAGAAAAGACACCAAGAAAAAGAAGGGCTCTTAATGAAATATATTTTAATAATAAATGGAAATAATTAAGGATAGAGATGAAAAATTTAGTAGTACTTACAAAAGAAAACTTTAAAAAAACAATTGAATCGAATGCTTTCCTAGTTGTTGATTTTTGGGCGCCTTGGTGCGAACCATGCATAAATTTCACACCAATCTTTGAGGCAGCAGCGAAAAAAAATAAAGATATTATTTTTGGTATGGTTAACACCGAAGAAGACCCTGAAATTGGAGAATATTTTCAAGTAGAAAAAATTCCTGGATTACTTGTTATAAGAGATCGTGCCGGTATTCATGCTCAGGTAGGAGAAATTGGTGCTCCTGCATTTGATGAAATTATAAAATGGGCAAGAGATTTTGATATGACAACTATCGAGGATTATTACAAAAAACAGGATAAAAAAGAATTCAATTAATAATAGTTTTTGAGGTATTTAAGTGGATTAATTGATTTTCCACCGTCCCTTACCTCAAAGATTAACTTTATTTCTTCTGTTGCCGAGCTTCCCATAGTGCCTATGGTTTGACCAGCATTTACAACTTGATTTTCGGTAACAAGAATTTGATTCTGGCTTCCATAAATAGTTAATATTCCATCGTTATGCTTTAAGATCACAAGCTTGCCATATCCTTTTAGGTCTTCGCCTGCATAGATAATTTTACCTTTTGTTACAGCCCTAATTTCTTGCCCCCATTCACCTTGAATCTCGATTCCTTTTTTTCCATTAAGCATATCAAAAGTCGAAATTAACTTTCCGTCTGCTGGACTTATCCATTTATCGGACAATTGTTTGCGGGTAGCAACAATTTTATTTGCTTTTTTTAAAGTTTTTGATGAGTAGATCTCACGAATTACTTTAGGCTCATTAATTTGGATAGGAGTTATAATCCCAGGCTCTTCAATTATGAAGTCTTGTTGATCCAGAGGGATAGTTTCGACTTCATTATTTTGCATTGGTTGTTCTATTTCCACTGGTTTAGTTTGCCTCAGCAAGTCAAACCTTATAAAATCACCTTTTCTAACTTTATATGGCTTAGCAAGGCCATTAGCTTTTGCTACATCTTGATAATTAAACCCGCACATTAAACTAATACTAAATAACGTTTCCCCGTCTTTTACTTTATATACATCAGGGCACTTTTCTTCTTTTTTAGTTACTTCTTCTCCTTCAACTGGAATAGGTATCTTTGATGCGCACCCAGAAATTAGCACAATAATAAATACGAGTAGAAAATTAAATTTATTTTTCATTAGGGTGTGATTTTATCCATTTTTTTATTAAATCTATTTCTTTGTAGTTTGTTAAATCTGATTGAATAGGAGATATTGAAACATAATTATTCGTGATTGCAAAAAAATCTGTACCAGGACCACTATCTTTTGGCTCACCAACTTCACCAACTGAATAAAATTCTTGATCATTATTACCAACTCTTTTAATTGCAGGTTTTGCTTCATGCCTTTTACCAAGTCTAGTAATTTCTAACCCTTTAATCTGAGAATAAGGTACATCAGGGACATTAATATTTAATAAAGTTACATTATTAAGAGGCTCTTTATTATGTTTATCAATTAATTCTAATATAACTTTGGCTGCAGTTTCAAAATGTTTAGGTTCTGAATTCCCCATTGATACAGCTATTGAGGGAATACCAAGAAGATAACCTTCTATTGCTGCCCCAACAGTGCCAGAATAAATTGTGTCATCACCCATATTTGATCCGTCATTAATACCAGAAATAACCATATCAGGTTTAAATGGTATTAATCCAGTTAATGCAATATGGACACAGTCTGTTGGAGTACCAATCACAGAATAAAGCATTGGGTTTATCTTATGAACTAATATTTCTTTATTTAATGATAAAGAACTACTTGAGCCGCTTTTATTTTTATCGGGTGCAACTACAAAAACCTCGGCAATCATTTTTAGATTTTCTACTAAAATATTTAGTCCTGGTGCAACATGCCCATCATCATTCGATACTAAAATTTTCATACTTACCTAGTTTTCTTACAATAAAAAATTGAACAAAGAAAAAATAATAAAGTTAAAAGAATTTGCCCTAGAGCAAATTCTTTAGAGGGACTAATGTCGCTATAATAACGAACAATACCCTCTATAAAAAATATCATAATTAACATACTTGACCACTGAAATGTGTATCTATCCTTTTTGAGTATTCCAACCAATGGGACCAATAAAATTGTTGCTTTTAATATCATCCATGAAGTTTCACCATGAATAGGATTAAATCCTATCTCCCAGATGAGATTAAGGAATATTAATGCAATTAAGCTGGAGCAAGATCCTAAAAATAAATTATTTGCTGTTAATTTTTTTAGCAATTTCTGCAAGTCTTACTCCTTGAGCAATACATATCTTTTTCTCATCACCTGTTATTGGATTATTATTTTTTTCTCCTCCAACATGGCTAGCTCCATAAGGCGTCCCTCCAGATATTGAATTTGATAATGACGGCTCTGAATAAGGTATACCAATGATTATCATTCCGAGATGAAATAGTGGGAGTTGCATACTTAAAAGGGTAGATTCATTTCCTCCATGAATTGAGCCAGAGGAGGTAAATACACAAGCAGGTTTATTTTCTAGGGATCCTTTCAACCAGGCTGTTGTAGCAGTATCCAAAAAATATTTTAATGGAGCAGCCATATTGCCGAAGCGGGTTGGGCTTCCAAGCGCAATACCAGCGCAGGATTGAAGATCTTCAAGAGTTGCATATAGTGAACCTGCTTCTGGAATCGGACTTTTTGAACTCAAGATTTCTGGAAATACATCAGGCACAGTTCTAATTTTTGCTGTAACCCCATTAACAGAATTAATACCTCTTCCAATTAATGAAGCCATTTCTTTTACAGAACCACCTTTTGAATAATAGAGAACTAGAATTTCTGACATTTTAGATGTTACTAGCTAAATGAATGGCTATACCTAAATATGTTTGTGGTGTTAGATTAATTAAATATACTTTATCTTCTTTGGGTATTTCTAAAGTACTAATAAAATCATGCAAAACTTTCTGGTTAATTTTTTGAGATCCCCTAGTTAATTCTTTTAATTTTTCGTATGGATTACTAATGCCATTTTTTCGCATAACAGTTTGAATTGGCTCAGCAAGAATCTCCCAGGCGCCATCTAAATCCATATTAATCTTTTCTTGATTAACTTCTATTTTATCAAGACCCTTAAGACAGGATTTATATGCTACCAGACTATATCCTAGAGCAAGGCCAATATTTCGTAATACTGTGGAGTCTGTCAAATCTCTTTGCAAGCGAGATAATGGTAGCTTTTCACTTAGATGGGTAAGAAGAGCATTAGCTAAACCTAAATTGCCTTCTGAGTTTTCAAAGTCAATTGGATTAACTTTATGCGGCATTGTTGATGACCCAACCTCATTCTTTAATGTTTTTTGTGTGAAATATGCATTAGAAATATAGCTCCATAAATCTCGATTTAGATCAATAAGAATAGAATTTACTCTAATTACAGAATGGAATATTTCCGTCATAAAGTCATGTGGTTCTATTTGAGTGGTGTAAGCATTTTGTTTTAGGCCTATTGATTCAATAAATACCTTTGAAAAATTATGCCAATCCTTATTTGGATAGGCTGAATAATGCGCATTATAATTCCCAACTGCTCCATTCATCTTACCGAGATAGTCTTGGGTTGTGAGTGCCACTATTTGTCTACTAATACGAGATGAAACGTTAGCAAACTCCTTGCCTAGGGATGTAGGGCTAGCAGTTTGACCATGAGTTCTGGCAAGCATGGGGATTGACGAATATAGTTTTGCTTTAACCGAGAGATTCTTTTCAAGCATTTTAATTGAAGGGATAATAACTTGTTCCATACCCTCTTTAAGCATCAATGCATAAGAAAGATTGTTAATATCTTCTGATGTGCATGCAAAATGAATAAACTCTGAAACAGCCTGAATTTCTGAATTAGATTTTAGGCTATCTTTTAGCCAGTATTCAACAGCTTTAACGTCGTGATTGGTGTCTTTTTCTATTAATTTTACTGATTCAGCATTTTCTAAGGAGAAATGTTGAATAATTAGATCTAATTGTTGCTTTGTTTTTTTTGAAAACTTTGGGACTTCTTTTATTTCGTCATCATCACCTAATAAAATAAGCCATAAAATTTCAATTTTAACTCTGTTTTTAATAAGCCCAAATTCGCTAAAAAAAGGCCTTAGATTGTCTACCTGAGCAGAATATCTGCCATCTATAGTTGATAAAGCATTTAATGCAGAGGTCATAATTAACTTTTTAAAATTTAGATTGGTATTTTACCTGATTTAACTGATCTTAAGAAGATATGCGAATTGCTTTGGGAAATCTTTTTTTTTCCTTTAAAATGTAGTCCTAATCAATAATACAACAAAAGAACCTATAAAATGATAGAAGATTATTTGAAGCATAAGGCTGAACGTGAAAAAAATAATCTTCCACCATTACCTCTTGACTCAAAACAAACCGCTGAATTAGTCGAGCTTTTAAAAAAAGATAGTATAGATAATGCTGATTTTTTGGTTGATCTTCTTGCAGAGCATGTTCCTGCCGGAGTTGATCAGTCGGCTTTTGTCAAAGCAGCTTTTTTAACGGATATAGCTAAAAATAAGACCCAAAGTCCTTATATAACAGCAGAAAAATCTATTGAGTTATTAGGTACTATGTTGGGAGGATATAATGTCCAATCATTAGTTTCACTTCTAACTACAGACAAAGCAGAGAATGCAGTAAAAGCACTCTCTCGTATAACGCTTATTTTTGATGCATTTTATGATGTTCAGAAATTATATGAAAATGGCAACTCTTATGCAGATTCCTTATTAAATTCATGGGCAAATGCTGAATGGTTTTTATTAAAAGAGCTTATTCCAAGCTCAATGAAGGCGGTAGTTTTTCGTGTAGATGGTGAGACTAATACAGATGATTTATCACCGGCTCAGGAAGCATGGTCAAGGGCAGATATCCCACTTCACGCTCAGTCAATGTTACAAAATAAAATGTCTGGGGCAATTCAAAAAATTAAGTCATTAGAAAAGAAGAAATTACCAATTGCTTATGTGGGAGATATTGTAGGTACAGGATCTTCAAGAAAATCAGCCATTAATTCTCTTCAATGGTATATGGGAAAAAAGATTCCCTTTATCCCAAATAAAAATTCAGGTGGTATTATTTTGGGAAATAAAATTGCTCCTATTTTCTTTAATACAGCTGAGGATTCTGGAGCACTTCCAATTGAATGTGATGTTTCTAAAATGAGAATGGGAGACATTATAGAGATTAATTTTAGTAAAAAGGGTATTTTTTTAAATGATAAACTCTTAACTGAATTCAACATAATCCCGATTACAATTCTTGATGAGCTTAGGGCCGGAGGAAGAATTCCTTTGATTATTGGGAGAGAGCTAACAGAAAAAGCAAGGGCCGCTTTAAAACTTCCAAAGTCTAAAGTCTTTATAGATGCTATACCACAAGATAAATTAAATCGCTCTGGATTCACATTGGCCCAGAAAATAGTAGGCAAAGCTTGTGGTGTTGGAGGGATTCGGCCAGGTACGTATTGTGAGCCCAAGATCACAACTGTCGGCTCTCAAGACACAACTGGGGCAATGACAAGGGATGAATTAAAAGAATTAGCCTGCCTGGGTTTTAGTGCTGATTTAGTGATGCAAAGTTTTTGTCACACAGCTGCTTACCCTAAACCTGTAGATATTGAACTTCAACATTCACTCCCAGATTTTATAAGTAGTAGAGGAGGAGTTTCATTAAAGGCTGGGGATGGTGTAATTCACTCATGGTTAAATAGAATGATATTGCCTGACACCGTTGGGACAGGGGGTGATTCTCATACGCGCTTCCCTATTGGAATTTCATTTCCTGCTGGTTCAGGATTAGTAGCATTTTCTGCAGCATTGGGAGTAATGCCCTTAGATATGCCTGAATCAGTCCTAGTCAAATTTAGTGGAGATTTGCAACCAGGAATTACATTAAGAGATTTAGTAAATGCTATTCCGTATTTTGCAATTAAGGAAGGGGAGCTAACTGTTGGAAAGCAAGGTAAAAAGAATGTTTTTAGTGGGCGAATTATGGAGATTGAGGGCCTCCCAGAACTAAAAGTTGAGCAGGCTTTTGAATTTTCTGATGCCTCTGCTGAGAGATCTGCTAATGGTTGTACAGTTAAATTAAATAAAGATCCAGTTATTGAATATCTTAATTCAAATATTGCGTTAATGAAGAATATGATTGAGGCAGGGTATCAAGATGAAAGATCGCTTCAGCGAAGAATTGAAAGTATGCAAGAATGGTTAGACACCCCTAATTTACTAGAGGCGGATTTAGATGCCAAATATGCTTATACCTTAAATATTAATTTAAATGAGATAACTGAACCATTAATTGCATGTCCAAATGATCCTGACAATATTAAGACATTATCAGAAATTTCAAACGATAAAATTGATGAAGTTTTTATAGGTAGTTGTATGACAAATATTGGTCATTACAGGGCTGCAGCTAAGGTTTTAGAAGGTTATGGAAAAATAAAAACTATTTTATGGATTGCTCCCCCAACAAGAATGGATGAAAAACAGTTAAAAGAGGAGGGAGCCTATAATACCTTTAGGAACGCTGGGGCTAGAACTGAGATTCCTGGGTGTAGTCTGTGTATGGGAAATCAGGCGCGCGTTAATGATAATGCTAATGTCTTCTCAACAAGTACGCGAAACTTTGATAATAGGATGGGCAAGGATGCCCAAGTCTATTTGGGTTCAGCGGAACTAGCAGCATTTTGTTCGCTTTTAGGGTACATCCCAACAAAAAAAGAATATCTTTCATTGATGGCCGATAAAATTAATCCTTTTAGTGGAGATATATATAAATACCTAAATTTTGATCAAATGCAGGATTACAAAACAGAAAAAATAATTGAAATAAATCCTATTTCATAGATTGTGATATGGAATACAATGTCAATTGTAAAAAATGTAACCGCTTAAATCATTTTCTTCTTTCAACTAAAGAAAAATACCCAACTTATTTTTGTAAACCAATACCAGCTTTTGGAGAAAAGAATCCAGGACTTTTGATCGTTGGATTAGCGCCTGGAATGCATGGGGCTAATAATACTGGGCGACCATTTACAGGTGATCACGCAGGAATATTGCTTTATGAGACTTTGTATAAGTTTGGTTTTTCAAATAAACCTGTATCTATTTCATATGATGATGATCTTATTCTTAAAAATTGTAGAATTACAAATGCTGTTAAATGCCTTCCTCCTGAAAATAAACCTACATTGGAAGAAGTGAGAAACTGTAATTCATTTCTTAAAGCTGAGATAGATAATTTACCAAGCAATACCATAGTTATTGCGTTAGGTTCGATAGCTCATAATGCATTAATGATTGCACTTGACTGCAAAAAAAATAAATATAAATTTTCTCATGGTGGTCGACATGTATTACCAAATAAGCTAGTTTTGTATAATAGTTATCATTGTAGTCGATACAACACCCAAACAAGACGACTAACAGTGAAAATGTTTGAAGATATTTTCTTGTCAATTAAAAATGAAATGGAGAATTAAAATGCCTTATATTAATATCAAGCTTGCTGGAAGTTTAAATCATAATCAAAAAGAAGAAATTGCTAAAGAAGTAACAGATCTGATGCAAAGAGTTGCTAATAAGCCGCCATCATATACGTACATTGTTTTTGACGAAGTAAAATCTGAGGATTGGTCAATCGGAGGAAATTTACTAGGATAAATTTTGGAAGATGAACTTAAAAATCTTGTAAAAAATATGCCAATTTTTCCAGGTGTTTATCGTATGTTAAATGCCAAAAAAGAAATTATCTATATTGGTAAGGCAAAAAATTTAAAAAAAAGGGTTAGTTCGTATTTTACGAAAAAGCAAGATAGCCCTCGAACTAAAATTATGGTGGGTAATATTAATAATATTGAATTTACTATTACAAACACTGAAGCAGAAGCATTAATCCTTGAGAACAATTTAATCAAGAAATTTATGCCTCGTTATAATGTAATTTTTCGGGATGATAAATCTTATCCTTATCTAGCGATAACAAGCGATAAGTTCCCACGGATAAAATTTCATCGAGGTTTGAAAAAAAAAGGTACTCAATATTTTGGCCCTTTTCCAAACTCAAATGCTGCCAGAGAAAGCATTCAATTACTGCAAAAAGTTTTTATGCTTAGAACCTGCCAAAATTCAATTTTTAATAATAGAACAAGACCTTGTCTAGAGCATCAGATTAAAAGGTGCACTGCACCATGTGTTGACTTAATAAGTGAGTCAGACTATACAAATGACACTAATCAAGCTGCTCTTTTTTTAAATGGTAAGGACAATGAGGTAATTAAAAATTTATCTAATAAAATGAACGAATATTCTGAGAACCATAATTATGAGAGAGCTGCAATTTTTAGAGATAGAATTCAAAGCCTTAGACAAATAAGACTGAAACAGTTTGTGAGTGATTTTAGTGAAGATGATGCAGATATAATTGCCTTATCTATATCACCAAGTTATATTTGCGCAAATGTTGTTATGATAAGGTCAGGACGTCACCTTGGAGACAAAAGTTTTTTCCCAAATAATTACGAAAAATCTTTATCGGTAAACGTCATTGAGACATTCATGACTCAATATTATGATACAAATATTCCTCCTCCAGTTATTGTTATTGAGAATAATATCAATAAAGAACTAATTCAAAAATTTTTTCAGTTTAAGGAATATCGGCCAGTTAAAATTATATCTAGAATAGTTGGAGATAAGAAAAATTGGCTATCTATGGCAAAGAAGAATGCTGATATTGCTGTACAACAAAAAAATACTTTGCAATCGAATCATGTTAATCGACTTAAAGAGCTTAATAAATTACTTCCTTTTTCTGGAAATATAAAGCGTATTGAATGTTTTGATATTAGTCATACAATGGGTGAAAATACAGTAGGATCTTGTGTTGTCTATGATAAGTTTGCTATGCAAAATAAGGATTATCGAAGATATAATATAAAAAATATTACTCCTGGTGATGATTATGCAGCTATGCGAGAGGTTCTAAGTCGTCGTTATAAAAGAATCAAAAATGAGGATGCAATACGACCTGATCTAATATTAATAGATGGAGGGAAAGGGCAATTTAGTATTGCTGAGGAAGTCATAAAGGAAATTGGTATGGAAAATATTTTTCTAGTAGGAGTATCTAAAGGGGTAGATAGAAAGGTAGGAAAAGAAAAATTAATCATGGCTAATAATAAAATTCTCAGTAATATAGACGAAACAAATTTAGGGTTTCATTTGATACAACAAGTAAGGGATGAAGCTCATAGGTTTGCCATATCTGGGCATCGAGCACGAAGAGCAAAAACGAGGCTTTCTTCTTCAATTGAGGATGTTGAAGGAATTGGAAGTAAAAAAAGAAAAAGCCTACTTGCATATTTTGGGGGGATTGAAGGGGTTAAAAATGCGACTGTTGAAGAGTTAATAACTGTTGAAGGTATTAATAACCAGCTTGCAGAAAAGATTTATAATTACTTTAATTAGCCTAACTAACACTATGATATTAAATATACCAAATACATTAACTTTGTTTAGAATTGCTTTAATTCCATGCCTAATTCTAGTTTTTTATATTCCAGAACAAAGTATATCTATTGAACTAAAAAACCTTATTGCCACTATAGTATTTGTGGTTGCTGCCATTACTGACTGGCTTGATGGTTACCTTGCTAGGAAATTAAAACAAACATCTAAATTCGGTGCCTTTATTGATCCTGTGGCAGATAAGTTAATCATAATTGCTTCGTTATTAATTTTAGTTGATTTAGGAAGATTAGATGTTTTAATTTGTTTAATTATTATTGGGAGAGAGTTTGCTGTAAGCGCATTAAGAGAGTGGATGGCCAAGCTTGGGGAGCCTGGAAGCGTTGCTGTTGCATTTATTGGAAAATTAAAAACAACATTTCAGATGATCGCTATTCCTTTTCTTTTGTATGATAGCAATATTTTATTTATTCCAATTGTATTAATTGGTAAAGCTTTAATCTACATAGCAGCACTTCTAACGATCCTATCAATGTTTTATTACATGAAGGAAGCTGCTAAGGTTATTAGAAAAAACAGTTAATCGCATTGTGATAATGATCTTGATTGACACAGGTTTAAAAGTCGCTAAAATACTGCCTTCGTATGCGGGAATAGCTCAGCTGGTAGAGCGATACCTTGCCAAGGTATAGGTCGCGAGTTCGAACCTCGTTTCCCGCTCCAGATTAGATACAAAAAAAGGGGGTCAATGTTGTCTCCCTTTTTTTGTTTAAAACATGGCGCGTTAGCAAAGTG
>JAQWQF010000009.1 GCA_029244935.1 Methylophilaceae bacterium | reverse complement strand
CGAGTAAATCAAGGTGCAGTAATCGCTGAGGCTATGATTGATTTTGACTATGAAATAACATTATTAACAGTTAGATCTAAAGATAACCATGGAGAAATTCAAACAAATTTCTGTGAGCCCATTGGACATCGTCAAGAAAGTGGAGATTATATAGAAAGTTGGCAGCCCCAACCAATGAAAATTGAAGCATTAAATCAATCGAAGATTATAGCCAAAAAAGTTACTGAGGCTTTAGGAGGGCTGGGTTTATTTGGAGTTGAGTTATTCATTAAAGGCGATAATGTATGGTTTTCTGAGGTTAGTCCTAGGCCACATGATACAGGTATGGTGACTATGGCAACTCAGAAACAATCTGAATTTGAATTACATGCTAAAGCTATTTTAGGGCTTCCAGTTGACACTTCACTGACTAATTCTGGCGCAAGCGCAGTAATTTATGGGCAACATGATACTAAAAATATTTTTTTTGAAGGCGTAGAAGATGCTTTAGCTATTAAGGGTATTGATGTTCGTCTATTTGGAAAGCCCCAGTCTTTTAAAAAAAGAAGAATGGGTGTTGTTCTAGCATCCTCAGAAAATATCACTTTAGCTAGAAAAAATGCAGTTAAAGCACAAGCTTTAATAATCCCTAAAATAAAGTAATGTCATATTAGAATTTTTAGTAATTAATTGTGCTAAAATTCGCGCCTTATTAAAAATTTTTGGTGTCTCACATGTCCCGCAAGTTAAGAAATATTGCCATTATCGCTCACGTTGATCATGGTAAAACGACTCTTGTCGATAAACTGCTTCAACAATCTGGAAGTTATGCAGATCATCAACAGGTCACCGAGCGAGTTATGGACTCAAATGATATTGAGAAAGAACGTGGCATTACTATCCTAGCTAAGAATACAGCTGTGACTTATGAAGGTCATCATATTAATATTGTCGACACACCTGGCCATGCTGATTTTGGTGGAGAGGTCGAACGTGTTCTGGGTATGGTCGATGGCGTTGTACTTCTAGTTGATGCTGTTGATGGCCCAATGCCTCAAACACGTTTTGTAACAAAAAAAGCATTAGCGCTTGGGCTTAAGCCTATTGTGCTTCTAAATAAGATTGATCGTCCTGGAGCAAGATGTGACTGGGTTATTAACCAAACATTTGATCTATTTGCAAATCTAGGCGCGACTGATGAGCAGCTTGATTTTCCTGTTGTTTATGCGTCAGCAATAAACGGGTACGCTAAACTTAATGAGGCTGATGAATCTGAGAACATGAAACCCCTTTTTGAAACTGTTCTTAGTCATGTGAATGAGCCGGTGGGAGACCCCAAGGCCCCATTACAATTTCAAATTTCTGCTTTGGATTACTCTACCTATACAGGAAGAATGGGTATCGGTCGAATAAGAAATGGCGTATTAAAACCTGGATCAGCTGTTACTGTAATGTTAGGCGAAGAAAAAATTGGGCAAGGGCGAATAAATGAAGTATTCGGTTTTAAGGGTCTGGAAAGAGTTACTGTAAAAGAGGCAGAAGCAGGTGATATTGTTATTATTACAGGAATCGATGATGTGGGAATTGGGGTTACGATAGCTGACAATGAGAATCCTGTTGGTCTTCCTACTATTGCAATCGATGAACCAACACTTAACATGGATTTTATGGTCAACAGTTCACCGTTAGCAGGTAAGGAAGGAAAATTTGTTACAAGTCGACAAATACGGGAACGACTTACTAAGGAATTATTGGTAAATGTTGCATTACGTGTTGAAGACACAGATGATGAAACTGTTTTTCGGGTATCGGGAAGAGGAGAGCTACACTTAACTATCCTTTTAGAAAATATGCGCAGAGAAGGATTTGAAATTGCTGTTGGAAAACCTCGTGTAGTATACAAAGATATAGATGGTGTACGATGTGAACCATATGAGAGCTTAACGGTAGATATTGAGGATGAAACACAAGGTTCAGTTATGGAAGAACTAGGCCGAAGAAAAGGTGAGTTAACTAATATGGAGTCAGATGGATTAGGGCGAACACGCTTAGAATATAAAATTCCTGCAAGAGGGCTTATTGGTTTTCAAGGCGATTTTTTAACCATGACTAAAGGTTCTGGTCTTATGTCACATATCTTTGATGAGTATGCACCTGTAAAATCTGAAATTCCAGGACGAAGAAATGGCGTATTAATTTCTTCTGAAAAAGGAGAGGCTGTAGCATTTGCTTTATGGAAACTTCAGGATAGGGGTCGAATGTTCTTAAGTCCTGGCGATAAACTTTATGAAGGTATGGTGATTGGCATTCATACTCGAGATAATGATTTAATTGTTAATCCAATTAAAGGTAAGCAACTGACAAATGTAAGGTCTTCAGGGACTGACGAAGCCGTAAGATTAATTACTCCGATTATAATGAGTTTAGAGTATGCAGTTGAGTTTATTGATGACGATGAATTAGTAGAAATTACCCCAACATCACTAAGAATACGAAAGAGATTTTTACTTGAACATGAAAGAAAAAGATCAAATAAAACAGATTCTTAACTAATTTTCCTGAGAAATTACATAATCTTCGTAATTGCCAGTAAAGTCAATAATTTCATCTTTCTTAATTTCGAAAATTCGGGTTGCGATAGAGCTAACAAATTCACGATCATGAGTTACAAAAAATAGAGTACCCTTATATTTATCAAGCGCTGTATTTAAGGATTCTATCGATTCCATGTCCATATGATTTGTAGGTTCATCAAGAAGCAGAATGTTAGATCTTGATAGCATTAATTTCCCAAAAATCATCCTCCCTTGTTCACCGCCAGATAGAACTTTAACTTTTTTCTTGAAATCTTCTCCAGAAAAAAGAAGTCTACCAAGCATGCTCCTTATAACTTGGTCATCATCTTCAGGCCTACTCCATTGGGACATCCATTCAAATACAGTATTGTCTTTTTCAAATTCCTCTGTGTGGTCTTGTGCAAAGTAACCTAATTTAGCTTTATCTGTCCACTTGATTGAACCTTCAGTTGGAGTGATCATATTACCGATAATTTTGAGTAAGGTAGATTTGCCGATGCCATTTTCACCAATAATTGCAATTTTTTCTCCAGCTTCCACCATAAAGTTAAGATTATTGTAGAGTGGCTCATCAAATGCTTGCGACATTTTATTTACAATTAATGCTTGTCTGTGAATCTTATCTTTATCGTCATATTCAAATCGAATAAATGGGTACTGTCGACTAGATGGTCGCATATCCTCTACTTTTATCTTATCAATTTGTTTTGCTCGTGAAGTAGCTTGCTTGGCTTTTGAAGCATTAGCAGAGAATCTTCTGACAAAATCTTGAAGTTCTGAGATTTGCTGCTTTGCTTTATCATTAGCTTTTAATTGTTGAGCCTTTACAAGAGTGCTAGCTTCCATAAAATCATCATAGTTGCCAGGGTAAATAGTTAATTTTGTATAATCCATGTCAGCTGTATGTGTGCATACCTGATTTAGAAAATGTCGATCATGCGAAATTATAATCATTGTTGAATTTCTGCTATTTAATATGTTTTCCAGCCAACGAATAGTATTTATATCTAGGTTGTTTGTTGGCTCATCTAATAATAAAATATCTGGATCAGCAAAAAGTGCTTGTGCAAGCAAGACTCTTAGTTTCCAGCCTGGGGCTACTTCACTCATGAGACCCTCATGCTGTTCATTTGGGATACCTACTCCAGATAAAAGCTCCCCAGCTCTAGCTTCAGCAGTATATCCATCGTATTCAGCATAAACACCTTCTAATTCAGCCGCCTTCATATAGTCTTCTTCAGTTGCTTCTGGGTTAGCATAGAGGAGATTTTTTTCTTCATTAGCCGCCCACATTTCCTGATGCCCCATCATAACAACATCGATAACTCTTAGTTCTTCGTAAGCAAATTGATCCTGACGTAACCATGCCATTCTTTCTGAAGCATCAAGTGCAGTGCTTCCACCAGAAGACTCTAATTCACCTGCTAGTATTTTCATGAAAGTTGATTTACCACATCCATTCGCTCCAATGAGCCCATAGCGATTGCCATCGCCGAATTTAACTGAAATATCCTCAAATAATGGTTTTGCACCAAATTGCATTGAAATGCTGTTTGTTATAAGCACTGGCTAATTCCTTAACTTCGTTTATTAAAATTGATTGTATTGAATAACTTCTTCGGCTGGTAATTGCCCAGGCCTTGGCCAAGGTTCCTGAATTGATTTCCCTATAGCTATAAACATAGTAGGGGTGTGGTCATTAGGGAGATTAAGCAATTTAGCCACTGCATCAAAATCGAAGCCATCCATAGGGCAGCTATCATACCCTAAATCCTTTGCGGCTAACATTAAATTCATTGCTGCCATTCCACATGAGCGCATGACTTCATCTCTCTGAACTTGAGGTTTATCTTTGTAGTAACTTGAGATGGCTGATACAAGACCTTCTCTTATATTACTTGGAGCATTCTTCCAATAGCGGTCTGGATTCTTATTCCATGCCATTAAATCTCCAGTTAGAACAATAAGTAATGAAGCATCTGTTACTTGAGATTGTCCCCAGCTTACATTTTTTATTTTCTCTCTTAATGACATATTAGTGACTATGTGAAATCGCCAGTGCTGAATGTTAAATGCAGTGGGTGAAAGTATTGCTAAATTCATTAATTGATCTATTTCAGATGTCGAAAGCTTATGTTCAGGGTCGAAAGCTTTATGCGATCGTCTTGACTTGATTGCGTCTTTGAGTTCCATATATTCCTTAAATATTAGGGTAGGTGATACCCGTGATAATTAACTGCTCATTGCCTGAGGGTTTATGCCATATGACTTCATCATCAATTTTAGCCCCAATTAATGCTTTTGCAAGAGGGGAGACATAACTAATTTTACTTAATTTAATATTTGCTTCGTCCTCTCCAACAATCATAAAGGTAAGTATTTTTCCATCAAAATTTTCAACTTCAACATTAGCAGAAAATAAAACAATATCAGTAGGTTGTTGATCTGGATATATAATGATCGCTGAATCTATTCGAGATAAATAGTAACGAATCTCACGTTCAATCCGCATCTTTTTTTCCTTGGGCGCAGGGTTATCATCACCCAGTAATTTAGCCCTATCAGATTCAAGTTTTGTAACAGTCTCTTGGAGACTTTTTAGGCCATTAGGCGTTACATAATTTATTTCATCACTAATAGACCTCTCAGGAATATCGATCCCAGCATGCTCTAAATCATTTTCTTTAACAAACGCTCTACTCATATTTTATTAATAAATTCAATAGTTTAAATAGTTAATTTAATGTTATTTATTATGTGCATAACATCGTTAAATGATGTATATATAGCATACTAGATATTTTACTATACCTCTTGATATGCTAGATATTCAATCATCGTTCTAGATATTAATTTTTTAATAGCTCCCATAAATCTTTAAGTTTTGATCGTGAGAAACTACGATTTGTTATATACGTAATATGCTCATCATGACTTGCATCCTTTTTTAATTCAATACCCCATAACCCACTAATTTCATTTGGCAGCATTGAGTATCTAATATCAAAAATTTGATTTGGATTATTTTTTGATACAGCAATATAGCCATTACTAAACCATTCAAATCTTTTAATATCTTTCGCTTGTTGTGAATCCTTGTCCAGCCATGAGAAGTCTTTATTTATGTTTAGTTTTTTAGTTTTTTCACCTTCATATATCTTGTGTGTCCGAAATACAGCTATGCCATCAGTGTAAAAATATCCGCTCGATTCATATATGGACTTCCATAAAAAAAGATTTCCTATTGTTGGTTTTACTTGAAGTCTTTCAACAGAATGACCTCTATCTGCTGCTAATTTCTTTACTATTTCTTTAGCATTACTATGCTGAACTATGCCTATTATTAAGTAGAGTAGGCCCCAAATTAAAGCTATTCTAGCTAGAAGAGTTTTTTTTAATAATATACTCGATATGATTAATATAAGTATTGGAATAGTGAATAGCGGATCGATAATAGAAATATTATTCCATGAAATACGACTATAACTAAATGGCCAGAATAATAAGGTACCGTAACTTGTACACGCATCTAGCAAACCATGTGTTCCATAGCCAAGAGTTGCAAATATCCATGTCTGCTTAAAGGATAGATTATTTTTAATCTGAAAAATATAAAATAAGATCGCTGCACAAATTAAACCACCAATAGGAATAAAAACTAGGGAATGGGTAAATTGACGGTGATATTCTAGGAAGAGAAGAGGGTCTTGTTCTGATCGAATAAAAATATCAAGGTCTGGAGCCATACCTGATAAAAATCCAATAATACCTGCACTAATTAAATGTTTCTTATTCGTTACAGTTGATTGGGCTAATGAGGCCCCAATAGCGCCTTGACTTAATGGGTCCATATTACTAACTGGCTTTTATTAGACTGTTTCTTGACTTCAGGAATAGTTCTTTAAATTGACTATAATCGGTTGCGACAGGAAATTGAGGAAATTCGGCGATTAATTTTTTTGGAGGGCAGAATAATATTCCTGCGTCTGCTTGTTGTAACATTCCAGTATCATTGTATGAATCTCCTGCTGAAATTACTTGTAAATTAAGTCCTTGTAGTGCCTTTACAGCTTTAGTTTTCTGATCTTTTTGCCTAAGCTTATAACCTGATATCGCACCATCATTGTCGACGATCAAATTATGACAAAATAATGTTGGGTAATCCAACTGCTTCATTAATGGCCCAGCAAATTGATAAAAGGTATCAGAGAGAATAATTACTTGAAATTCTGAGTTCAGCCATTTAAAAAAATCTTGAGCACCTTCAAGCGGTGAGAGAGTTTCGATAACTGATTCTATATCATTAAGTTTTAAGTTATGCTGCTTTAGTATATTTAGCCTGCCTTGCATTAGATCGTCATAATTAGGGATATCTCGAGTCGTTAGTTTGAGCTCTTCAATGCCAGTTTTTTCTGCAAATTTTATCCAAATTTCTGGGAGCAAAACACCTTCTAGATCAATACACGCTAACATAATTTATCCTTTAGTTTTATAGCAAGAGTTATAGAGCATAAAAATTAATTCCGATCATAACCCTGTCTTCTTCACCATTATAAACTGCAGAGTGACTTCTATGAGCTGGTATCAAAACTATCATTCCTTCCGATGGAAGAATATCTTCGTTAGGATCATAAACCTTTAAGATCCCAGGCTCACTACAATTTTGATTTCCCACCTTTAGATAATAAACAAGAGAGAATTTTTGCTTACCAAAATTAAGTCCTACGCCATCAACGTCAGTATCAATTACATTTATATGCTTATGAGGAGTTGTCCCTCCGCCAGCACCTATGATATTAAAAAAAGAATCGTATATATGCACATCTGATTTGACAGCTAGCTTTATAGTATTGATTAGGTCTTCTGCTAAAGTATTTATGATAGGAGATCTATTCTCAAATAATTGAAAGTCTGGCGAACATCTACCATTTCCGTAGCGTGCATCTGTTGTTGAATCTAGCTCTCTTGTATTCATTTCGTAAAGACTAGTGATAAGCTCTTTTTCTACAGATCTGTTTAAAATAAGTGGATTAGAGGTTAACTCTATATCGCTACTTGATTTATTCGTATTTCCAGAGCTTGCATTTATTTCTTCCTGAGCCTTTCTTGACTTAAAAATTGTCAAAGCCAGTTTACAGTCTTTATGCTTAGGATTTATATTATATGCTTTTTGAATATTTTCTAGCGATGAGTCTATTCCTTTACTAGGATAAATTAAGACCCCCAGATCAAAATATGCTTCGGCAAAGTCTGATTTCAGAACTATGGCTTGCCTATAGCCTGCCTCAGCTTCTTCTAATCTATCAAGTCTTGCAAGCGCTTTGCCCATCATAAAATGTGCATGGACATAGTCTGGTTGAATTGTAATGGCCATTTTA
>JAQWQF010000001.1 GCA_029244935.1 Methylophilaceae bacterium | reverse complement strand
GTTATCTTACGCATTTGCATTGTGACGGTATGAAGGAAATCCTTCATTGAATCTTTAGCGTAACTTGATTCACGACCTGCGTGGGAGAAAAGCTTAACGGTACTTATATTAGTATAAGCATCGGTTATACGGCCGGTCATCATAGATCGAGCATCAGCTTGATTTTTTGAGAGCTTTGCTAGCTTTGGAATAAAATAAAAAAGACTGATGACGTAAGCAGTCAACCAAATTAGAAAAGGCGCATATAACAGGGTATTTAAGCTGCCAACCAAAATAATCATGGTAGTGATGTAAACAATTACAAAAACTAAAATATCAGATAATATAAACCACATGTCCCGCAAAGCAATTGTCGTCTGCATTACTTTGGCTGCGATTCTCCCAGAAAACTCATTATTGTAAAAATTAATACTTTGATTTAAAAGCAGTCGATGAAAGTTCCATCTCAGCCTCATTGGAAAGGTGCCCGCTAGCGTTTGATGCTTTACCATCGTTCTTAGCGCAACAAAAAACGTGCTACCAATTATGATTGCCCCAACTAAAAAAAGAAAAGACATGTGATTATTAAAAAATTCACCAGGACCACTTGTCACCATAAGGTCAATGAGTTTGCCTAAAATCGCATAAAGAATAGCTTCAAAACTTGCTATGGCTGCAGTTAATAATGCCATTAATCCTATATATAGCTTGATATCCTTAATACATAGCCAAGCAAATTTAACTAATGATTTCGGGGGTGTTTCTATTAGGTCTTTTGGAAAAGGACTGATTAAATTTTCAAACCATTTCAACATATAAGCTTAATGCTCCTAGAGAATTTAACGTCGTAGTAAGGGCTATGTATATATAGTTAAAAATTATAACTAGATAAATTTATTGGGGGAAAGAGAAAAAGTTTACTCTCCATTCTTAAATGCTATTTTACAATGCTCAAGTTTATTAAAACGATATTTAGCAAATTTATTATAAAAAAATCCAGCAAGTTGGTAAATGACTGGTAATGAAATTATATAATTTAGATACTTAAAATAACTTAATTTACTCCATATTAATTTAAATGCATCTACTCCTATATAAACATTTCCCTTACAGTCTTTTACATGCAAATACATTAAGGCATCAACAATTTTTATATTTTCATGATTTAGTTCTTTTGACGATGATGCGATACCTACCCAGCTAAATAAATCTTTTGGTGCTATTTTTTTATAAAATCTAATTTCTCTAGAGCAAAGGCTACATTTATCATCATAAAAGACAGTAATCACTTTGATTAATTAAACAAAAAGGTATTTAATAAATGCAAGTATACCTAAGACTATGAAAATACAAGCAAAATAAGACATAATCATAAAAGGTTTGCATTTATGGGCTGGACATTCTTCTTTTTGGTTATTTTTTTTCATGAGTTATCTTCTGTAATTTAAAAAAATAAGACTATATTCAGTATTAATAATTCATTTAATAACAGAATTTATACATAAAAAAAATTAGTATCGGCTTCCTAGGCTAATATATTGTAATTAAATTTTTTATAATCAATTATTTATATCTATTTAGCCTAAATAAAATCAATATTATCTAAATATTCATTTGCTTTTTTATTAATTGCTTTCTTTTGAATTTCATCCATCTTTTTTAGTTGGCTATTAACTATCCCCAATCTTGGATTTTTGGATAGCTTATCTCGGTGTCTATCGAAGAAATTCCAATATAATGAATTAAAAGGGCAAGCATTATCCCCAATTTTTTCTTTATAGTTATAAGTACATTTTGAACAGTAATTACTCATTTTATTTATATAGGCTGCAGACGAAACATAGGGCTTAGTTGCTAGTAGACCACCATCGGCATATTGACTCATACCCAGTGTATTCGGGAGCTCTACCCACTCGAAAGCATCTATATATATCCCCAAATACCATTGATGAATATATTTTGGATCAATACCAGCTAAAAGGCTAAAATTTCCAACAACCATTAATCTTTGAATATGGTGGGCATATGAATTATCTAAAGATTGAGATATGCTCTTTGATAAGCACCTTAATTTTGTTTCTCCTGTCCAATACCATTTAGGCATATTTCTATCATGATTAAAGAAATTATTTTTTTCATAGCCAGGCATTTGAGACCAATATACACCCCTTATATATTCTCTCCAGCCAAGAATTTGCCGAATAAAGCCCTCAACAGAAGAAAGTGGAAGTTTTTTTAAATGATAGGCTTCTTGAGCTTTAATAATAACTTCAAGAGGATTAAGCATCTTGGTGTTTAGAGAAAAAGATATGAAGGAATGGAAAAGTCTCCACTTTTCATCATCCATAGCATCTTGAAAGCTTCCAAAGTGACATAAATCATTTTTAATAAAATCATCCAGAAGCTTTAGTGATTCCTGTCTACTAATAGGCCAACGAAAGTTTTCAGCGCTATCAGCACCAAAATAATCAATGCCTTCGTCTTTAATTGTGTTTAATAACTTTTCACAATTGTGGGAAGGTCTAAAATCCTTCGAAATTTTTGGGTCGCCATTCCATCTTTTTCTATTGTCTGCATCATAATTCCATTTCCCACCAATTGGTTTTTCGCCCTCAAGCAATATAGAATATTCTTTTCTCATATGACGGTAAAATTCCTCCATCCGCCATTGTTTCTTATCCTTAAAAAATTCTTTTACATAGTTACGGGAAGTTAAAAAATGTTCTGATGAAACAGACTTAACTTCGACATTTAATGATGATTGAAGTTTTGTAAATAATTCATCGAGACGAAATTCATCTGGTTGTTGGTATTCAATAGAGTCAATATTATTTTCTTTAGCGATTCTCAGAATATTTTTTTTAAAGCTATGTTCATTTTTCTTATCATCAATTTTTATATAAATAGTATTAAAGTTTTTTACTTTTAAAGTATCTGAGAATGACCTCATTGCAGAAAATATTGCTAATATTTTTTGAATATGATGCCGCACATAATTTGTCTCATCTTTGATTTCCATCATTAAATAAATATAATCATTAGCTGAATCACTAAACCATGAATGGTTTATATTTAATTGATCGCCAAGAATTAATCTTAATTTTTTTTTCATGAATGAGCCCATAAATTTTGATATGTATATTGTGGATCATGTATCTCTCTTTGCTTATCAACGTTAAAATGCCTACCGCCTCTGGGATCTGTTCCACAACCTGCTATATAGGCCCAATTACAATGATTGCTATAAACATCATAGTCAATTAATTGGGACTCAAACCATGCAGCACCAGCTCTCCAGTCACAAGAAAGCTCATTGATTAAATAACTAGCTACTATTTGACGCATTCTATTTGAAAGAAATCCTGTTGAATTCAATTCAAACATCCCTGCGTTGATGAATTGATTTTTGGTCTGCCCGGATGTCCATAAATTAAAGTTTTTTATTGAATGTTTTACTTCAACTGAAGAGAAATTAAGTCCTTTTTTATAAAACATCTTTTTTCCAAATTTTTCAAAAATAAATCTAAAATAATCACGCCATAGTAACTCAAAAAAAATCCAATATGTGCTTTCGTTTTTAATTTTTGTTTTTTCATAATTATTTAAAAAATAAAATATTTGTCGTGCTGATAAATAACCTAAACTCAGCCAAGGAGAAAACTTCGTTGAGAAAGTTTTACCCATTAATTGATTTCGTGTTTTCTTGTATGTACTTGGCTGCTCTCCTTTAAAATAGTTCTTTAAAAAAATAAGCCCTGACTGTTCCCCGCCCATAAATTCATTATTTGATAATGGAAAAGAACTTTTATCATAATTAATAGAGTTTATTTGTAATGTGGCTAAATTTTTATCATCAATAGAATATATTTTAGATATTCTTTTTGACAATACTATAGGCTTATATGGCTTAATACCTTTTAATTCAATAACTTTTCTAAAATCAGTAAAATTATTAGGTAAATTGAGAATGCTAAAAGGAAGCTGGTCTTTGTCAAGCAATGAAGAGTGCCATAATGAGCATACAGTAACACCCTTTTTATTAAGCAACTCTATTTGTTTGAGTTCATCAAAAGATAGAATAGATTCACAAAAAATAGTATCAATCTTATGCTTATTAACTAAATTACATAGAATGTTTACTGGATCTTCAACGTAGGTATTAAGAGAATGGCCGTATTTATTTAGTTGATTTTTTAATTGGATAAGACCTTGAGATAGAAATAAATTTCTGTGCTCCCCAACCCTCTTAAAACCCCATGAACAATTTCTTTTATTTGCAATATCATGAATATAAACAAAAAGAATCTTATCAGACCTATCTATTGCTAAATTTAATGAGTGGTTATCATTTATTCTTAAATCATTCCTAAACCAATATATTGATTTCATAGTTCACTCAAAACTAGATATTTTTTAGTCGGCTACAAACTTCAATACAGCACTATTAATACAATAACGTTTTCCAGTTGGTGGAGGGCCATCATTAAATACATGGCCTAAATGAATGCCTGAACTTGCACTTAATACTTCAACCCTTCGTCCATCGTCATTAAATACCAATGAACCTGGAACAGGATTAAAAAAGCTTGGCCAACCAGTTCCGCTATCAAATTTTTTATCACTTCGAAATAAACGCTCACCCGTTAATGGATCTACGTAATAACCTGGTAAATGATTATCAAGAAGTGATCCGCTAAAGGCAGGCTCTGTTCCATCTTCAAAGGCAATTCTTTTTTGCTCTGGTGTCATAGTATTCTGCCCAAACCATCTCCAAAACGCTTGTTTATTGCCATCGTAACCTGTGTACCTCGAAACTTCCTTACCATCATCGAACATAACAATAGTTGGGGTAGCCCATACAGATTCTTTTAGTTTAAGACCAGTTGGGGCCTGCATATTATAGGTTTTTTCTATTGAAAATGATGACTTCCAATTAGCTGTTACATCTTTCTCAAACTCTTTACAAGAGCCACATGTCTCAGATTCAAAAACTACAAGTTGTTTTTTATCTATCAAGTTTGATTCTCCAGCATGCGCCATTAAAGAAAAGAATAGAAATGCAAAATTAAAAATTATTTTTCTTTGAGGATTAGCTAATAAATATAAAATTTTCAAACACTCCCTTTAACTAACATTACAGTGAAATTATTTTTGTATCAATTCTTAAGAGGATAGTTTTCGAATAAAGTTCTATAAAAAATTAATTTATAAATCTAAAAAAAACCCCCACTAAAATTAATGGGGGTTTTTATTTAATCATATCTGCATAGCTATAAGCTAGGCAAGTATTTTAAAACTACTGAGCTGAAACTTTATAAATTTCACCTTCATCAGTAGTAGCATATAAAGCATTGTCCGGTCCCATTTCTAGGCCACGGAATCTCTTTGATACGCCAACAGGCATGTGAATCACACTTTTAACTGATTTTCCGTCTTTAGCAAGATCAACGATATCAATACGCATACCACCTGGTGTTCCACCAAAACCAATACCCATGATTCCAGTAGCTAAACGTCCTTCATAAATACCCCAGTTTTTACCTTTCAAGAAAGCAGCAGAACCAGTTCCTTGAGAGTAGCCGTTGTTATTCCAAGCAGGAGGCATTAGATCTTTAAAACGAGTATCACTCATTGGAGTATAAGCAGCACGAACAGCAGGAGTCATACCTTCCATTTGATTCGGCTCATAACCACAATATTGATCTGGACAAGCACCACGGCCAGCTCTTTTTTCATGTGGATCCCAGCCACCATTACCGCCGTTTACTAATGCAGTAATTTCATCATTGTGCCAAGGTCCATGTTCAGCAGTAAATGCTTGGCCGTCACTTGGACGGAAGTCTAAACCTTGAACATTTCTATGGCCATAAGTATAAAAACGTTTATCCGCTTTAATCTTATTTTTTGGATGGCCTTTACCATTTCCGTCAATTCTAAGAACTACACCACAAGCTAATGAATTATCTTGAGGGCAAACTCCTCTATGACGGTCACCAGTACCTACCCAAAGATAGCCTTCTGGTCCAAATGCCATTCTTCCACCGTTGTGCGCACCTGGCCCACCAAATGGTTGATTAGACTCAAATGGCTTGTACTGAATATCTTTAACAATATCGGTACGTCCAGAAATTTTTGACAAATCTTTAGCAACTTTGAATTTCATAACAATATTACCGTCACATCTTTCAAAATTGGTTTTACATCCAGAACCATGATATTTGGTTGATGTAGAATAAAGATAGAGTGTACGGTTCTTTTTAAAGTTTGGATCTAATTCAACGCCTAGCATACCTGCTTGACCACTACAAAAAAGATCATTACCAGAACTCTTATAACCCTTAGAACCTTTCATTCCATAAAGCTTATGTGTTTTTCCAGAAGCTGTTTTTACTGAAAGGCCGTCACATTTTTCAGTGTAAAACATAGAACCATCTTTAGTAAATGTCATGTCCCATGGGTTTGATAAACCAGACATAACTACCATTGAACCGATCTTGGGAACATTCATTCCTTTAGACCCGTGATGTTCCGCATAGGCTGAAGTTGCAGTAAGCAACATAGCAGAAACTATGACTGTAAATACCTTACTTAATACTTTCATTTTATAACTCTCCTAATTGTTAACGATATATTTAGCATCTTTTAAATACGCTGCTAAATTTGCAATTTCTTCATCGGTTAATGGTTTTGCCATCATAATCATTAAACCTGAATTTGGTCCAATTTTAGTTCCAGACCGATAAGTTTCAAGTTTATCTATTATGTATGGAATTTCCTTACCAGAAATTTTTGGATAACTGGCGGCACCTTTTCCTGCTGGGCCATGACAATTAACGCATGTTTTGCTGTATCTCATTTTTCCAGCAGCAGCATCAGCCGCTAAAGCCTGAAATGACAAAAGACAACAAACAATGCCAAAGAAACTAATAAATAATTTAATCATAAAAGCCTAACAAGTAAAAAAACTGCAATTTTAGTATAACAATATATTTACAATTGTGTAACAATTTTTTACTATTTTGTAACAATTTAGTTACATCTATAAAAAGTCTCAAAGGGTTAGATGTGGATGTAAAAAAAGAATGAATTGCTTCACAGATAAGAAACTTATTATTCAGCCTTTCCAAAAAAAAAGGATAAGCACCACACCAGTAATTATGGGGCAAACCAATGCTTACTTATATAGATTAATAAAACGTTAGATCTACTCTTTTGGTTTTCTTTTTTGAATTTCGCTTAAAACTAATTTACATTCGTCCGTAGTTAATGAACAGCCATTCACAGCATCTTCGAAATTATAACCATCAAGCATTAGCTCAAGGAATTTAGTTACCTCATCATGCTCAATATCAAGGAGTGTTGATATTTGTATTATCATTTCCGTATATTCTTCTGTGTGCATAACTAACCTCAAAAAATTAAATAAATATTTACAACATCACAACTATTTTACCAACCCATTATATAATAGGTCAAACAACTTTAAAGGTATATTTACTAAATGAATAAAGTATTCGAGTTTTTAAAAAAAGATTTTTCTAATACATATAGGGATATTGTTTTAGAGCACAAGGCAGTTAATAAAGTTATTACGTTTTGCGATAATAAAAATCAATACCTATTATTTACCGGCATGTTTTCAGAGGTAAATGGCGGTAAAGGTATATACGGCGAATTAGAAGCATATTTCGTTAATTTTCTGGCGGATAAATATAAGGCAACAGCATTTGCAAGAGCATCTGCCTATGTTTTGGAAGACCAAACATCCTTTATTGGATTGGATATCAAAAGTATTGATAATGATATTTGGTCGCAACAGAATATTTTCCATACAGACAATGAAAGTAAGGTAACTGATGTTGAAAAAAAATATACAAATAGCAGCGATAAAAATGTTATATGCCCAGCAGTTAATGCTTACTTTGAAAAAATACCCTTCCCTGAGGATACACAAAAATTCTTGAATGAACTATACGAACAGGTTAAGCCAAGTCTACAAGTGATTCAGTTAAAAAATTAAATGGAATAAGGACTTAGTTATGATTAATCTTAGTGAAATTGGAGTTGTTATACAGATGGCTGTTGCCCCAGCTTTTTTGCTTACTGGTATAGGAGCAATATTAACTGTTATGGCAACTCGTTTAAGTAGGATTGTGGATCGCTTTCGAGTCCTTAATGAAGGTAAAAATCTATATGTAAAAAAAGAAAATAAAGCCGAAGAACTTATCTCCTTATTATGCCGTGCTCGTTGGACTCATATAGCAATTTATCTAACAACTGTATCTGCGTTATTAATTTGTGTCTTAATTGCAATGATTTTTATAGCGATTGAAGTGAGTTTTAACTTAGACCAATACCTTTCAGTCCTTTTTATCGTTGCCATGACAACACTTATTCTTGGTTTGTTAAGCTTTTTAAGAGAAGTTAGCCTGTCTAAAGGCGTTATAAATATAAATAAAGTAACTAAATAAGTAAAAACAATTGAAATTTAATGGATACATTTCCATATATTGTAGTAAAATGTTCCACTTTCTAGAACGACCCCATCGTCTAGAGGCCTAGGACACCTGGTTTTCATCCAGGCAACAGGGGTTCGACTCCCCTTGGGGTCACCATTTTAATTAAATCTAAACTATTTTTAATTAATTTCGTCATAATCAGATATCAATAAAATAATTTCAGCTTAGACCTATGATTACAATATTAATAAAAATTGCTGAAAAAAATCTTTTGCCGGATACATTAATACGGTATGGAATTAGATCCCTTCTTAAAAAAAGACTACATTCACTCTCAAAAGGGACATCAGAGGAGAGACAGAAGATAAAACAAAATTTTATTAATGCAATGGACGAGTCTCCAATTGCATTGGTTCCAGAGCTAGCTAACGAACAACATTATGAGGTTCCTGCTGAATTTTATAATCTTTGCTTAGGATTAAATAAAAAATATAGTTCTTGTTATTGGGATAAAAAAACAAATAATCTTGATCAAGCTGAAAAGTTAGCCTTAAAAAAAACTTGTAATCATGCCAATCTTAAGGATGGCCTAAGTATTCTAGAACTTGGTTGTGGGTGGGGCTCGCTCACTCTATGGATGGCTAAACATTACCCAAAAAGTTCGATAACTGCCGTATCAAATTCATCCTCACAACGCACTTATATTTTATCTCAAGCAAAATTAAGAAAACTTAAAAATATTGAGGTAATAACATGCGATATGAATATTTTTAAAACTAACAAAAAATATGACCGAATAGTATCTGTAGAAATGATTGAACATATGCGAAATCATAGGAAATTATTTGCAAATATTTCTAGGTGGCTCAACCCTAAAGGAAAATTCTTTATGCACATATTTGTGCATAAATCTCAACCTTATCTCTTCGAAGTTGAGGACAAGGATGACTGGATGAGTCAGTATTTTTTCTCTGGTGGAATGATGCCAAGTGAGGACCTTCCTCTTCACTTTCAAGATAAAATTAAGATAGAGAAGCAATGGACTTGGTCAGGAAACCATTATGAAAATACGGCTAATGCCTGGCTTAAAAATATTGATAAAAATAATATAAAAGCTATACAATCTCTGGAGAGTGTTTACGGAAAAAATGATGCAAAAAAATGGTTACAGCGTTGGAGAATATTCTTTATGGCATGTGCTGAGCTCTGGGGCTTCAACGACGGTGATGAATGGCGAGTTTCACATTATCTTTTTAAAAAATGAAATCTAAATTAATCAACTTTCTTTTATTTCAGTTTGGATGGTTTACTGCCATTTTAGGAGCAGCCTACGGAAGAACCTCAGAAGCAATAATTGTTTCAGTAGTTATTATATTAATTCACCTAAAAGTTATTCAAAACTATATGCAGGATATTAAATTATTTATCTACGCAGCTATCATCGGGTTTTTATTCGATGGGCTAATACAATACAACAGCTTAATTTTATATAATGATCCAGGATGGCCATACCCCCTTACGCCATTATGGATCATTATTCTTTGGATAATGTTTGCTATGACCTTAAACCATAGTCTTAGTTGGTTAAAAGGACGGATGGCCTTGGCTGCCTTATTTGGATCAATTGGTGGTCCTTTAGCCTATATTGCAGGCGAGAAATTAGGCGCTATAACCATCACTGAAACTCAAGCATTATTCGTTCTTTCATTAGGATGGGCTGTTTTTACGCCTCTATTAGTATATTTATCCCAAAAAAATGATTGATATTTATATTTTAATAGCTGGAAACTTACTTATTTTTGCGATCATTGGTTGGGCAGTTAGCCTAGTAACAAAGAATGTTACACATGTAGATAGTATGTGGAGTATCTTTATTGTTATTGCATACGTCACAGCATTGCAAGAAACATGGCTACTTTCCAATCAAAATATAGCAGTCTTATTTTTGGTTTTAATTTGGTCAGCAAGATTAACGGCCTATCTTTCAATCCGCAACTTTGGCTCCAAGGAAGATATTCGGTACCAGGAAATTAGAAGCAACAATGAGCCAAACTTTAAATTCAAAAGCTTATATATAATATTTATATTCCAGGCTGTATTAGCTATGGTTATATCCCTACCATTGATAGCATTAGCAAATAGTGACCACCCTTACAGTATGATTGATAAGATTGGACTTGGAATCATTATATTTGGCATATTGTACGAAACTATAGCCGACTACCAGCTTAAGCAATTTGTTAATGGTAATCACAAGGGAGTTCTAGATACAGGCTTATGGCGATATTCAAGGCATCCAAATTATTTTGGTGAATTTCTAGTTTGGTGGGGTTTTTATATTGTCTCTTTCAGCTCCGGTCATCTGATTGCAATTTTCTCACCAATTCTCATGACATGGTTACTCCTCAAATTTTCTGGTATTGGCAGAATGGAAAGTACTATTTCTGGTAGACGGCCAGGATATAAAAAATACGCACAACACACATCGAGCTTTATCCCATGGCCACCAAAAAAATAGCCTACCTAATTACTCTATTATTTATTTTTTCTGAAAATGTGAGTGCTCAGGAATGGAAATTTGATGCGATCCTCAATGATAAAATCATAGGGCAACATACATTCAGGATTGATAATAAGAAAACAATTAGTTCTGCTAAGTTTCATATTGAATTTATGTTTATGGATATATACTACAAACATGTATCAACGGAATTATGGACTCAGGGATGTTTGACTAAAATTGATAGCAAAACAGATGATGATGGAAAAATCATTGAAGTGAATGGCCTTTTAAATGGTAATGAATTTCTTATTAAAACTAACAAACTTACCGAATCCCTTCCCGCTTGTATTATGACATTCGCTTATTGGGATCCAAATATGCTAAAAGAAAAAAAGCTTCTTAATCCACAAAATGCAGAATGGCTGGACATTGAAACAACTTTAATTAAACAAGAATTGTTGTCAGTTAAAGGGCAAAACATAATGACAAATCATTATGTTTTAAAAGGAACTAAGGAGGGGAATGAACGTCTAGTTATTGATCTTTGGTATGATAAAGAAATGAATTGGGTTGGTTTAAAATCACCAACACCAATAGGTGATATTTTCTATAAATTAATTTAATTATTTATTATATATGATTGTTTTTAAAATAATTTTTTTTATATTTTTTTTTATTTCTGGATGTTCAATGAACTCAGTTAACCTAAGAACAGTTGATCAAGTCGACATAAATGAGTTTATGGGTTCATGGTATGTGATCGCGCACATACCGACATTTATTGAAAAAGAAGCCTATAACGCAATTGAATCGTATGAGCTTAATAATGATGGCACTATTGCAACAACATTTACGTTTAATAAAGGCTCTCTTAAGGGTCAAGAAAAGACATATAATCCAAAAGGCTTTATTGTAGAAGGTACGAATAATGCTCAATGGGATATGCAGTTTATATGGCCTTTTAAGTCTCAATACAAAATAACTTATCTAGATAATGATTACAAAACAACTGTAATAGCTCGTGATGCCCTTGATTATGTATGGATAATGTCAAGAGCCAATGAGATAGATAAACCAGAGCTTGATAAAATAGTGGCTCACATAAACGCTTTAGGCTATAACACCGACCTACTTAGAATGGTTCCCCATCAATGATCCGCATAACAAAATATCTAATACGTCATTTTGTTAGCTGGTTTGACAACAGAGTTGTTGAAGAAAAATATCTTAATATCAACCTGCACGGAAAAGAAATTGATTGGGCTCGGGTTATCCCTTATATTATTATTCATCTCTCTCTTATATCTCTATTCTTTGTCGGAGTAAGTAAAACTGCAATTGCGGTATTCATATCAATGTATGCTATTAGAATGTTTGCTATTACCGGCTTTTATCACCGTTATTTTTCCCATAAAACTTTTAAAACTAGTCGACTAATGCAATTTATTTTTGCTATTGTAGGTGCCTCAGCTGTTCAAAGAGGTCCAATTTGGTGGGCTGCACATCACAGAGAACATCATGTGCATTCTGATACAATTAATGACAAACATTCGCCGAAGGCACACAGTTTCTTTTGGAGTCACACAGGATGGTTTCTAACAAAAGCTAATTTTCTCACACACACAAAAATGGTAAAAGAGCTTTTTCGGTACCCCGAACTAAGGTTAATTGATCGTTTTGACGTACTCGTACCTATCATAACATGCGTATCCCTCTATTTCTTTGGTGAATATTTGAATACGAATCACCCTACTTTGAATACTAACGGTCTGCAACTATTGTCGTGGGGCTTTGTATTATCAACAGTTGTTTTATACCACTCTACATTTCTTGTAAATTCAGTTGCTCACCTTTGGGGGAAGCCTCGATATAAAACCAAGGATGAAAGTAAAAATAATTTTTTTATCGCCTTACTAACGTTCGGCGAAGGCTGGCATAATAATCATCATCATTTCCCGGGCTCAGCTCGCCAAGGATTCTATTGGTGGGAAATTGATATAACCTATTACCTTCTAAAATTAATGTCATTATTCGGCTTGATATGGGACGTAAGAACTGTGTCTACTAATATTAGGGAATCGAATCGAATTAATAGCCCTGAAAAAAATATTTACCAAAAATGAAAATAGCTATAGTTGGGGCTGGCATCTCTGGAAATACTATCGCCCACCTTCTTCATAAAGAACATAAAATTACAGTATTCGAGAAAAATGACCGAATTGGTGGTCATTCACATACTCATAAAGTTCAATTAGAGGGTAAATCTATTCCTGTCGACACAGGATTTATTGTTTTTAACAAAAAAACTTACCCATTATTTACATCATTACTCGACAAATTGGGAGTTGATTACGAAAATAGTAATATGAGTTTTAGTGTTTTTTCAAAACTGTCTGGTCTTGAATACAACGGTACAAATCTAAACACTTTATTCTCTCAAAGAAAAAACTTATTCAATCTTAAGTTTATTAAAATGATTTTAGAAATTTTTCGCTTTAATAAAGAGGCTCTTGAGTTACTTAGTGCTAAAGAAGAGATAACATTAGGTGATTATTTAGCTAATAATAATTATTCTAGCTACTTTTCAAAACATTATATATTACCTATGGGTTCAGCAATCTGGTCGTCTAATTTAAAAACTATGCTTAACTTTCCAGCCAAGTTTTTTGTAAAATTTTTTCATAATCATGGCATGCTCAATATCAATGATAGGCCTCAATGGCTAACAGTCACTGGGGGATCAGAGTCCTATGTTAAAAAGCTATGTGAGCCATTTATTAATTCAATAAAACTGAATTCTAATATAAGGTTGATTGAAAGAATGGAAAATAAAGTCGTTATTCACCACAATCAAGGCAGTGAAAGTTTTGATTATTTATTCATGGCTTGTCATAGTAGTGAAGCCTTGCAACTAATAAAAGACACTAGCTACGAGGAAAAAGAATTACTAAGCTCAATACCCTATGCTGATAATGAAGTTTATTTGCATACAGACGCATCGATAATGCCAAAACATAAATTATCATGGGCTGCATGGAACTATAATATTGATAACAAAAGCCATGAACCTATCTCTCTGACATACAATATGAATATACTTCAAAATATTAAAAGTGAGAGCCCTATTCTTGTAACATTAAATCCAAAAAGTAATATTGACCCGAAAAAAATTATAAAAAAATTAAGTTATGCACACCCTGTGTTTACGATTGATGGAATTAATGCACAAAAAAATCATCACTTAATTTCAGGAGCTAACAGAACATTTTACGCTGGTGCGTACTGGGGAAATGGATTTCATGAAGACGGAGTCAAAAGCGCATATGATGTCGTAAGTCAACTAAATAAGCTGATAAATTAAAATGCATGCAATCTACCAAGGCACAATTGCACACACACGATTTTCATCAAAATCTCATAAATTTAGGTATAAAACTAACATGCTCTTCCTTGATCTTGATGGGCTTCAGGATGCATTCTTAGGAAAATTATTTTGGAGCTATAACAAGCCAAACCTTGCCTCTTTTTATCGATCAGATTTTTATGGGGACAAAAGAAAATCAATTAAGAATTCTATTAAGACCTTATTGTTAAAAGAAATTAATTTAAACCATAAAGGAAAGATTTTTTTACTAACAACTATACGCTCCTTCGGGTTTACATTTAATCCTGTTAGCTTTTATTATTGTTTTGACGAATCATCAAATATTCAGGCAATTGTATCCCACATAACAAATACTCCATGGAATGAAAAATATATTTATGTTCATGACTGCAGAAATAAGCCATCAATGTCTAAGAAGTTTGAATTTGATAAAGGGTTTCATGTCTCACCATTTATGCCGATGAATATAAATTATAGTTGGGTATTTAGCCCTCCAAAGGACTTCCTTTTTGTTTCAATGGACAGTTACCGTAATGACAAATTAGTATTTAATGCTACTCTTAAAATGACAAAGAAAGCATGGAATAACTTTACACTGAATAAAATTTTATTTTTATCTCTACCAATGTCAATTAAATCGATTGTGCTAATTTATTTTAATGCATTGATATTATTTATAAAAAGAGTGAGGTTCTACCCACACCCATGATAAGAGAATATTTAAACAAATTTGCAAAAAAAATAGTACATAGAAATCTTAAAAAAATTTCCAATGGTCAGCTTTTAATTACAGAAAGCAATAATATCTATAAATTTGGTACTCAAAGTGTCCTAAAAGCTGAAATTAAAGTCACCAACCCAAGTTTTTATACTGAAATTCTTCTTGGAGGCTCTATAGGGGCAAGTGAGGCTTATATCCATAAATCATGGACATCAAAAGATGTAACTAAAGTAATACAGTTGATGGCGCGTAATCAATCAACTATGGATTCTATTGAAGGTCCATTTAGAATTCTAACTGCTCCACTTCTTAGAATATTGCATGCATTGAATAGAAATACACTTTATGGAAGTAAAAAAAATATTGCACAACATTATGACCTTAGTAATAAATTTTTTTCATTATTTCTAGATCCGTCAATGATGTATTCCTCGGCAATTTACCCCAATAAAACATCAACATTAGAAGTAGCTGCAGAACATAAGCTAGATATAATCTGTAGAAAATTAGACCTTAAAAAATCACACCATGTTATTGAAATTGGTTCTGGTTGGGGCGGGTTTGCAATACATGCAGCTAAACATTATGGTTGTCATGTTACAACAACAACAATTTCTAAGGAACAGTACAAATATGTCTGTGAAAGAATTAAGCAACTAAAGCTCGAAAAACATATAAAGGTTATATTCAAGGATTACAGAGAGTTAACTGGTAAATACGATAAATTAGTTTCAATTGAGATGATTGAGGCTGTTGGTCACAAATTCTATGATTCGTATTTTAAAAAAATATCTGAGTTACTAAACAAAAATGGTGACGCCCTAATTCAGGGAATCACTATAAGAGACCAAAGGTATCAAAAGGCTATACGATCAGTTGATTTTATTCAAAAGTATATATTTCCAGGAAGCTGTATACCGTCATTAAATGCCATACAAAATTCAATAACTTGCTCAGGTGATATGGTGGTTTATGATTTAAGTGATATTGGCCAGCATTATGCTAAAACATTGGCTGACTGGAGAAAAAAATTTACTAGGAACAATAAAGATATTATAAAGTTAGGTTTCGATGAAGAATTTATAAGGATGTGGTTATTTTATTTCTGCTATTGTGAGGGTGGGTTTTTAGAGAAATCAATCAGTAATATACATCTCCATATTACCAAACCAGATTATAGAAATAAAATTTAATTTTAGATAAAACCAGTAATACGTCAAATGAAAAAACATATTACTAAAAAATATGAATAATGATTATATAACCAAAGCTCAATCTAAAGAGAAAAAAGGAGACCTTGAAGGGGCATTAATTGACTACCAAAAAGCATTGGAAAATGACCCAACAAATAATGCAATTCAAATAGAGATTGGAAATTTATATGCAATGCTTGGTTTATTTGATAAGGCAATAGAATATTTCAGGCTAGCATTTTTAGCCTACCCTGATGATATAAATTTAAGAGACGGACTATGTTTTTGCTTATGTGAAATTGGAAATCAATTTTATGACAACAGAAACTTCTATCTTGCAGAAAATAACTTTCTTGAAGCAATAAAACTCAATCCCTCAAAATCAGAATATTTATTTAACCTTGGTAATGCATGTTATGCGCAAGGTAAATATAATGCTGCATTAGAACATTATAATAAATCTCTTGAGCTTAATTACGATTCTGAGACACTCTCATGTATTGGAAATTCTCTTAGATCTATTGGAAAATTTTCAGAAGCAATGAAATTTTATACTGCTGCGTTAAATGAAAATCCAGATTTAATTCATACTGAGATTGAGTTAACTCATTTAAAACAAAATGTATGTGACTGGAATAATATAAATAAGCATTTTCAAAATATTAAGAACCATATAAGCAATATAAATTCTGGAAGTATTTCTCCATTTACGGTTCTTTCAATGCCTAATGTTAGTTGCGAAGAACAACTTAAAGTTTCTTCCAGCTGGGCAAAAAAATACGCGCATAAAATTCAAAAAGTTAAGAGAAATAACAATAAAAATTCAAAAATAAAGGTAGGTTATTTATCATCTGACTTCAGACTTCATCCGCTATACTTTTTAATAATTGATATTTTTAAGTATCATAATAAAGATGAGTTTAATATTACACTTTATTACTCAGGCACCAATGAAGACTCAGCAGCTCATAATCATTTTCAAAGTCTTGGGCACGACTTTATTAATATCTCTGAATTAAGTGATCAGGAGGCAGCTAAATTAATTGCTTCAAATGATACGGATATATTAGTTGACCTTTCAGGATTCACAAAAAATAGTCGGTCAATCCTTGCTGCGTATAGGCCAGCGATAAAACATATTAATTGGTTGGGCTTTCCAAGTACTATGGGGTTTATTAATTCCGTTCCACTTTACGACCATATATTAGTTGATCATTATCTTGTTCCAGATACTAATATTTTGCATTATGCAGAAAATATTATTTATTTTCCAAGTTGCTATCAACCTAATATCGAGAATCGTACTAAATTATTATCAGTCAATAAAAAAGATTTTGGATTTGTTGAGGATACATTTATTTACGCTTCATTTAGTCAATCTATTAAAATTACTGAGAGTCAATTTAACTTGTGGCTACGAATACTTAAAAATACTCCTAATAGTATTTTATGGCTTCTAGAATCAAACAAAGAATGTATGAATAATCTGAAAGCATATGCTAAAAACAAGGATATTGAGTCATCCCGCATATGTTTTGCTAAAAAAACAAAAATAGAAGATCATATTAATAGACACCAAATAATTGACCTTTATCTCGACACATTTCCATACAATTCACATACATCTGCGTCTGATGCTATATGGGCTCATTGCCCTGTATTAACTAAATCAGGAAATACTTTTTCCAGTCGTGTAGCTGGAAGTATACTTTCGGAGGTCGGCTGCAGTGAACTTATTGTTGATTCTGATGAGGCCTACATTAATGAAGCAATAAAATATGCATCCGATAAAGAATCGTTAAAGCTAATAAAAGAAAAAATAATTAAAGGTAAAGCAAAATCTAATTTATTCAGACCCAAGGTTTTTACAAGAAATCTTGAAGAAATATACTCTAGAGTCTTACCTGGTTCAACTTAATAGTTTATGGCACTTAATGAAAATCTTATTATTCTTTTAAAAATTCTTTTACCCTATTGTTAATTTTTATATTGAATGATTTATCAAAAGGATCAACCGCTAGTAAATTTTCCATAGCTCGAATCCATGTCATCTGTCTCTTAGCCAATTGACGCGTAGCAATAATAATTTTCTTGGATAACATATCAAAAGAAATCATACCCATCAGATATTCGTAGATCTGCTTGTAACCAACCGACCTTAGGGCAGGATATGTTAAATCAAGGCCAGGATTATTTTTAAGTAAGGATTCAACTTCCTCAATAAATCCATTTTTTAACATATCATTAACTCGAATCTCAATTCTATTATTTAATAAAGTTTTGTCTGCGGGAATCAATGCAATCTTTAACAATTTACAGTTAGTTAAAGGTTTAACTTTCGGAATATGATAAAAAGACAGAGGTTTACCAGAAATATAGTAAACCTCTAAAGCCCTCATAATTCTCTGCTTATCAGTACCTTTAATTTTCTCTACAATAACAGGATCTATTCTTGAAAGCTTTTTGTACATCTCATCTAGGCCATATTTATTTAGGTCATCATTTATTTTTTTTCTAGCTTCAGGCGTTGACCCTGGCATTTCATTCAATGGTCTCTCTAAGGAATTAAAGTACATCATTGTGCCGCCTACTAACATCGGAACCTTATTTTTCTTATATATTTTTGATGAAACTTCTTCAACATCTAATTTAAATTCATTAACAGAATATCTATCACAGGGGCCTTTGCGGTCAACTAAATAATGAGGATACTTAATTAGTTCATTTGGTTTAGGTTTAGCTGAACCAATATTAAAGCCCTTATATATCTGGGCTGAATCAACACTTATAATCTCAACTGGAAAATTATCAAAAATTATCTTTGCAGCCTCAGTTTTTCCTGAAGCTGTTGGTCCCATTAAAAAAATTTTCTTTTTCATAAACTAATTTGATGAACTTGAGGAATTCATAGAAGTCTTTGTCTTTAAGTAACTTTTTATACCTTTAAAAATACTCTTAACTAACTTATCCTGAAATGCCTTTGATCTTAAATTCTTTTCTTCAGTTGGATTACTTAGAAATGCAGTCTCTATTAGAATTGATGGGATATCAGGAGCTTTTAGAACTGCAAAGCCTGCCTGTTCGACATGTTTTTTATGAAGTCTGTTAACTCGCTTAACTTTTTTTAAAACGTGATTTCCGAGGGTTATACTGTCATCAACTGTTGCAGACTGAGATAAATCTAATAACGTTTTTGCTAGTAAAGGGTCTTTATCATCGATACTTACTCCCCCTATTAGGTCAGATTCATTTTCCTTGTTGGCAATTAATTTTGCAAATGCACTAGTAGCTCCTTTTTCTGATAAAGCAAAAATTGATGATCCTCTAACACTTCTTCTAGTAAATGCATCTGCATGTATTGAAATAAAAATATTAGCCTTTATTTTTCTTGCCTTTTTTACTCTAGCAGCCAAGGGAACAAAATAATCACCATCCCTTATTAAGACTGCTTTCATTCCTTTTTCCTTATCAATTAATGCTTTCAGTTTTTTTGAAATTTGAAGATTAATATCTTTTTCACGTGTGCCTCCTTTTCCTATAGCTCCAGGATCCTCCCCTCCATGGCCAGCATCAATAGCCACTATAATTTGATTTATTATTATTTTTTCTTTATTTGTAATTTTTTCAACTTTAATATTTTTGTTAGGGGTGCCTTTTAAATTTACCTTAGCTGGTTCATTTTTTTCTTTTAATTGCTTTAAAAGAATCGCAATACTGTCTTGATTTTCTGTATATAAATCAATAACAAGCCTATCTTTATAGGGGTCAATTGGCTTTAGTGAAAAAATCTTAACTCGGGCCTCTCCCTTAAGATCAATAACAACTCTAGTGACAGTAGGAGTAAATTGAGCAACTCTAATCTTATTAATATTAGGATCATTTTCTGACAATTTAGATGGGAGCATCTTAATTACATCATTTATAGCAATATTTTTAAGGTCAATGACTACCCTTTCTGGGTTTTTAAGTATCATTTGATCATTATTTAATGGTGCAATCGACTCAATTGTAATCCTTGTATATTCTTGCGCTGGCCAAATTCTCACTGCATGAATATCATTTTTTGAATAGGCATTACTAGTAACAATAAATAAAAATAAAGTTAAAAATAGACTTACATTAATTCTTTTATACATTCGACCCCTTTTGGTGAACTTGCTGTTATTAGAACCTTTCGTTTATCACTGCTTATATAATAAAAATTTATTATCAGATCTGAGACTGGTAAATATGGATCGCCTTTTTCTGGCCATTCAATTAAATTAATATTTTCTCTATTAATAAACTCATTAAATCCTGCTTCATGCCATTCTTCCGGGCTTCTAAATCGATATAAATCAAAATGGTTTACTGTATAAGTATCAAAAGTATATTGCTCAACAAGACTATAAGACGGACTTTTTACTATGCCGTCAAACCCTAATTCATGAATTAAATCTCTTGCAAAGGTTGTTTTACCCGACCCTAAGTCTCCAGATAAGTAAATTAACATACCAGAACGTATTTTTTGAGCAATCTTTTTTGCCAGCTCATGAGTATCTTTTACATTATTTAGATCAATTGATGGAACATTTATCATAGTTTTTAGTTTATTATTTTTCCATATGAATGATAAATTAAAGTCTAATGCATTTGCAAAAAAAATTAAGGATTGGGGAATTGAGTTAGGCTTTAATCATGTCGGTATAACTGATGCTAACCTAAAAAGCCAAAAAAAGTCCTATCAAAAATGGATAAAATTAGGATTTCATGGAAATATGAACTATTTAAAGCAGCATCAAAAACTAAAATTTTCACCTGAAAGCCTTGTCGAGGACACAATTAGTATCATTTCAGTTCGCCTTGATTATATGCCACTTGAAGAGAATACCTTAGCTGTTTTAAAGGATAAAAATCGTGCGTATATCTCTCGGTATGCGCTGGGTAGAGATTATCATAAAGTTATTAGATCAAAATTAAAGAAGCTAGCAGAAAAAATCAAAAATGAAGCCAAACAGCACTTAACAAATATACGAGTTTTTACTGATAGTGCGCCTGTGCTCGAGGTTGGCATTGCAGAAAAGGCAGGATTAGGTTGGAGAGGAAAACATACTTTACTTCTCAACAAAGACCATGGTTCATGGTTTTTTCTTGGAGAAATTTACACCAATCTTTCCCTTCCATATGATAGCGAGGTAACGACACATTGTGGTACATGTAAAGCATGTATAGATATCTGTCCAACAAATGCAATTATTGCCCCTTACAAGCTTGATGCTAGAAAATGTATATCTTATTTAACTATCGAAAATAAAGATGAGATACCAATAGAGTATAGAAAGGCAATAGGAAATCGGGTTTACGGATGTGACGATTGTCAATTAGTTTGCCCTTGGAATAAATACGCCAAAATAACCAGTGAAAAAGATTTCTTAGTTAGGCATGATCTTAATAATCTATCTTTAATCGATAGCTTTAAATTTTCCGAGAAAGACTTTGATAATAATTTTAAAGGAAGTGCTATCTATAGAATTGGATACCAACAATGGTTAAGAAACATTGCTGTTGGTTTAGGCAATGCTCCCAAAAGCAATGAAATCCTTGAAGTTTTACAAAATAGGCTTCATTCATCGACTGATCTTGTAAAAAAACATATCATTTGGGCTATTGATCAACATAAATAATTTTTCACGCTCTACATTTATAATCAAAAAAGTTTGCTACAATTACATCCTATTAAATTAAATAAACAAGCCCCTTCTGTAATATGACATCAATAACAAACAGTGACGCATGGGTTGCCTTAGTCGACCATCACAAAACAATTAAGTCCGCTCAAATGCGAGACTTATTTCAAGAGAATAGTAATAGATTCAATGATAATCATATCCAATACGATGATTTACTTATTGATTACTCAAAAAATCGTATTAATAAGGATACTCTTCCTTTATTAACAAGCCTTGCGCGTGAAGCAAAGATTGATTTGTGGAGGGATAAGTTATTTTCTGGTGAGAAAATTAATTTTAGTGAAAGTCGGTCTGCACTTCATACCGCATTGCGAAATAAATCAAACACCCCTATTACAACTGACGGCAAAGATGTAATGCCAGAAATAAATGCCTCAATTGATAAAATGGGTGTTTTCTCAGAATCTATAAGATCAGGTCAATGGAAAGGATTTACCGGTAAGAGAATTAAGTCGATTGTAAATATTGGTATTGGTGGGTCAGATCTTGGTCCAGCTATGGTGTGTAAGGCATTAAAGCCATATGGGAATAAAAATATCATTCCTTTATTTGTATCAAATGTTGATGGCGCAGATTTAGCTCAAACGCTTGAGCAATGCAACCCAGAGACAACACTCTTTATTGTTGCATCAAAAACTTTTACTACACAAGAAACGATGACAAATGCATTTTCTGCCAGAGAATGGTTGATTTCTAATTTAAAAGATCCTGCTGCTATTAGCAGCCATTTTGTAGCAATATCGACAAACAAAGTTGCAGTTGAAGATTTCGGAATTCCCACAGAAAATATGTTTAAATTTTGGGACTGGGTTGGTGGAAGGTATTCCTTGTGGTCGTCAATCGGACTTCCAATAGCTATTTTTATTGGGATGGATAACTTTAAGGAGCTGTTATCTGGAGCGTATGATATAGACACTCACTTTAGAACTGCTCCGTTAGAGGAGAACATTCCAGTAGTATTAGCTTTAATAGGTATTTGGAATATTAATTTCTTTAACTTTACAACACATGCAATTTTACCTTACGACCAAGGCCTTTCTTTATTGCCCTCTTATCTTCAGCAATTAGACATGGAAAGTAACGGAAAATTTATTGACAGAGAAGGCAAGCGAGTATGTCTAAATACTGGGCCAATAATATGGGGGGATTCAGGAACTAATGGTCAACATGCTTTCTACCAACTAATTCACCAGGGCACCGAAATTGTCCCAACAGATTTTCTGATGCCAATTCACTCACAATACAAACTAGGTGCAAATGGAGACACCCATCATAAAATTTTGATATCAAATTTTATTGCTCAGACTAAATCCCTAATGCTAGGTAAAACAGAAGATGAGGCCAGGGATGAGATGCTAGGGCAAGGTCTCACTAAAAGAGATATTGATTTATTAGCAAATCATAAATCTTTTATGGGTAATCGCCCATCAACCTCAATTCTATTCGACAAACTGGATCCTAAGACTCTAGGTCGCTTAATTGCAATTTATGAGCATAAGATTTTTGTTCAAGGCATTATCTGGAATATCAACTCTTTCGATCAATGGGGTGTTGAATATGGCAAGCAAATTGCTTCGCTTGTGTTACCAGAATTAAGAAAAAAAGACACAACAACGTCTTTTGATTCCTCAACAAATAACCTTATAAATTACACTAAAAAAAATCTTTAAACTATTATTTTAAAACAAAATTATTAAAAAATTTTCCTCTTATTTCTGACCCTATACTAACCCCTAGTTGTTTAGCAAATCTATCAGCAAACGTTTCATAAGTAGTAAAGTCTTCAATTTGCTCATGTCCTATAATTTCACGGGCAACGTAATCAAGATCGCCTAAATAATCTGTCAAACCTAATTTTATCGATTTTTCACCATTCCAAAAGAGACCTGAAAAAATTTCTTCTTTACCTTTCTTTAATTTTTCCCCTCTTCCATCCATAACAACATTAATAAACTGCTGGTGAATCTGGTCCAATAAATCCTGAACATGTGCCTTATGCTTTGGATTAATAGGAGAAAAAGGGTCTAATAAAGCCTTATTATTACCCGCAGTCATTAATCTTCTTTCAATTCCAAGTTTATTAATAGTCTCTTCAAATCCAAACCCATCCATTAAAACCCCTATTGAGCCAACAATACTAGCTTTATCTACAAAGATGGAGTCAGTAGCGACTGCGACATAATATGCTCCAGAAGCGCATATATCTTCAACAACAGCATAGATTGGTATTTGTGGATACTGAGATTTAAGTCGCCTAATCTCATCATTCATGATTCCAGCCTGAACAGGACTGCCTCCCGGGCTATTAATAGAGAGAATAATACCTTTAGTACCAGGGTTATTATAAGCATCATTCAAATTTCGTTTAAAATCGTTTGCATTAGCTTCTGATTCACTACCTATCTCTCCATTTATAGATATTAATGCAGTGAAATAACCTGTTGTAGCAATTTTTTTATCATTATCTGAGATAAAAAAGAATAAAAGAATTGAGAGGTATATTAATGTAGCTAACTTAAAAAATATCCCCCAACGCCTTGCTTTTCTTTGCTCTGAAAAGGCTGTTTGTGAAATTTTTTCTAGAGCTTTGTCTCCCCAATTTTCTTTATCTGTCATATCTTTAATTGACTCCATCTATATTATTTATAATTATTTTATCAGCTTGTTCTTCAAATATTATTTTTTTTAATTTTTTACCCTCACAAGGACCAGAAACACAATTACCATCGTCTGGATTATATAATGCACCATGAGTTGCACATACTATATATCTTCCATCATCGTCTAAAAATTTGTTTTCCTGCCAATCTAGTTCTACTGAAAGATGCATACATTGATTTTGGTATGCATAAAAATTACCTTCATAAAGAATAACAAAGCCTGATAATTTTAGCCCTTCTGATTTATAATTAAATTTAACTGTTAAAGATTCTGCCGTAAATTGATTTTTATAAATTGTTAACATTTTAATTATTCATTCCTCATAATCCATTCAAATATTTCATAAGCATTATCTACTATTGCTTTAGGATTATAGTTCAATAATTCCGCCTTATTATGAGAGCCAAATGTTACACCCAGAGAGTCAATACCAGCATTTAATGCCATCTCAAGGTCATATGTAGAATCACCAACTATAAGTGCCTCATTCTTTTCAATAATGTAAAAATCTAATATTTCATTAACCATCTGTGGGTGTGGCTTAGAAAAGCATTCGTCCATCGTTTTGGTAATATTAAATAAGGGTTCTAATCCAGATTGCTTTAGATCGATATCTAGACCCCTTCGACTTTTACCTGTTGCAATGGCCAAGTTGTATCCGCGTCTATGGAGGTCTTTTATGCCAGGCACAATTCCATCAAACAAGGATACTTTATTGATATTCTCTAAATAAAAATCTTTATAGAGTTCTTGTAACTCTATAATTTCCTGCATCGATGTATTATTAAATAAAACTCTAAATGCTTGGTCAAGACCTAATCCAATTACTGAAGATATTTTTCTTTCGTCAATAAGAGTAATACCCTTAACTAAAGCAGCTTCTTTTATTGCTTTTACAATTAATCCTGTTGAATTAACAATTGTTCCGTCCCAGTCAAATATTATTACCTTGTATTTTTTTCTCATTTTAATGAATTAATTTTATTAAATTCTATTGGTGTTGGTGCTAAGAAATGAACTTTATCCATAGAAATCGGGTGAATAAAAGCTACCTCTGATGCATGAAGAAACATACGTCCGAGGCCAATTTTCCTTAATCTTTTATTTAACTCAAAATTACCATACTTCTGATCACCCACTATTGGAAACCCAAGATGAGAGAGATGGACCCTAATTTGGTGAGTGCGACCCGTAATTAACTTTACCTCAAGAAAAGTAAAGTCTTTAAGATTTTTTTTAAGGAAAAAAACCGAACGAGATTTTTTTGTATTTACGGAATTATTTGAATCATCAACTACAGATATTTTTTTTTGGCCATCAACGTCAGAACTTTTTAGTAGATTTAAATCAACAATGAGTTGTTTTTTATTCCATTCTCCATGGACAATTGCTTCATACTTTTTATGTATCGATTTATCACGCATTTGCTTATGAATGCCTACCAAGGCTAATCTTTTTTTTGCAATTAACAAAATTCCAGAAGTATCTTTATCAATACGATGAACTAGCTCAAGAAATTTAGCATTAGGTCGCGATTGTCGTAAAAGCTCAATAACACCAAAATTGACCCCACTCCCTCCATGTACAGCTATGCCATGGAGCTTATTTAGAACTATAAATGCATCATCCTCAAATAGAACATCTTTTTCGATATCAGTTATTTGAGACTTATTAGCAGCTATAGGAACAAATTTAGCTCTTTCTCTATATGAAACTGGTGGGATCCTAACTGAATCATTAATAGATAATCTAAAATCAGTACGGATTCTTTTTTTATTAACTCTGACTTGACCACTTCTAAGTAACTTATATATGTGGCTCTTGGGAACGTCTTTTAATATTTTAACTAAAAAATTATCAATTTTTTGACCTTCGCTACCTTCGTCAATTATATGATATTTAACATTATTTTTATTGTCGAGACGCATAATTTAGTTTTCTTTTAATGATTTATCACATATACTTAATTTGTTCAGATATCTTTAAATTTATTAAAGAGAAAAACAATTCTGAATTATACATAAACAAAAGAATTCACGGTTAGTGCTGCTCACCTTTAAACAAAAAGCAGGCTTAAATAAAAAGATTTTTATAATAGAATTTTAATAAATTAATAGTTTTAGAGAATAAGAGTTTTATAAAAAAGTAGATGTACATATTACGCTGCCTGTCAATAATATATTGACACGGTGCGTTGCAACTAGTTTCTTTAAATAATTTATAGGAATTCCTTTATCTAAAATCTTCATAAAAATAAATGGAGATAATGTAATGAAAAGGATGTTATTTAATGCAACACAATCAGAAGAGTTGCGAGTTGCAATTGTAAATGATAATAAATTAGAGGATCTAGACTTTGAGCGGGGGAACAAAGAGCAACGTAAAAGTAATATATACAAAGCAACAATTACAAGAGTTGAGCCATCATTAGAAGCAGCCTTCGTTAACTATGGTGTAGATCGTCACGGATTCCTTCCGTTCAAGGAAATATCACCAGAATATTATTCCAAAAAGACAAGAAAAAAAGACTTATCAATAAAGGATGTTATCTCAGAAGGCCAAGAAATAATTATCCAAGTTACCAAAGAAGAACGAGGTAATAAAGGCGCTGCACTTACATCATATCTTTCATTAGCAGGTAGATACATAGTATTAATGCCTAACAACAGCGATGGTGGTGGGATCTCAAGAAGAATTGAAGGTGATGAAAGATCAAGCTTCAAAGATATTCTTTCTAAAATTAAAATAAAGAAAGGCACTAGCGTAATTGGCAGGACAGCTGGAATTGGAGCAACTGTTGAGCAAATACAATGGGACCTAGACTACCTTACGCAATTATGGGAAGCAATTGAAAATGCAGCAGATGCTCAGGAAGGCCCCTTTCTTATATACCAAGAAAGTAATTTAGTAATAAGGGCTATTCGTGATTACTTCTCTACAGATATCGAAGAAGTTTTAATTGATAAAAAAGAAATTTACGACCAAGCTCTTCAATTTATGAGCCACGTAATGCCAAATTATTCAGAAAGAATTAAATTATATGATGAAGATACTTCTTTATTTACAAAATTTAACATTGAAAATCAAATTGAATCAGCATTTTTAAGGGAAGTTCAGTTGCCATCTGGTGGAGCTATTGTAATTGACCACACTGAGGCGCTGGTTTCGGTAGATGTCAATTCTAGCAGGTCTACAAAGGGTAGAGACATTGAATCAACAGCTTATAACACAAATCTTGAAGCAGCTGATGAACTAGCCAAACAATTAAGATTTAGAGATATTGGTGGTTTGATAGTTATTGATTTTATCGATATGGAGAATTCAAAGCATCAAAGAGAAGTTGAAAACAGAATAAGAGATACTCTAAAACAAGACAAAGCAAGAATTCAGATTGGAAAAATTTCGAAATTTGGGTTATTAGAACTTTCCAGACAACGATTAAGACCAAGTATAGGCGAATCGGTCAATGGAGCATGTCCCAGATGTCAAGGAACAGGTAGGGTTCGAGATGTTCAATCTACAGCTCTATTTATATTTAGACTTATTCAAGAAGAGGCAAACAAAGAAAATAATCAATCAATAGCTATTCAACTACCAGTTGAAGTTGCTACCCTTATCCTCAATGAAAAACGTAATGAAATTGTTGATATTGAAAGTAAAACCGGCAATCAAATAGCAATTATACCGAATCGTTACCTTGAAATACCGAAATATGACCTACAAAAATCATCTACTAAGCTTGGTAAAGCTAGTTATGCAGTTGTTGAGCCATCGAATGAGGATGAAAATAAAGAAAATGAAAAGAATACAATAGAAGAAAGATTGGAGCCTGCAGTTAAAGCTATAATACCCGCAAGATCAACACAGAAAGGAAAGAACTCGTCAATCTTTGGTTTTTTCAAGAACTTAATTACAAGTACAGTCGACGATGAGAATGTTAAGAAAGTAAATGTATCCAAAGGTGAGGAAGCTACAGCTGAAACAAATGTAAATGAAAAATTAAATAGGCCGAACAGGTCACGAAATAATAGAAATAGAAATAGAAATAAAAGGCCAAACAATAGGTCAAATAAACCAGGTTATGATGGTAATAGTAACCAAAAAGATAATACAAGTATTGAAACTCCTACAAAAAGCGTAACATCAGCTCCTGATATTCCAAAAGCAGCTATTATAGATACGTCTAAGAAGAAAGAGCGTGTACCAATTGCCCCTAAACCTAAAAGACAGCCGCTACCAAAAGTAGATCTTTCAAAAATAGGTTTAAGCCTAGTTGAGACTAAACAAGTTAAAACGACTGAGGCTGAAGTAAATAAAAAGAAACCTGTAAAGAAAAAAGTAGCAGGGTGGCAAAAGAAAGCAGAAAACGTTTCAACAGGAAAAATTGAGATGGTTGAAACAAAAAAGAAGACCATAAAATCGAAGCCAGCTGCTAAACCGAAGCCAGCTGCTAAACCGAAGTCAGCTGCTAAATCAAAAAAGGCTACTTCAAAATAAGGTTAATAAGATACCAACCTATAAATGCTAGGGCTAAGGAACCAAAAACATGGCAAAGCATCAATAAAATAGCCGTCATCTGCTGATCTTTATCAAATAAATGAAATAGATCAGCAGTGAATGCTGAAAAAGTAGTAAGTCCACCTAAAAATCCAATATTAACAATAATCTTTAACTCTTCGTCAATATATGAAAGTGACTGAAAATAACCTATTGAACATCCCATCAAAAAACCGCCTAATAAGTTCACAACCAGGGTACCAAACGAAAAATTAGGGAAAATAGAATAAAAAAGGTAGCCGATAATCCAACGAGCCCAAGCTCCAAGCGCTGATGCGAGACCTATTAGTAAAAAATTTATAGGGGTAAACATTTTATATCTTTATGAAGTGTTCTCTGTAGTATTTTAACTCTTCTACAGATTCCAATATATCAGCTAATGCTTCGTGCTTACTCTTTTTTTTAAACCCATTGATTAATTCAGGCCTCCATCTTTTAGCTAATTCCTTAAATACACTCACATCCAGATTTCTGTAATGGAAAAAACTTTCTAATAAAGGCATATGTTTGGCCATAAACCTTCGATCCTGACAGATTGAATTTCCACACATAGGAGATTTGCCTTTATCAATATACTGACTCATAAACTCTATTAGCTGATGAGTGGCCTCCTCTTCTGTAACATTTGAATTTTTTACTTTTTCTATAAGGCCTGATTTTCCATGGGTAGACTGATTCCATGAATCCATTCTTGCAAGAACCTCATCGCTTTGATGAATGACTATAACAGGCCCTTCTCCAATAATTGTCAAATAAGGATCAGTTATAACTAAAGCGATCTCAAGTATCATATCAGTTTCTGGATTTAGACCACTCATCTCCATATCGAGCCATATTAAATTACTATTATTTTTACTCATCATGATTTCCATTAAAGTTCTTTATAATTAGACAGATTAACTTACTTTTGTTTACGTTTTGATTCACAATGTATCTTTTTTCTAGATTAGAACATTCATTATGGCTTCAATATTTCAATTTTTATTTATATTTCTAATAGTTTTTACAGTTATGACACAAATATGGCTATCTACAAGACATATAAGACACGTTCAGCATCATCGCAATAAAGTACCAAACGCGTTCAAATCAATCATCAAAGCAAAAGATCACCAAAAGGCAGCAGATTATACGGTAGCTAAATCAAAATTAAACATTGTCGACCTTCTGGTTCAAGCAATCTTTCTATACTTTCTAACTGTCGGAGGTCTAATAAACTTCCTTAATAATTATATTTCTATTTTAGAATTAAACAATCTTATTTCAGGGTCACTTGTAATAATATCAGTAATGGTTCTATCTTCATTAATTGATTTACCTGCTAATCTTTTTAAGATTTTTAATATTGATGAAAAATTTGGCTTTAATCGAATGTCAATTAAGGTATTTATTCTTGATGGAGTCAAACAATTAATACTTTCTATTTTAATTGGTCTTCCGATACTGCTTTTCTCCCTTTGGATTATCGGTAATTTGGGTGAATTATGGTGGCTTTGGTTGTGGGTATTTATTAGTTTTTTTAATTTTGCAATGTTATCTTTATACCCTCTATATATTGCTCCATTATTCAATAAATTTGAACCATTAAGTGACATCAAACTTAAAGCTAAGATTGAGAAGTTGTTATTGAGATGTGGTTTTAAATCCAGCGGCCTTTTCGTTATGAATGGTTCACTCAGAAGCAATCATGGAAATGCATATTTCACAGGATTTGGAAAATCAAAAAGAATTGTATTTTTTGATACGTTGCTTGAAAAATTAAACTCAAAAGAAATTGAGGCTGTCTTAGCTCATGAGCTCGGGCACTTTCATCATGAACATGTTAAAAAAAGAATTGCCCTTATGTTTTTAATTAGCTTTATTGGACTTTATATTCTTGGTAACCTTAAAGAAAGTGTGTGGTTTTACGAAGGTCTTGGTGTTTATAGCCTAAATGATGCTAATGCTGTTCTATTATTCTTACTTGTATCGCCATTATTTGTTTTTTTTATAAGGCCTATTATGGCTTACTATTCAAGAAAAAATGAATTTGAAGCTGATGAGTATGCTTGTAATTTTTCTAAGGCCACTGACCTTAAAGAGTCATTAATCAAGCTATATCGTGACAACGCATCAACATTAACTCCTGATCCTTTGCACTCTAGTTTCTACGACTCTCATCCACCGGCATTATTACGCATTAATGCTATCGACAAGCTATAAATATGGAAATTACAACCAGAATGGAGTTTGATGCAGGGCATAGAATCCCTGGTCATAAAAGTACATGCAAGAATCTACATGGTCATCGTTATGCCCTTGAAGTAACTATCAAAGGCGAAATTATTGAGCAAGAGCAAGCTTCAGAGTTTGGTATGGTTATGGATTTTAAGGATGCAAAGGAGCTAATTAAAAGTACTATTGTAGATCGATGGGATCATGCTTTTATTGTTTACGAAAAAGATCAAGAGGTTGTAGATTTCTTAAACACTCTAAAAGATCATAAAACTGTCAGCCTACCTAAGGTTCCAACCGCTGAAAATATGGCCTTAGTTGCATTCGAATCTCTCAAAAAGGCATTTAAGAAAAAATTTAATAAATCAATAACTCCAGTTAAAGTTAGGTTATATGAAACTCCTAATAATTGGGCCGACGTTAGCTAAGATTTACCAATTATTCGCGCTCTTGATCTTTAATTTATAATTGTCATGCAATGTTATTTCTTCGGCACTTGGCTTAACTATGTTTAATTTTTCTTGATCTACCGGCCCCAATTTAACCTCAGTGTTTTCATTAGTAAAATTAATTGAAAAAGCTTCTTGGCCCCTCGTCATTGCTAAAAATACTTCTCCTAATAATTCTGCATCTAATAACGCTCCATGCAAGCTTCTTTGTGAATTATTGATTCCATAGGCTCGGCAAAGAGCATCTAAATTATTTCTTTGGCCTGGTCTGTTTTCTTTTGCAAGTTTTAAGCTGTCTGTAATTTTAAAGCTGTATTCCTCAACTTTCTTTTTCTCAATTTTACCGAGCTCCATATTTAAAAAACCTATATCAAAAGGTGCGTTATGTATTATAAGTTCAGCTCCTTCGATAAATGACAAAAATGAATCACTAATATCATTAAATAAGGGTTTATCTTTTAAAAAATCTAATGAAATCCCGTGAACTTCCTGGGCTGCAGGATCGATATCTCTTTCTGGGTTTATATAGGTATGAAATCGATTATTTGTTTGTTGTCGATTTAACATCTCAATTGCGGCGATCTCAATAATACGATGACCTTGATTAGGATCAAGTCCTGTTGTTTCAGTATCTAGAAAAATTTGTCTCATTTATTTAACTGACTCCCCTGCTCCCAGATTTGCTAAGAAATCTGCCCTATCGTTCTCAGGATGTCCAGAGTGTCCCTTAACCCAGATCCATTCTATTTTATGGGATGAAGCCAATGAATCCAAAATCATCCATAAATCTTTATTCTTTACAGGTTTTTTCGTGCTTGATATCCAATTATTATTTTTCCATCCATTTATCCAATCAGACATTCCTTTAAGAACGTATGTTGAATCTGTATAAATTGATAAAGAACATTTTTGACCGTCAATATATTTTAAAGCTTCTATTACAGCAGATAATTCCATTCTATTATTTGTAGTCTCTCTTTCACCACCATATATTTCTTTTTTATCTTTATCATTAATAATTAATGCACCCCACCCACCAGGACCTGGGTTACCTTTACATGCACCATCTGTATATATATTTATCATAAACGACCTTTGTTGATTGCTACTGATAATTTCCTTGGCTTAACCCACTTTGGCTTAATCGGGGTAACACTAGCCTCTATTTTTTTTGCTACTATAAAATATATGTTACCAAAAAATGGAATCCATCTCGAACCGATGCTCTCAAAGGATTGCTTAAAACCTATACTTTGATCGTTAAAAATAAATTGATAATTACTCATCTTTGCCTCATCGATTGTAAATCCAGTCGAAATTAAAGACTTTTGAACAGAATTTGCTGACATAAAATTACCATTCCATGGAGCTACATTTTCAAAACCGAATATTTTTCTTACTCCTGCAAAACTATAAGGATTAAATGATACAAAAATGACATGCCCTCCAGGAATTATAGTTCTATAAAGCTCATTAAATAAAAATTCCGTATTAGAGGTTTGTTCAATAATGTGCGGACTAATAATTAGATCTACTGAATCTGCTGCAATTGGTATAGCACAATTAAAGAAAGAAATATTTTGATATTTTCCACCATTGAATAGATGTTTTGCTATTCTACTTTCAGTCAAAAAATTACAATCATAACCTCCAAGTTGCATTGCAAAATACCCAAATTTGTCCTGTAATAAGCTCTCAATAACGAACTGCTCCGCTAATAGCAATTGTTTTCCAGCTGGAGAATTAAACCAGCTCATTATCTATAAAAATAATACAAAAACATAGTACACTTAATGACAATATGCATATACCAATACCGGAAAATTTACCTTCTACTATATTACCAATAAAGGCCTTCAAAGATAATTATATTTGGATTATTATTCAAAATAATTACGCTGTAATAGTAGACCCTGGAGAATCAATACAAGTTATTGAATTTATTGAAAAAAATAATATTTACCCTGAAGCAATATTAATAACACATAAGCATTTTGATCATATTGATGGTGTAAAAAAACTTATTGCTCGCTACCCTAATATAAAAGTTTATGGGCCCGCTAAAAGTAAATTTGATTTTCGTTATAAATCAGTCCAAGAAAATGATATTCTAGTCATGAATAAGTCAAAACTAAAATACAAAGTAATTGAAATACCAGGTCATACTTTAGATCATGTTGCATACCTCGACTCAGATTTAATTTTCTGTGGAGATACTTTGTTCGGTTGTGGTTGTGGAAAATTATTTGAAGGGACAGCGAAGCAAATGTTTAACTCCCTTCAAAAAATTAAAACCCTTAAAGCAACAACAAAAATTTATTGCGGTCATGAATACACATTAAATAATATAAGGTTTGCAATGACAGAAGAAGTTAATAATCTAGATTTATCTGCTCGCTATCAAAGAACATTAAATCAAAATATCACATTACCTACAATACTCTCAGAAGAACTGGCAACTAATCCATTTCTTAGGGCTGCCGACAGTAATGAATTAAAAAATATTAGAGGCAGAAAAGATGCATTTTAAAACAATTATTCATATCTTTATTTTATCAGTCCTTTTTCATTCTCATTCATCATGGTCATTAACTAATGTACTTGGAGATAAAATAACAATAATAGATTACCCATCTGCTGATTCTAAAACATTTAACTCTCAAGCTAATAATAAGTCCTCAGATATACCGATGCAGCCAATGAGTATTTGGCCCAGAATAAAAGATGGATTCGCTCTAAAATCAAAGTCGCCAAAAAAAGCTAGGAAGATAATTAAAAAATATGAAAAGTGGTACAAAGATAGGCCTGAGTATATCGAAAGAATGCTTAGCAGATCAGAAAAATACCTATTTTATGTAGTAGAACAAGTTCAGTTACGTGGTATGCCAACTGAAATAGCCCTACTTCCGATGATTGAAAGTGCATACAATCCATTAGCTAAATCTCGAATGAAGGCAATGGGTATGTGGCAGTTTATTCCATCAACAGGAAAAATATATGGATTAAAGCAAAATTGGTGGAGAGATGACAGAAGAAATGTTATTGATTCCACAACAGCCGCACTCGATTACCTTGAGAAGCTCCACGGCATGTTTGGATCATGGGAATTAGCTTTGGCAGCATATAACGCGGGAGAAGGACGCGTAGGTAGAGCCATAAAAAGAAATAAAAGGTACAAAAGATCTACCAATTATTATAATCTTAGACTTCCAAGAGAAACAAGGAATTATGTTCCTAAGCTATTAGCAATTAAAAATATTATTAGCAATCCAGAAAAATACGGTCTTTATATAACTGACATTGCGGATAAGCCTTATTTTGCATCCATCCCGATACCAAAAGAAATTGATACTGACTTAATTGCAGAATTTGCAGAAATTCCAATGGAAGAATTTCAATTGTTAAATGCTCAACATAAAAGACCTCTGATGCGGTCTGATCATTACTCACAAGAAGTATTATTACCTATAGACTCAATTCAAACCTTTCATAATAATATGGCAATCTACGACAAGCCCCTTGTTAGCTGGGAGACATATAAGCCTAAACCTGGAGAAAGAGTACACCAGGTTGCAAGAAAATTTGGTGTCAATACAAAGTTCTTGGCTCAGGTCAATCAAATTAGTTCTAGAAAAAAATTCAGAAAGAACAGTATTGTTCTTATTCCATCTGGAGATGCCTCAAAAACAAACTTTCCTCTAGATAAACATAGTTTATTTAATTACTCAACAATTATTACTCATCATGTCAGTCCAGGCGAAACTTTAAGCCATATTGCTGATGACTATAGAATGTCTGTCAGGGATTTAATGGAATTTAACGAACTAAAATCAACAAAAATAATCTCAGGTAGTACTTTAGATATTCCTAAGTGATATGTATTATAAAAATATAAAGCCATATTTATTAATATTTTTGTTCTGCTCGTTCATTTTTGCATGCGGTAAAGATAATTCTGTTAATACAAATTATCAAAATTACTACGACAAAGAAAGTGGTGGCAGACTTATTAATGCCATGACTGGTGAGCCTAGTAATCTAATTGCGATGATTGCTGGAGACTCTGCATCATCTGCTATTGCTAATAATATCTTTAACTCCTTACTAAAATATGATGAGTCCCTTAACTACGCACCTGAAATTGCAGAAAGTTGGAGTATTTCAAGTAATCAAAAGACCATAACCTTTAAAATTAGGAAGGGATTATTTTGGGCCGATGGAGAAAAGTTAACAAGCAACGATGTGATGTTTACATGGAAATTAGTTACCGATCCAAAAACTAGGACTCCGTATGCCTCAGATTACCAGTTAGTAAAAAAAGCATCTGCGCCAGACCCCTTTACCTTTGTAGTAACTTACGAGGAAAGTTATGCTCCTGCCCTTGATACCTGGACCGCACTCCATATACTTCCAGAGCATCTCTTAAAAAATGAGGATATTAATAGTACTTATTTCTCAAGAAAGCCTGTTGGATCAAATTATTACAAGCTTGATGGTTGGAAAAGTGGGCAACAGGTTTCCTTAACAAGCAATCCTTTAAGTATTAATGGCAAAGCTAATATTAATAATTTAATATCTAGGATTATTCCTGACACATCCTCACAGTTTCTAGAATTAACTGCGGATAATATTGATTTAATGAATATCAATCCCATACAATTTCAGAGGGTTTTTCCGAGCAGAAAAGACCTGAGGAACAAAATTGGTTTATATAAAGAGCTTGGAAATGGATATACCTATCTTGGCTTTAATTTAAAAAAGGAACCATTTAATGACAAGCGTGTTAGGAAGGCATTAAACTTCGCTATCGATAAAAATGAAATTATAAAAGGGGTGCTTCTTGGTCTAGGAGAGCCCTTATCAAGCCCTTATAAACCAGGAACTCGTTGGAATAACACTAAATTAAAACCCTACCCATATGACAGTATCAAGGCTCTGGCATTATTAAATGAAGCAGGATATAAAAAAAATAAAGATGGCTTTCTAGAAAAAAATGGCAAAATTCTTCAGTTTGAAATTTTAACCAACCAGAATAAGCAAAGAGAAATGACAGCTGTAATTATTCAAAGGAGATTAAAAGAAATTGGAGTTGATGTCTCGATTAGAGTTATCGAATGGGCTAGCTTTATTAATCAATTCATTAAAACAGGAGACTTTGATGTTGTTGTTTTAGGCTGGAGCCTTTCTCTTGACCCAGATCAATATAATATTTGGCACTCATCTCAACAAGAACCTGGGCAATTTAATTTCCTAGGTTATAAAAATAAAAGAGTTGATAGTCTCCTAGAAAAAGGGCGAGTAGAGTTAGATATATCTAAAAGGGAAAAGATATATCATAAATTTTCAGACATATTGCTCGACGACTCCCCTATTGTTTATCTGTATGCAGGTTATGGACTTTCAGCTATTAATAAAAGAGTTAGAGGAATTATGAAACCATCACCCCCAGCTGGTATTTACCATAATAGTTATGATTGGTTTATTCCAAAAATTCTTAGAAGAAACGAAATTTCCGACATATAGATGATTTCATATTTAATAAAAAGAGTTTTATGGATGTTTCCTATGCTTATAGGAATTAGTCTTATATCATTTTTTATCATGCATCTTGCCCCAGGAGATGTTACATCTACAGAAGCATCTTTTAATCCAAAATCCTCTGAAGAATCAAGACAGAAATTGAGAGAAATTTACAATTTAGATAAACCAGTTATTGTTCAATATGGTTTATGGATTCAGCGTATATCTAAGTTAGATTTCGGGAATTCATTTTCATCACACCAAAGACCAGTTTTATGGGAGACAAAAGATAAAAATGGAAATATAACAAAGGGATTAATTCAAGAAGCTCTTCCAATAACGCTTCTTATAAATTTACTTGGAATTACAGTAATCTTTTCAATCTCAATAATCTTGGGTACGCTTTCCGCAGTAAAACAAAATAGCTGGGTAGATAAATCAATAACTTTATTTGTGTTCATTGGTTTTGCAATTCCTGGATTTTGGCTGGCCCTCCTGTTAATGTATTGGACTGGTGTTAGCAATCAATGGTTGCCTATTTCAGGTTTACATAGTCTGAATTATCAAAATCTGACTTTGTTTGGTCAATTTACTGACCTAATAAAGCACTTAATCTTACCTGTATTTGTTTCTTCTTTGAGCGGTCTTGCAGGGATATCACTTTATGTTAGAAATGGCATGCTAGAAATATTAAATCAAGATTTTATTGTAACTGCTAGGTCAAAAGGCCTTAATGAAAAAAAAATAGTTTTTGTGCATGCTCTCAAAAATGCAATCCTTCCATTGATAACAATAATTGGCTTATCTATACCTGGTCTAATAGGTGGCTCAGTAATTTCCGAATCAATCTTTGCCATTCCTGGAATGGGGAAGCTTTTTTATGATTCAGTACTAATGAGAGATTTTCCTGTAATTATGGGCATATTAACAATTGGTTCTGTTTTAACTTTAATAGGTAATTTAATTGCTGATCTAGGATATGCTTGGGCTGATCCAAGAATTAGAAAAGGAATTACAAAATAATGAAAAAATTTATTGGTAATTCGCTTGCATTAGCTGGTCTAGTTATAATAACCACTGTTTTACTTGCTGCAATATTTGCCCCAATTATATCGCCCTATGACCCAAATTTTATTGATATTGAATCAATCCTTATAGCACCAACATATAGTCATATAATGGGCACTGATGGTCTTGGCAGAGATGTTTTTTCAAGGATGCTTTATGGGGCACAAATTTCATTGCTTGTTGGTTTTGTTGCAGTCGGGATATCTACAGGTATAGGTATAATATTGGGTTCAGTTGCTGGTTTTTATCGTGGCTGGGTTGATTCATTCATTATGAGAATTGTGGATATAATGTTATCAATACCATCTTTTTTTCTTATATTAGCTGTTATCGCTTTTTTAACGCCCTCTATATGGAATATAATGATTGTTATTGGATTAACTTCTTGGATGGGTGTTACACGCCTTGTAAGAGCAGAATTTTTGAGTTTAAAGGGACGTGAATTTGTTATGGCTTCAGAAGCAATGGGGTCATCAGATATAAAAATAATTGTGCTTCATTTATTACCCAATAGCATGACTCCAATAATTGTTAGTTCAGTCCTCGGAATTGCAAGTGCGGTTCTAGTTGAATCCGGATTGAGTTTTTTAGGGTTAGGTGTCCAGGCGCCAACCGCTTCATGGGGTAATATTCTCACGGATGGAAAAGAATATATTCAATTTGCATGGTGGCTATCATTATTTCCAGGATTGGCTATTTTATTGACGGTGTTAGGATATAATTTGCTGGGTGAAGGCCTTAGGGATATCCTGGATCCAAAAAATAAATAAATAGGAATTGTAAAAATGAGTTTTCTGAAAAATAAGAAGGTTTTAATCCTCGGTTTATTAAGCGATAGGTCAATTGCTTATGGTATTGCATCTGCAATGAAGTCTCAAGGAGCTGAACTTGCTTTTACATACCAGATGGAAAAACACCACGGACGGGTTGAAAAATTAGCTAGCAATTTTGACTCGAAGATTGTAGTTCCCTGTGACGTAGCAATTGATGATCAAATTAACGAATTATTTCCAAAGTTAAGTAAGTATTGGGAGAAATTTGATATTCTAGTTCACTCGATCGCTTTTGTTCCTAAAGAAGCTTTATCAGGTGATTTTGTAGAGCAAACAACAAGAGAAAACTTTAAGATAGCACATGACATAAGTTCATATAGCTTCACAGCCCTAGCAAAAGCCGCTATTCCATACCTAAACCCTAATGCAAGTTTATTGACATTAAGTTACTTAGGCGCCGAGAGAACAATGCCCAATTATAATGTTATGGGCTTAGCTAAGGCAAGCCTAGAAGCTAACGTAAGATATATGTCACATAGCCTTGGAAGTAAGGGTATAAGAGTGAATGGAGTCTCTGCAGGACCCATAAAAACCCTTGCAGCTTCAGGAATTGCAAATTTTGACCGGATGTACGATTTTAATGAGCGTCATGCTGCGCTTAAGAGAAATGTCACTATTGATGAGGTTGGAAATGCAGCGGCATTTTTATGTAGTGACCTTGCCTCAGGAATAACAGGCGAGATTACTTATGTTGATGGTGGTATGAATATCACAGCTGCTGGCTCTATTGATTAAAAAAAGCGATATTAACGACTCGATCATTTATGAGGGTTAATTCAACTCTTTTGTAGAGCTTTTTCGGAGAATACTCAACAAGTTTACTGTAATACCACATTTCAACCTTATCTTTTTTTCCTGGCTTTGATTTATCAGTCGTTGGGCGGCCAAGTACACTGCTAGCACCCTTTGGTTTGATAGCTAATTCTTGCTTATCAGGCTCCCCAAGATATTTTACAACACGGGCTTTTGGTTTTCCGCTAAAAACTGAAATGAACTCATCTTCTGTAAATGTTCTTTTAGATTCAGCCAAAGTACTTAATGAAAAGCACACCATACCGATAAATACCAGTAACAACTTAGTTTTTTTGTACATATGTTTCCTATTTTTTTAATCAACAGTTAATTTTAAACCATCGTAGCCAGCATATACAGACTTTGGTAGTTTATTTTTAAGTTCCTCATACTCAAAACTGTGTGTCATATGAATTAAGTATGTTTCCTTAGCATTAATTTTCTTTGCCATTTCAAGACTCTGATCAAAACCAAAGTGAGTATAGTGCGGCTCATGCTTCAAGCAATCAAGAAGTAGAACATCTAAGCCACATAAAAGTTCCAATGATTTATTAGGAATTTCTGAGACATCAGTAATATAGGCCAACGTTCCAATACGATAGCCATTAATCAAACTCCTGCCATGAAAAACGGGTACAGGGGTTATTTCAGTATTAAATATTTCAATTAATGAATCAATGATATGCGCTCTAAGAACTGGCTTCTCCCAAAAGCCATTTGGTTCTGCCATTGCATAATTAAACTTAAGATTAAGCTGCTCAATAACCTCTTCATTTCCATAGATAGGTATTTGTTTTTTATTAATTTGGCAAAAGGCTCTAAGATCATCTATGCCATGACAGTGATCCGCGTGTATATGAGTAAATAATACCGCATCAATTGATCTAATAGATTCTCTTAAAGATTGCTGCCTGAGATCTGGACTTGTATCAATTAATATATTTTTTCCATTATCTAAAGTAATTAGACTCGAACAGCGGGTACGCTTATTTTTTGGATTAATGGAAAGGCAGGTTTTACATGAACAACCTACAACGGGAGTGCCAGCACTAGAGCCACAACCCAAAATAGTTAACTTAAATGACATTTTGGGAAGAGCTTTTTAAAATTTGCCGTAGTAATGGCTGCCACCTCTTCAACCGGTAAATTCTTAATCTCAGCAATTTTCTCAGCTACAAACAAGACATTGGATGGTTCATTTGTTTTTCCTCTATTTGGAACCGGTGCCAAGTAAGGTGAATCTGTTTCAATAAGAATTCGATCCATTGGGACTTTTTTTACAGTATCCCGGAGATCTTGAGCATTCTTGAATGTAATAATACCTGAAAATGAAATATAAAAGTTTTGATCAATTGCTTTTTTTGCCATATCGTAGGACTCAGTGAAGCAATGCATAACGCCACCAGCCTTACTAGCTTCTTCATCCTTCATAATTCTTATAGTATCTTCTTGAGCGCTTCTTGTATGAATTATGAGTGGGAGTCCAGATTTAATTGCTGACCTGATGTGAGTCTTAAAACGCTCTCTTTGCCATGAAAGATCGCCTTTAAGCCTAAAGTAATCTAAACCTGTTTCACCAATAGCAACTACATTTGTATGTTGTGCTAATGCTAAAAGCTGATCAACTGAAGGTTCATTAATATCTTCATAATCTGGATGAACGCCTACTGATGCAAAGATATTATCATATCTGTCTGCGAGTTCTAATACTCCTGGAAAATCATCAAGCGTGACGCTAACGCAAAGAGCGTTAGTTATTTTATTATCATTCATATTCTCCAATATAGTTTTGATGTTATCTCTCAACTCTGGAAAATTAATATGACAATGTGAATCAATAAACATATAAGTATTAAATAAAAATTTTTCGGTAATCAATAAAGATTATATCAAGATTAATCTCTTTATTGACTGGAGATGTTGCGTATAGTTTTACATCAATTAACATTTTTTGAAATTTAAGCAATGCTGAAGCATTTGAGTTTTTAGCTAGCTGATTAATTATTGACTCTTCACTAGGAAAATAATGTTGTTGATTAGTATATTTGGATAAGAGTATATCGTATGACCATTTCTGCAAAAGGTTAATGAGCCATAATAATCCATTAGAAAACCATTGCCCATTAATATCAGATAAATTAAATTTTTTCCCCAATTTTAGACAATGAATAATCTCAATTAATAAAGGATGATTTTCGTGATCATTAATCAACGCTAAAGGATTTCCATTATGTAATTGTAAATATGGACTTAGATTATCTTTATTAATAGTTCTTAGAAAATTAGTAGCCTCAGTATATGAAGGCTTATGGAACGCTTCAAGTCTTGAACGACTCTTTATTGTTGGTAATAGACTGCTTAGACCTGAAGTTGTTAATATAATTACTGAATCATTAGGAGGCTCTTCTAGAATTTTTAGTAAGGCATTTGATGCAGCTAAATTCATTTGATGTGCATCATAAATTACTGCAACTTTTTTTCCATTCTTTTGGTGTGAGCTTAATTCAAAAAAAACTTTCAGCTCTCTAATTAAATCTATATTAACAATAGACTTAGTTTCCTCCAAAGAACTATTATTAATAGCGAATAAATCCGGATGAGATTGAGAGTCAAACCAAGAACAATTTTGACAATCTCCACAATAGCTTTCGCTACCTTTTGAATTTGTACAAATTAATTTTTTACTAGCAATAGACGCAAAGTCATTAATTCCTGAATTGGATGGGCCATGAAGTATTAATCCATGTGAAAATCTTTTAACATCAAAAAATAAATTTTTCCAATTACTCTGATGCCATGGATATATATTCATTTTGTGATTATATCCAGAATCTTTGTAATATCATTTTGAATATCACTGATACTCTTAGTGCTATCAATAATATGAAAACGGTCTTTGTTTTCATTTGCAATATTTAGATATGCCTCTCTAATTCTCTTATGGAATTCATAGTCTTGCTTCTCAAATCGATCTAAGACTCTTGTATTATTTAATCTTTCTATACTTACCTCAACTGGAAGATCAAATAGTAAGGTAAGGTCTGGCTCTAAATCTTTCTGAACTAAAATTTTAAGTTGACTGATAGTTGAGCTAGATATCCCCTTACCTCCTCCCTGATAGGCATAACTTGCATCCGTAAAGCGATCACTAATAACTGTTACTCCATTGCTAAGATTTGGACGAATTAGATTTGAAATATGTTCAGACCTAGCAGCAAACATTAATAATGATTCAGTGATTGGTGACATTTCATCGTTAAGCAATATTTCTCGGATTTTTTCACCTAAATTAGTGCCACCAGGTTCACGCGTTAAAATATAATCAAGTGATTTTGATGTAAAGTAGGACTTTATAAAATCTATGTGTGTACTTTTACCTGCACCGTCTACGCCCTCTAATGTAATAAATTTAGCATTACTCATTTTTTTTGGTATTTTCTAACTGCAGCATTATGCTCAGACAAGGTTTTTGAAAAATGATGCGTTCGGTCGCCCTTTGCCACAAAGTAAAGAGCATCAGTTTTTTCTGGATTAAAAGCTGCAATTATTGAATTTAAGCTTGGAGAAGAAATGGGAGACGGTGGAAGCCCTCTTCGCCTATATGTATTAAAGTCATTTACTTCGCGCAAATCTGATTTACGTATATTGCCATCATAGCGATGCCTCATACCGAAGATAACAGTTGGGTCACTTTGAAGTGGCATATTAATATTTAATCTATTAACAAAAACTCCTGCAACCATTGGAGCCTCAGATTTAATGCTAATTTCTTTTTCAATGATAGATGCCATAATAAGTACCTCATAAATATTTTTATAAGGAAGGTCTAAGTCACGGTTATCCCATAAGTTCTTCATTTTACCTTTCATTACTTTATAGGAATTCTTTAAAATTTCTATATCTGAAGTATTTTTATAAAAATAATAGCTATCAGGAAAGAAAATACCCTCTGCAGTTGGTTCATCAGCAGAAATAATTCTTAAAATATCTTTCTCCTTATAAGATGTAATTTCATGCTTAATATGTTTATTATTTTTTAACTCTAAAATTAAATCACTAAATACTTTACCCTCAATAAACCTAATCGAATAAAGTGCCTCTCTTCCATCAGCAAGTATCTTTAAAAGTTCATATGGCGTGATTGAATTTTCTAACCTATAGTGTCCACGCTTAAGACTTTCTGTTTTACCAAAAATATGGCTAAAAAATTTAAAACGAAATGAATCTTTTAATACCCTCATCTCAATTAACTGATTAGTAATTTGACCAAGGTTTTTTCCTGAGTCAATTTCAAATGACGCATTTTCTTCTGATATGTTTAATGGCATAAAAAAATAACTAAAAAACCATACTAATAAAATTAAGAAAATTATAAAAAATTTCCTTCTCTTAATTAAATTTATGCTGTTAGATAGATTCAAAAATTTTATTGATTTCATATGCTAAATTAGAAAATTTCCATTTTTTATTATTAATTTTATGAACTGGAATGGCACCTATTATAGAATTTGTAATAACCACCTCATCAGACTCCATCAAATCATCCAATAAAATGTTTTTTATTTTAACTTTATATCCTAAATAACTTGCGTTATCCATAACAATTCTTTTTGTAACGCCTGAGACTCCAGCACCATTTTGGTTTGGAAAATATAAGGTATCTCCAGCCCTTATAATGATTGTGCTACTAATACATTCATTTACATGGCCATGACTATCCAATAGAATCCCGTCAAAATTTTCTCTCTCAAGCTCGGTCTTTGCTATTACATTCTCTAATCTATTAAGATGCTTGATTCCAGATAGCATAAAATTTTCAGAGAGTTTTTGCTTGCACACCTGCAATGAAACACCTGTCCTGACTATTTCTTTTTTAACGGGAATGAATTTATTTTTAAGTAAGATTCGCGTACATTTAATATTATTTTTAAATTGATATCCACGCTCAGATATACCTCGAGTAATTATAAATTTAGCAACGAAGTCACCCGACTCAGAAAATAATTTTTTAATATCTCTTAGTAAAATTCTACTACTTGGTATATCAATTCTAATCGACCTTGCATCATGACTTAAAATCTCATAATGAAACTTCCAAAACTTAGGTGCACCATTTTGTATTTTTATAGTTCTAAATACACCATCGCCAAAAGCCAAGCCTCTATCAAAAGGATTAAGACCCGATGATTCTTTTCCATTTATTAAGTATTGATTAGACAAGAAAATTTATTATTTATATTTTTTTAAATACAAGACTTCCATTTGTCCCACCAAAGCCAAAATTATTCTTTAGCGCAGCATCAATTCTTATTTCTCTAGCCTGGTTAGCACAAAAATCAAGGTCGCATTCAGGATCTTTGTTGAAAATATTTATGGTTGGTGGCGAAATCTGATCATGAATTGCTAGTGCCGTGAATACAGACTCAATTCCCCCTGCACCACCAAGTAAATGACCAGTCATTGATTTTGTTGAATTAACTACCAATTTATCTACACTATTACCAAAAGTTTCTTTTATTGCGTTTGTTTCATTTAGATCGCCTAGAGGAGTTGACGTCCCATGAGCATTTATATATTGAATTTGATCAGCGTTAATACCTGCATTTTTTAATGCGTTTAGCATTGATCTCTTTGGCCCATCAATACTAGGTGCTGTTATATGATAGGCGTCTGCACTCATGCCATAACCTGATAACTCACAGTATATTTTTGCCCCTCTTTTCTTAGCCTGCTCTAACTCTTCAAGAACCATAACACCCGCACCTTCACCAATTACAAAACCATCTCGATCGATATCCCATGGTCGCGAAGCTGTTCTTGGGTCATCATTTCTGGACGAAAGAGCTTTAGCAGCTGAAAAACCTGCAACAGAAAGTTCTGTAATTGCTGCCTCAGAGCCTCCTGCAACCATTACATCGGCATCCCCATACTCAATCATCCTAGCAGCATCTCCAATTGAATGAGTTCCTGTAGTACACGCTGTAACAATAGCCACATTTGGACCTTTAAGTCCAAAGATAATTGAAAGATTACCTGAAATCATATTTATAATTGTCCCAGGTATAAAAAAAGGAGATACCTTTCTTGGTCCACCTTTATCATATAAATCATTTGTTGATTCAATTAGATTAATACCGCCAATACCTGAGCCAATTGAGACTCCGATTCTATGAGCATTATCGTCAGTTACGACTATTCCTGAGTCTTTAAATGCCTCAATACCGGCAACTAATCCAAACTGAATGAATGTGTCCATTCTTCTTGCATCTTTTGGATTCAAATACAATGAAGGATCAAAGTTTTTTACTTCACCTGCTATTTTAGAGGAAAAATTAGTGGGATCAAACTTTGTAATAGTTGATATTCCAGAGACTCCTGAAATAATATTTTTCCACGAGTCTTTAACACCTATTCCAACTGGTGTTACTAAACCTAGTCCCGTAACAACAACTCTTCGTTTGGTCATGCATTGCCTATTAAGATAGGCCTACTAAATAGGCCGTTCGGATTATGGAAGGTTTTTGTTTATATAGTCAATCGCTTGCTGGACTGTTGTAATTTTTTCAGCATCATCATCAGGAATCTCTGTGTCAAACTCTTCCTCTAATGCCATTACTAACTCTACTGTATCTAAAGAGTCTGCTCCTAAGTCATCTATAAATGACGACTCATTTTTTACTGTAGCAATATCTGTTCCCAATTGCTCTGAAACTATTTTCTTAACTCTTTGTTCAATATCAGACATCTTAATCTTACCCCTTTAAAAACAATAAAAAATTTAAGCTGCTATTTTATCAAATGAATCTATAAATCAATCAATTATTTTAAAATAATACATAAATAAATAATAACTAATTGATTATAATGACTAAATCATTAGCATACCGCCATTTACATGAATAGTTTCACCTGTCACATACCCTGCTAAATCTGAAGCTAAGTAGCATACAGCATGAGCTACATCTGCAGGCACACCTAACCGCCCAAGTGGGATATGGTCTAATAATTGCTTTCTTTGATCCTCACTTAATGCTTTTGTCATATCTGTATCAATAAATCCAGGAGACACACAGTTAACTGTAACCTCCCTGCTTCCAATTTCTTGAGCTAGTGATTTTGTGAATCCAGAAATCCCTGATTTTGTTGCCGCATAGTTGGTTTGTCCTGCATTTCCCGTATGTCCCACAACAGAAGAAATATTAATGATTCTTCCATACCTTTTTTTCATCATACCTTTAATAACTGCCTGGCTAAGCTTATAAACTGACTTAAGATTAGTATTTATTACCGAATCCCAATCTTCCTCCTTCATCCTCATTAAAAGAGTATCTCTAGTTATTCCTGCATTATTTACAAGAACACTAATATCCCCATGATCTAAATTAATTTTAGTAATTAAATCACTAATTGATTCATTACTATTAACATCCATTGGAAGACCAAGACCTTGCATTTTATTAAACTGAAACATTTTTGTGATTATTTCTGACCCCTTAGGTGTTGTAGCTGTTCCCACAACAAAAAATCCTTGTCTAGCCAATTCGATTGCAATTGCTGCTCCAATACCTCTACTTGCCCCAGTAACTAGAGCTATTTTTTTATTAATTACAGATTCGTTCATCTTAATTCCTTAGGTTGTAATTTCAGATAAAAAATTTTCTGTAGCCTCAATACCATCTAATGAATAATGACTAGCATCTTTTATTATCCGTTTATTTAATCCCATTAAAACTCTTCCAGGACCTGCTTCAACAAAAATATGCATTTTTTTTTCGGATAGATATTTTATTGTTCTTGTCCATTGGACTGGTTTATATAGCTGCATAGATAAAGCATTTTTAATATCAGCATCCGAGGTATGAGTCATAACATCAACATTATGAACAATAGGTATTTTTGGCTTATTAAATATAAAGTTACCTAGATAATCCAAAAAATCATCTGAAGCAGCTTTCATTAAGCAACAATGTGAAGGTACACTCACTGGTAATATTAATGCTCTCTTTGCCCCAGCCTCCTTAAATTTTTCCAGTGCTGATTCTATTATAGATTTATGTCCAGCAATAACAACTTGCCCTGGGGAATTGAAGTTGACAGCTTCTAAAACATACTTATCGCTTAGGTCGTTACAAATTTGAATTACAACCTCGTCATCAAGGCCAAGTATTGCAGCCATAGCCCCCTTATTTCCCGGAACAGCTTCTTGCATTAGCTCAGCTCTTTTACGAACAATTTTAAGTCCATCCTCGAAACTAATTACACCTGATACAACAAGGGCTGTAAATTCACCTAGGCTATGTCCAGCAAGGTACATAGGGTCATTGGCCCCATTTTTTTTAAGAGTTCGCCAAGCAGAAAAGCCAGCTGTTAACATAATTGGCTGGGTATTTATGGTTTGATTAATTTTGTCGTTCTCTGATGAAATCATCGCCCATAAATCTTCTCCTACAACATCTGAGGCCTCATCAAATGAAGACTTTATAACATCAACGGATTCAAATTTATTCATCATCCCAACTGACTGAGAACCTTGACCAGGAAATGTAATTACGTAATCTTTCATTTAATTAATATTTAATTAGGGCCGAGCCCCAAGTAAATCCTCCACCAAAAGCTTCCATCAATATAGTTTCTCCTGGCTTGATTTTTCCTGACTTAATTCCATCATTTAATGCAAGCGGTATTGATGCAGCAGATGTATTTCCATGTTTATCGATAGTTACAATTACCCTATCCATAGACATGTCTAATTTCTTAGCAGTAGCTTCTAAAATTCTAATATTCGCTTGATGAGGAACTAACCAATCAATATCAGATTTTTTTAAATTATTTGCTTTTAGTGTTTCATCAACAATTCTATCAAGTGTATTCACAGCAATCTTAAAAACTTGATTACCTTGCATCTCAATTGTATCTTTGCCAGATAGGTTTTTAGTTCGAGGAACATGCAATAATGATTCATATTTACCATCAGAATGAATATGAGTAGATATAATTCCAGGTTTATCAGAGGCGCTCACAATTACAGCTCCTGCACCATCTCCCCATAATATTGCATTACTTCTGTCAGAGTAGTCTGTAATTTTTGACATTGCATCTACACCAACGACTAAAACATTTTTCTTACTGCCAGTGTTAATAAATTTATCGGCAATGCTTAATGCATAAATAAAACCACTACAGACTGCTTGTATATCAAAGGCAGGACATTCCCCAATGCCAAGTTTATTTTGTAAAGCGCAAGCTGTACTGGGAAATATTTTGTCAGGTGTAGTAGTTGCAACAATTATTAAATCTATTTCTTTTAGGTCTTTTTTTGAAGTTTTGATAGCGTCTAATGTGGCCTTGTAAGCCATATCGCTTGAAGTTTCATTAGGATCAATAATATGTCTTTCTTTAATTCCTGTCATCGTCACAATCCATTCGTCGGATGTATCTAATGACCTTTCTAGATCTTTATTGGTTAGAATATTAGATGGAAGATAGCCGCCAACTGAAGTAATTTTAGAATAAATCATCTACGATCAATTATTCCCAACTAATGATTCAATTTCAAGTTGTTTTCTTATTTTATCTATCACTTGATTTTCCGCTTCCTCAACTGCTGTTTCAATTGCGAATCTAAATCCAAAAGCATCCGTGCCTCCGTGACTTTTCACAACGATGCCATTTAACCCAAGAAAAGATGCGCCATTATATCTTCGAGGGTCTAAGCGTTTTTTAAATGCTCTTAGAACAGGGGTTGCAATAAATGCCATAATTCTTGTTAATAAATTGCGCTTAAATTCTTCCGTAAGAAATTTTCCCATCATATGGGCAAGACCTTCAGTAGTTTTTAATGAAATATTACCTACAAATCCATCACAAACTACCACATCAGTTGTACCTTTGAAAATATCATTTCCCTCTACATTTCCATAAAAATTTAAATGACTACTACTTAGAAGTTTGTATGCTTCTTTTACAGTGTCATTACCTTTAATATTTTCGCTACCAACATTTAAAAGCCCTATACTCGGTGACTTTTCTTTTTTTAAAACTGAAGATAACATCGCCCCCATAATTGCAAATTGTAAAAGTTGCTTAGGTGAACTATCAACATTAGCTCCTAAATCTAAAAGGCAAGTCGTTCCTTTAATACTTGGTAATAATGAAGCAATTGCAGGCCTATCAATCCCAGGGAGTGTTTTTAGAACAAATCTTGCCGTTGCCATCAGTGCACCAGTATTTCCTGCACTAACACAAGCAGATGCTTTTCCAGATTTAATTAAATTAATAGCAACCCTCATTGAGGAGTCTTTTTTATTTTTTAATGCAATTTGGGGGGACTCGTCCATCAAAACTACTTCAGTTGTATGTTGGATTTTTATTCGAGAAGATTGGTTCTTTTGATATTTTAGGAGATGGCTCTTTATTATATTCTCGTCTCCTACAAGGATAATGTTGATACTTGGGTGTCTGTTGAGTGACTCTATTGCAGCTGGTATGGTGACGTTGGGGCCAACATCACCGCCCATTACATCTATGGCAATTGATTGGGGCATTTATAGAATACTAAAGGAGAGAGCTACTCACCTTTAGTCGCAATAACCTTCTTACCTCTATAGAAGCCTGACGGGCTAACATGATGCCTTAAGTGCGCTTCTCCAGTGGTAGGCTCAATTGCCAGTGCTGGATTCGTTAATGTATCATGTGAGCGACGCATACCTCGCCCTGCTGTTGATTTTTTACTTTTTTGTACGGCCATTATTAATTAGCTCCTTAACCTTTATTAGTACTGTGGATTACGATAAAAATTTTATGCAGGATTTTATCATATACTGACATAAATTTATTACTTTTAATGACAATCAGTAGCATTATTGTATAATTTATATAATAAAGGTGCATGTTATAATATGAACCTCATATCCCATAATAAAACTAAAGATTAATTCTAGGAAAGCCTTTCAGTGATTCAAAAAATTCTTATTGCAAACCGTGGTGAAATAGCTGTCCGCATTATTCGAGCTTGCAAGGAAATGGGAATAATTAGTGTTGCAATATATAGTGATGCAGACCGTTACGGCCTTCATGTCAAAAAAGCTGACGAATCATACTATGTTGGCTCGGACCCCTTATCTGGATATCTAAATGCTCATAGGATCGTTAATATTGCAGTTACTTCAAGATGTGATGCAATTCATCCAGGCTATGGATTTCTCTCAGAAAATCCTGAATTAGCAGCAATCTGTAAAAGAAGAGGTATTCAATTTATTGGTCCTGATGCTTCAGTCATAAAAAGAATGGGTGATAAAATTCAAGCTAGAAAAGCCATGATTGATGCAGAAGTGCCTGTTATTCCTGGAAGTGAAGGAAATATTAATAGCCTAGAGGAAGCTAAAATATTTGCTAATTCAATTGGTTATCCTGTGATGCTTAAAGCAACAAATGGGGGTGGTGGTCGAGGTATAAGGCGTTGTGATAACGAGAAGGAAATGGATTCTAATTTTGATCGTGTAATTTCCGAAGCTACGAAAGCATTTGGAAGTCCAGAAATATTTATTGAAAAATGTGTGGTAACACCCAAACATATTGAAGTTCAGGTTCTTGCCGATCAACATGGAAATGTTGTTCACTTATTTGAGAGAGATTGTTCAATACAGCGGAGGAACCAAAAATTAATAGAAATTGCCCCCTCCCCTCAGCTTACAGAAGATCAAAGAAACTATATTGGTAATCTAGCTGTTAAAGCTGCAAAAGCAGTTAATTATGAGAATGCTGGAACTGTAGAATTTTTATTAGATAGCGAAGATAATTTCTATTTCATGGAGATGAATACTCGCTTACAAGTTGAGCACACAGTTACAGAGACCATAACTGGTATTGATATTGTTCAAGAACAAATAAGAATTGCAAGTGGTATTGCTCTCAAGTACGAGCAAGATAAAATAACTCATCGAGGCTATGCTATTGAATTTCGAATCAATGCCGAAGATCCAAAAAATAATTTCTTGCCATCATTTGGTAAGATTACGCGTTATTATGCAGCTGGCGGGCCAGGAGTAAGAACTGATGCCTCAATTTATACTGGCTACGTAATACCACCATATTATGATTCAATGTGTGCAAAATTAACTATTTGGGCAATTAATTGGAATGACGCAGTTCAAAGAGGAATGCGCTCATTAGATGATATTGGTTTATTTGGAGTAAAAACAACAATACCTTATTATTTAGAAATATTAAAGAATCAAAATTTTATTGATGCAAAATTCAATACAAGTTTTGTTGAAACGCACCCTGAACTAACTGACTACGAAGATCAATTACCACCAAATATTATTGCTGCTGCAATTGGGGCAGCAATTGCAGCAAATGAAGGATTATAAAAACATATGAAAAAAATAGATATTACAGAATTAGTTTTAAGAGATGGTCACCAGTGCCATATAGCAACCCGTCTTAGAACAGAAGATATGCTTCCTATATGCCCACAACTAGATGATATGGGATTTTGGTCAATTGAAGCCTGGGGTGGAGCAACATTTGATGCCTGTGTTCGTTACCTAAAAGAAGATCCTTGGGAGCGCTTGAGAATGCTCAGAAAAGCCCTACCAAATAGCAGGATACAAATGCTTTTAAGAGGACAGAATTTACTTGGCTATAGAAATTATTCAGACGATGTAGTAGATATGTTTGTAAAAAAATCTGCAGATAACGGAGTTGATGTATTTCGTGTGTTTGATGCCCTTAATGATATTAGAAATATTGAAGTCTCAATTAAGGCTGTTAAAAAATATAAAAAACATGCTGAAGGTACAATTAGTTTTACAACATCTCCAGTTCATAATATAGATTACTTTGTAAATTTAGCAAAGAAGATTGAAGAACTTGGAAGTGACAGTATTGCTATAAAAGACATGGCTGGCCTATTAACGCCACAAGTTACAAAAGATTTAGTTTCTAATTTAGTAAAAAATACTAATCTTCCAATACATATGCATTGTCATGCCACATCTGGTCTTGCTAGTATAAACCTAATAACTGCTGTAGAAAATGGTGCGACAATGATTGACACATGCAATTCTAGCTTTTCTGAAGGTGCCAGTCATCCTACAACAGAATCAATTGTTGTTGCTTTAAATGATCTTGGATACAAAACAGATACTAATCTTTCTAAAATGGAAGATATAACAGATCACCTTAAACAAGTAAGAAAGAAGTATTGGCAATTTGAGTCTGACTTTACTAACCTTGATCCAAGAGTTCTTATTAATCAGGTTCCTGGAGGTATGATTTCAAATCTTTCAAGTCAGCTTAATGAACAAGGTGCAATTAATAGAATGGATGAAGTATTAGCTGAAATACCAAAAGTAAGAAAAGACCTAGGTTACCCACCTCTAGTTACACCAACATCACAAATAGTTGGTACACAAGCGGCACTTAATGTTATCACGGGTGAAAGGTATAAATCAGTCACATCAGAAGTTAAAAATTATTTTCTAGGTCAGTATGGGGCAACCCCTGCACCCGTTAACAAAGATGTTATGAAGATTGCTATTGGTGATCAAAAACCAATAACTTGTCGTCCCGCAGATAAACTTAAGCCAGAAATTTCTAACCTAAGAGCCAAATCTGAAGGGTATGTTAAATCAGATGAAGACTTATTAACTTATGCAATGTTTCCTGATATGGCTACTATATTTCTTCAAGAAAGATATGCTGGTACCCTTGAGCCAGAAGAACTTTTAATCAAAAATGATAATAACAATGTAAATCACTATGCGCCAAGTGAATTTAATATTTCACTGCATGGTGAAACCTATCATATAAAAGTTAAAGGGTCAGGTGACTCAGGAGAAGCTGAAAGGCCTTTTTATGTTTCAGTAGATGGTATTTCTGAAGAGGTTCTTATTGAAACCCTTGATGAATCATTAGTGGCACCTAACGGAAATCAAGTGATCGAGAAAAAAAATAAAACTAATGAAGATCTTGAGCATTCAAGACCAAAACCGAGTCATGATGGCTGTATTACTACTGCAATGCCAGGAACTATTGTCGATATCAAAGTAAAAATTGGTGATAATGTTAAAGCAGGAGATGGAGTAGTTATAATTGAAGCCATGAAAATGGAAAATGAAATTCAGTCATCAAAATCAGGAGCTGTTATGGCAGTTCATATCAAAAAAGGAGATTCCGTTTCTCCAAATGAAACATTAATTGAAATTCAAAGATCCTGATAGTTAAATGTACTCTATTATTCTAGCATCCTCATCTATTTATAGAAAACAACTACTCGAAAGATTAACAAAAAAATTTAAAGTAATCCCATCACAGGTTGATGAAAAAAAATTAACCAATGAGGGTGGTCTTGATTCAGCATTAAGACTCGCCACACTTAAAGCACAAGCAGTTTCAAAAGATAATGAAAGTTCATACATTATTGGGTCAGATCAGACGGCAGAGTACGATTCAATACAAATAGAAAAACCCAAAAATATTGATGAATCATTTCAGCAATTAATAAAGCTAAGTGGTAAAGATGTTACATTTTATAGTGCGGTATGCTTAATTAATAAATCAAAAAATGTTGAGTATAAGGACGTGGAAACAATTCATGTTAAATATAAAGTATTAACTAAGTCATTAATATCCACCTATCTAGATAATGAAATGCCAAACGGCTGCCTAGGGTCAATTAAGTCAGAAGGGTTAGGAGTTACTCTATTAGACAAAATTGTAAGTAATGACCCTTCAGCTATAATTGGCCTTCCCCTTATAAGCCTAATCAAGATGTTCGAATTTGAAAAAATTTATTTCGATGGAAAATGATAAAAAAAAATTGGCTTCATTATTCTTAATACCATCATCACTTGATCAAAATGCTATTTATGATTTTATGGTCGAAGAACAAAGAAAAAGAATTAAAGATCTAACATATTTTATTGTAGAGAATGAGAAGTCAGCAAGAAAAACAATAAAAAAATTAAACTTGTCTACACCTATCCAAGAATTGATAATCATCCCTCACAATAAAAAGACATCTGATGAAAATATAATTTCATATATGAAGCCATTGATAGAAGGTCAAAGTATAGGGTTATTGTCAGATGCTGGGGTTCCCTGTATTGCAGACCCAGGTTCAACTGTGGTTAAACTTGCTCATCAAAATGATATAAAAGTTGTTCCACTAGTAGGCCCCTCATCTATTATCCTTTCACTTATGGCATCTGGATTTAATGGACAAAATTTTAGATTCCATGGTTATATACCGATTAATAAAGAAGAGAATAAAAAAAAATTAGAACACATGCAAAAAGATATACTAGCCCATTATGAGACCCAGATATTTATAGAAACTCCCTATAGAAATAATACTTTACTTGAAAATCTAATAAAAATCCTAGATCAAAAAATTAATTTATGTTTAGCTATTAATCTAACAACTGATGAAGAAGTTATAGTAAGTAGAAGTATAAAAAACTGGAGAGAATCTAAGCTTCCTAATCTATCAAAAAAATTATGTATCTATCTTTTGAATTAAGTCTTTAACAGGACGAAAAGATTTTCTATATATATCAATAACTCCATGCTCTTTTAACAGCTCTATATGCTCTTTTGTGGGATAACCCTTATGCTTTCTAAGATTATATTGAGGATACTTAAGATCTAATTCACACATATATCTATCACGTTCCACTTTGGCAATAATTGATGCTGCTGAAATTTCTGCGACTAATGAGTCGCCCCTGACGATTGCATCAATTTTAAAACCCTTAATTTCTGGTGTGTATATGCCATCAACTAAAACATAATCAGGTTTTACTCTAAGACCGCAAAATGCTCTATACATTGCCAGCAATGATGCATTTAAAATGTTTAAACTGTCAATTTCTTTAACTGAAGCAGATGAATAGCTATAATCTAATGCATTACTTTTAATCTCGTCACTTAATAAAAGAAGTTTTTTGTGAGAAAGTTTTTTTGAGTCATTTAGACCAAAAATTTTATTTTTTGGATTAAGAATTACTGCCGCAGCATATACTGGTCCTGCAAGAGGCCCTCTTCCAGCCTCATCAATTCCGCAAGCTAAGGACATTTTATATATACTTTTTTAATACATCTAAAATCAATGTTGATGTATTACGTCTAAGTGATTTGTGTAGCTCAATAAATTCTTTAATAATTGAGGCTTTATATTTTTTATTATTTATAATTTTTAATGCTTCGTTTGCAATTTCTTCTGAATTTACCCTTTTCTGAACAAGCTCAGGAGAAATTAATTTATTCAATAAAATATTAGGGAGTCCGATCCATGGAATTAATTTCATCCTCCTTAAAATCTGCCACGACCACCAAGAGGTCTTATAAATAATTAGCATTGGTTTTTTATATAGAGCTGTTTCAAGAGTTGCAGTTCCAGAGGCAACGATGACAAAATCAGAAGCATTAATAACATCATGTGAGTGGCCAATAATAGTCCTAATATTCAATGCATTGTGTCTAAAAATACTATTATTAATTTTTTCGAAGTTTTCCTTGTTATTACAGGGAATTAAAAACAACACATTTTTCATCTTATTTTGAATGATCATGGCTGAACTTAACATGATATCTAGATGAGACTTAACTTCACTAGATCTGCTACCTGGAAGAATCGAAATAATAAAGCTAGTCTCTGGAACACCTACCTTTTTTTTACTCAGCAATGAATTTGGTTTTAATGGAATAATTTTTGCTAATGGATGGCCAACATATGTTGAAGGTAACTTTATTGACTTAAAAATTTTTATTTCATGAGGAAAAACCAGAAAAAGATGATTCATATAACTTTTCATTGAATAAATTCTATTCTTTCTCCAGGCCCAAACGGACGGAGAAACATAATGGAATACCATTACTTTATTTTTTTTTAATGTCTTCTCAATATAAAAATTAAAGTCAGGAGCATCTATCCCAATATAAATGTCAGGCTTTTGATCGAGAAGGTATTTTATTAAATTCCTCCTTAAAATCAATAATTTAAATATATTTTTTATTGCATCAATATAGCCGTGTATGCCCAAAATTTTATAATCAAAAAAAGAGATAAGGCCATTTTTATGCATCATCGGGCCGCCAATTCCAACATACTCAATATTCTTGAATTTTTTATTAATTTCTAGCATTAATTGGCTTGCAATTAAATCACCTGAAGGCTCACCAGCAACAAGTGCTATTTTAGTCATTTACCTTACGATACCTCGATTAGACTTCTCGATAAAATCAATATAATGATTTACGAGTAACGAGTCATTAGCCATTTTCTTTAAAATAACTATTGCTTCATTCAGAGAATTTCCATCACGATATATAACCTTATAACCTTTCTTAATAATTGTTATATCTTCAGCAGAAAACTCCCTCCGCTTAAGACCCTCAACATTTATTCCATTAGGTTTTGCACTATATCCAGCAGCCATAATAAAAGGAGGAATATCTTGAAATACGATCGAGCCTGCAGCAATAATTGAATGTGAGCCGACCTTACAAAATTGGTGAACGCCAGTAATTCCACCAAGAATAGCATAGTCATTAATCTCTACGTGTCCAGCTAGAGAAGTATTGTTAGCAAGAATTATATTGTCTCCAATAACACAATCATGAGCAATATGGACATAAGCCATAATCCAGTTATCATTTCCAACAGTAGTAATTTTTTTATCTTGTACAGTTCCTCGATTAAAAGTACAGAATTCACGAATTGTATTCCTATCTCCAATTTTCAGCTTTGTTGGCTCATTACTATATTTTTTATCTTGAGGGGATTCGCCAAGGGAGCAATAATGAAAAATTTTATTATCTTTTCCAATGGAAGTATGGCCAGTAATTGTTACATGATTCCCAATTACGCTTCCTTCACCAATTTCAACATATTCACCAATAACTGAATATGGCCCAATTTCCACATTTCTAGCGAGTCTAGCTCCTGAATGAACTACAGCAGTTTCGTGAATTTTTGATGGTATAGACATTAAAAATTTTATTTTTTTATTTTTTTAAGAATGCACATCATGCTAGCCTCAGCAACAACTTCATTTGAGACCATAGCCGTTCCACTATATTTCCATATACCTTTAAGAACTCGATCAATCTTCACATTTAGAATGATTTGATCACCTGGGCCAACTGGCTTTTTAAATCTAGCTTTATCAATCCCTGCAAAATAATATACAGATTCTTCAGATGGCTTAGTATCCATTGTCTTAAATGACAATATTGCTGCTGCCTGAGCCATTGCCTCAACAATTAATACACCTGGCATAACCGGATGATAAGGAAAGTGTCCTTGAAAGAATGGTTCGTTTATGGTTACATTTTTAATGGCCGTAATCTCATTGCCTAAATCCATAGAAGTAACCTTATCAATGAGCACAAAGGGATATCGATGTGGTAAATGATCTAAGATTTCATGAATGTCCATACTAGTTTTTTTTGTCATCTATTCCATCCAATTTTTTTATGTTTGCAGCAAATTTTAACCATTCTCTGTGCTCAAGAAAAGGGGTGATTGAAGTATATTTCATTCCTTCCTGAATTATTGATTTTGTAATCATTGTTCCAGGAGAAATAGTTGTATTTTCAGCAATTGATAAATGCCCTAATATCATAGCTGCGCCACCAATTTTACAGTTTTTCCCGATCACTGCACTTCCTGCTATCCCTACACAACCGGCTATAATTGTGTTCTCATTTATAATACAATTATGGCCAATCTGTACTTGATTATCAATTTTAACGCCAGATTTAATAATTGTATTATCTAATGCGCCTCGATCAATCGTTGTGTTTGAGCCAATATCGACATTGTCATAAATCACCACCGAACCAATTTGTGGGATCTTAATCCAGCTATTTTTTTCGTCTTGAGAATAACCAAACCCATCGACTCCAATGGCAGCCCCTGGAAATATCTCACAATTTGAGCCTATTTGAACGTTATCACCAATTGTAACCTGTGAGTGAATAATAGTTTCACTTCCAATAGAAACATTACTACCAATAGAAACATTTCCTTCAATAGTTACTAACTTTCCTAGATTAGCATTCTCTTTGATATTGATATATGGGCCAAGATAGACATCTTTATCAATTATTGAATTATTGCCAATTAACGCAGTACTATCCTGATATGCAATAAAATCTGTTCTTTTTTTAAAAAAATTAGCTATTATGGCAAACGCAAGATATGGGTCTTTGACAAATATTGAGGGGCCTTTCCAATCATTAGAATCTTCTTTACGGAGTATCATTAAGCCAGCTTGGCATGTCTTAAGTTGATTTTTAAGTTTTTTGTCTGAGTAAAAAGAAACTGAACTAGAATTAGCAGAGGTCAACGAAGAAATGTTATTGACTACTAAATGAGGATCAGTAGAGGTACCATTTAGTAGCTCAGCAAGCTCTTTAGAGGAGGCATTAGGCATTCTTTATCTTTTATTTAACTGAACCCAGTACCTTAACAACTTCTTCGGTTATATCGACAGCATCGCTAGTATAGGCTACACCTTGATAGAGAATTAGGTCATACTTTTCTTTTTGTGCAAACTTATCAATAGCAAGATTAACTTTCCCTTGCAAAGTATTTAATTCTTCACGCCTTCTTAAATTAATATCTTCCTTAAGTTCCCTTTCACTTCTCTGAATATCAATTTGAGCCAATTGTAATTCTCTTTTTTTTGATTCTCTAGTGGCATCATCCATAGTTAAACCATTTTTTTCTAAGCTCTTCGCTTTAGTTTGAAGTGTAACTATTGATTTTTTTAATTTATCTGTTTTTGATTTAAATTCTTTTTCAAGTTTTTTGTTACTAATTGCCGTTTGAGGTGCTTGTTTCAAAATTTCATTAATTCTAACAAAACCTATTTTTATTTCTGCATAGGTAGTATTAATAGTCATTATTAAGAAAATTGTAAAAAATATTTTTTTCATGGCTTTCTCCTGTTCATTATAATAATTAGAAATTAGTTCCCATTCCAAACTGGAAGGTCTCAGTTTTATCAAATTGACCATCATTTAGTGGCATAGCTAATGATATATTCAATGGTCCAAATGGTGATAACCACAAACCACCTATACCCATTGAATATCTCATCTGAGAAAATGATAAAGAGTCATCAAATACCCCACCACCATCAATAAATGCACTCATCCTAAGACTTTCACTTTTTTTCATTCCCGGAAGAGGGAAAAATGTTTCTACTGACCCTTTAATAACCGTCTTACCTCCATTACTTATATAATCCTTGTAATCACTATCATATACCTTTTTACCAATAGAACCTTCCTTATAACCACGAACTGATTTTTGTCCACCCACACGGTATTTTTTATAAAACGGAAGTACGTCTCCCCCGTATGAGTCAGTATAACCAACTTCACCTTGAAGTCTTGTAGTAAATTTACTTGCCCAAGGGTAAAATTTCTGAGCAGAAAATCCAAGGTTGTAATACTTAACATCTAATACCGGAGCAGTTATATCAGCAAGAACATCATATTTGTGCCCTGATGTAGGAAATGTTGCATCATCAAGCGTGTCGGTAGTATATGTTGTAAAGAAGAGCCAAGAACTAGTATCACAGGAAGTAGTCCCCGTTGAGCTTCCTGTACTAGTACAATAGTTTTTATAGGCTGAAGGAGCGTTGCCAGTTAATTCAAGAGTTGTAATATCTAATGTTGATCCTGCTAGAATATTTTCATATTCACTTACTGGAAACGTGAAATTCATTCCAGCACCATATGAATCAGTACTGTATGCAGCGGCCCCGTTTAGCTGACCCTTAGTATTCACGCTCTTTTTATAAAGAGTAAATCCTCGAGCAATGCCATCTTCTGTCCAGTAAGGATCTACATAACTTAAGCTGTAAATATTATTGATATCGCCAGTACTAACCGATGTTGAAACTTGATTACCAGTACCTAAAAAATTAGCTTGAGATAAAGTTATTGTCCCTACAACACCTTCATCTGAACTTAGGCCGGCCCCAAGACTTAAGCTACCAGTATTTCTTTCCTTAACCTGAATATTGACGTCAACTTGATCTGACACACCGGAGACGCCTGGAGTCTCAATATTTATTCCATCAAAGAACTGAGTTCGACTTAACCTGGCTCTTGATCTATCAATATCAGCCTGAGAAAACCATGAAGATTCCAATTGCCTCATCTCTCTCCGAATAACCTTATCTTTAGTCTTATCATTTCCACTTATATTAATTCTTCTTACGTAAATTCTCTTACCAGGTTCCAACATAAAATTAAAGTTTACTATGTTGTTTATTTTATCAATATCCGGAACAGCGTTAACATTAGCAAATGCATAACCATAATTACCTAACATTGAAGTCAGTTTTTGCGAAGATTGATTTACAAGTTTTCTATTAAATACTGTCCCTTCCTCAATAAAAATCTCTTTTCTAAGGTCTTTTAGATTAGCCTCTTCCTTATCCTTGTTTTGAACCTCTTCAGGTATTTTTCCTGACACCTTAACAGTTCCAATTGTGTATTTATCGCCCTCTTCAATATTAATTGCAATGTATATATTTTTTTTATTCTTGGAAATACTTACAGTAGTTGAATTAATCTTAAAATCAAGAAATCCTCTATCCATATAGAACGATCTTATTGTCTCAAGGTTTCCAGATAGCTCTTGTCTGGAATATCTATCGTCCTTGTCATACCAAGACAACCAGTTAGTCTCTTTTAAAGTTAATAGGTCTAATAAATCATCTTTTAGGTATGTCCGATTACCAGTAATATCAATAGATTTAATTCTTGAAATTCGACCCTCCTCAATATAAAAATTGATATTAACTCTATTTCTTTCTAGGGGTATTACTTCAGATACTACCTTTGCAGTGTACTTACTATGTCCCAAATACTGTTTTGCAATTTCTTGTTCAGCTTTTACAAGGTCAGCATTATCAAAAACCAAACCAGTCGCAACATTCATGAAAGCAAGCCCCTCCAATAAACGATCAGGCTGGAATGTCTCGGAGCCAAAAAAATTAATTTCGTAGATTATAGGTCTCTCACTGACTGAGATTATAATTACAGAATCTTCTCTCTCAACAGATATGTCTTTAAATTGACCTGTTTTAAAAAGCAAGTCTATTGTCTTAGAGAAATTAATGTTGCTGATTTTATCGTCAATCTCAAACGGAATATTATTAAAAACAAGCCCAGGGTCTATCCTTTGAAGACCTTCAACCCTTATGTCAGAGACTCTAATTTCTTCTTGGGAATAAGAATTAAATGTAAAAATCAATAAAAAAGACAATAAAAATTTAATCATTAATGTGTTGGTAAATTAAAAATGTGATTATATACTGAAATTGAGTATCCGTGCAATAAAATATCACTCTAAGTGATTGAGAAATAACAATGTTTTGGAATAAAAAAAATATATATTTTTATATGAATAGTATATTTTAAATAGCTCAAATAAATTATGTTTAGCTCTTAGATATTAAACTCATAGCTTTAGTTCTTATTTCAGAATCAATATCCAGGATATCCTCTATACTAGATGGGTTCCTCGGCGCCCATGACTGCAAAGCCGAATCAATAAGGTTTGGTATTTCTGTAAAAGGAATAATTTTTTTAAGGAAGGCTTCAACAGCAACTTCATTTACTGCATTAAGAATTATAGTTGATGCCATACCAAGAGAAAATGCTTGGTAAGCCAGATCTAGGCATGGAAACAAATTATTATCAGGTCGCTCAAAAGTTAAATCCTTTGCCTCTTCAAGCCTGATACCTTCAATACCAGATTTAATTCGATCAGGAAATCCAAGCGCATATGAAATCGGAATTCTCATGTCTGGGTAACCAAGCTGACTTATTAAACTTCCATCATGAAACTCAACAAATGAGTGGATAATGCTTTGTGGATGAATTAATACATCAATTTTAGCAATTGGTATATCGAATAGATACGCTGCCTCTATTACCTCTAAACCCTTGTTCATCATAGTTGCTGAGTCAATCGTAATCTTCTTTCCCATTACCCAATTCGGATGATTAAGAGCCTCTTCAACTGTAACATTTAACAACTGATCTTTTGAGAAATCTCGAAATGGACCACCAGAAGCAGTTAATATTATTTTGTTAATAGCATTATTATCAGAATTAGTGTGGATAATTTGAAAGATAGCATTATGCTCACTGTCAACAGGGATTAATTTTGCATTAAATTTTGAACATAAATCTATCATTAATGGGCCCGCCATTACCATGGCCTCTTTGTTTGCTAAGAGAATTCTTTTCCCGTGAGTGATAGCATCCATCGTAGGTATTAAGCCAGCAGATCCAGATATAGCAGCAACAATATCTGTCGCTTCATCCGCACTAGCAATAGCCCTATAGCCAGAAATTCCATATAAAATTTCGGGAATATATGTATTTTTTATTAATTCATAAATTTTTTTTGCAGATATTTCATCCTTGGTTACTATAACTGAAGGTCGGAATTCAATAGCTTGGTCAAGCAATAAATCAGTATTGGTATATGAAGATAGCGCAAATATATTAAATTTATCAGGATGTAACCTAACAACATTTAGTGTGTTACAACCAATACTGCCTGTGGATCCAAGGATTGATAAAGACCTCACAAAATAACCCCAAAAATATATGAATAATTTAAAATTAATGCAGAAATTGGAATGGTAGGGCAAAAACCATCGATTCTATCTAAAATACCTCCATGACCAGGAATAATTGAGCCGCTATCTTTTTTACCTGACTGCCTTTTTAATAATGACTCATAAAGATCGCCAAAAATACTTGTAAAAGTTATCAGTATAGTTCCAACCAAAATAAACAATAAATCGACTGAAACATAAAAACTTAATAGGCAGGCAAATATCGAATTGAGAAAAAAAGCACCTAAAACGCCCTCAATAGTTTTCCCTGGACTGACATCAGGTATAAGTTTATTTTTCCCATATTTTTTACCAAATACATATCCTCCAATATCTGCAATAAAAATAGATACAAAAATAAATAGTAGAAATAATTTATTATTTAAAAATAGAGAGACAACAGAGATCCATAAAGGAACTATTAAAATAGTAGGTAAAATAATTTTCAGATTATTAGGTAGATGGAATTTTTTACAAAGATGAAATACTGGGAATAAAATCCAAAAAAATAATGATGTAAAAAGAATAATATTTACATTATCAGCATTGAAGAAATAAAAATAAATAGAGGTTGTTAATGAGACTAACCATAAGATAATTTTTTGGTTGAATTTTAACTTTAAAAGCAAGCTAAGTTCGTAAATAGCAGTTAATGAAACAATGGATGTAAAAACAATAAAAAACCATGTGTCGAAAACAAAAAAGCTTAAAAATAATATCATTAACATTGATAAAGCAGATATAAATCTCGTTTTAAGCATTATCAAATATCCATTAATGAACCAAAGCGTCTTTTTCTTGTTTGAAAAAAATATAGAGCATTGATAAAAATAGACTCATTAAAATCAGGCCAGAGAGCATCAGTAAAAAAAAGTTCAGAGTACGCTAGTTGCCATAACATAAAATTACTTAGCCTTTTCTCTCCACCTGTTCTGATCAGAAGGTCTATCTCAGGTAAGCCATAAGTGTCTAATTTTTTTGACAACAATTCTTCGGATATGCTCTGCTTAGCTTTTGCATTTTTAATAAATTTATTAACCGCTCTCACTATCTCCGATCTTCCACCATAACTTATAGCTATATTTAATTGCATTCCATTATTTTTCTTACATTTCTTTTCAATATATATAATTTTTTTTTGGAGATCAGTTGGTAAAGATGCTAAATCACCAATAAACCTAATTTTTATATTATTAGATTCAATCTTATCTTTTTCATCATCAATAGACCTATCAAATAGATTTAGAAGCGATAGCACTTCATTCTTTGGTCGTGCCCAGTTCTCTGTGCTAAAAGCAAATAAAGTGAGAGAGTCAATATTGTATTTTTTTGTAAGATTAATAACGTCTTTAACTACATTAACGCCTTTGACATGACCTGCTTCTCTTGGCAACAATCTTTTTTTTGCCCAACGACCATTCCCATCCATAATAATTGCTACGTGTTTAGGTAAATTTTTCGATTTAAGAAAAATTTTTCGAGAAAATAAAAAATTAAAAAACTTCAAATCTATATAGCCAAAAGGTCTTTCTCTTTCAGCTCCGTTAATTTATCAATTTCATTGATAAATTGATCTGTAGTTTTTTGAACTTCATCTTGAGCCCTTCGCTCATCATCTTCACTAATCTCCTTATCCTTAATTAATTTTTTTAGTGCGTCATTTGCTTCTCGTCTAATGTTTCTCATGGAAACTTTCGAATTTTCTGCCTCTGACTTAACCACCTTAATTAATTCTCTTCTTCTTTCTTCTGTTAATGGAGGCATTGGTATTCTGATAACTTCACCAGAAGTTGCTGGATTTAGGCCAAGGTCACTCTCACGAATAACTTTCTCAATAATAGGGATCATTGTCTTCTCGTAAGGTTGGATATTAATTGTAGTTGAATCAGCTAATGTAACACTTGCAACCTGACTCAATGAAGTGAGTGCACCATAATAATCTACATTAATATGGTCCAAAATTCCTGTATGCGCTCTTCCAGTTCTAATTTTAGAAAGGTTAGACTTTAGTGAATCTAAACTTTTTTGCATTTTCGTCTTAACGTTTGCTTTAATCTCTTCCATAAAATAACCTCCGTTTGATTAGATAACTACTTGGGTACCTTCGTCATTACCCAATAAAATATTCTGAAGTGCGTCTTGTTTAAAAATATTAAACACTGCTACTGGGAGCTTTTGATCACGACATAACGTGAATGCAGTTGCGTCCATTATTTTTAAATTCTTTTGGATTGCTTCGTTAAAAGTAACACTCTTATACATAACGGCATCTTTATTTTTTGTTGGATCATCCGAGTATATCCCATCAACTTTTGTTGCTTTAATCATAATTTCGGCATTAATTTCCATTGCTCTGAGAGCTGCTGCTGTATCCGTAGTAAAAAAAGGATTGCCTGTACCTGCAGCAAATATAACAGTCTTTTCATCCTCTAAATACCTTATAGCTTTACCTCGTATATAGGGCTCAACAATTTGATCAATATTAATTGCAGATTGAACACGACTAATAAGACCTGCATGCTTCATTGCATCCTGAAGGGCCAATGCATTCATTACGGTTGCGAGCATACCCATATAATCAGCCGTAGCTCTATCCATACCTGCTGCTCCAAGAGCCACGCCCCTAAATATATTTCCGCCGCCAATTACGATAGCAATTTCAACACCTAAAGATTTTACTGTCTTTATTTCAGCAACAATTTTATTAATTGTTTCCGGATTAACGCCAAAAGCGTCATCACCCATCAAAGCTTCACCTGAAAGCTTAAGTAAAATTCTTTTGTATATTGATTTAGCCATAAATTTTTAAACTATCTAATTTACAATCAAAAAAAAGGATTGTTTTAACAATCCTTTTTAACCTTGAGTAGCTGCAGCTACTTCGGCAGCAAAATCAGTTTCTATTTTTTCTATTCCTTCTCCAACACTAAACATCAAAAAAGAATGAAGTGTTGCATCATTCTTCTTTAAAAGCTCTTCAATGGTAACTTTGTCATCTTTAACAAATGATTGATTGAGTAAAGTAATTTCTTTAAGAAATTTATTTACAGTTCCATCAGCAATCTTAGTAAACATTTCTTCCGGCTTTCCAGCTTCTTTAGCTTTTTCGATAGCTACTCTTCTTTCAGTTTCTATAAGCTCATTTTCAACACCAGATTTATCGATGGCTTTAGGTTTTAAGGCAGCAATATGCATTGCAATATCTCTTCCTAACTCATTATTACCACCTTCAAGATCTAAAATTACTCCTATTTTTACACCATGAATATATGAGTGAAGTTCTCCTTTAGCTGAAAGTAGCTTAAATCTTCTTGGAGTAATATTCTCCCCGATCTTTCCAATCAACTGTGTCCTTAACTCTTCAGCAGCAACCCCATTAATTTTTACATCACTTAATGCATCGATATTCGTAGGCTTATTCTCTAAAATAGCTAAAGAAAGTTTTTTCACAAAATCTTTGAATTCATCATTTTTTGCACAAAAGTCAGTTTCGGAATTAACTTCTAAAAGAACACCAGTTTTACCATCGCTACTAATTGAGGCCTCAACTGCACCTTCTGCAGCAATTCGACTTGATGCTTTTGATGCTTTATTACCGAACCTAACTCTTAATAATTCTTCAGCTCGACCTTCATCGCCACCGGCCTCTGTTAATGCTTTCTTGCAATCCATCATAGGTGCATCAGTCTTTGCTCTTAAAGCCATAACCATGCTTGCTGTAATTTCAGCCATTATATAAATACTCCAAAAAAATCAAAAAAAATAATTTAAGTTACCTCATTGGTTGACTCTACTTCTTCACTTATTAACTCGTCATCTACTTCATTTTTCGCAACCATTTTTGTAACTTCTTTAATTGCAGTATTTTTTCCTTCAAGAATAATGTCCGCCATACCTCTTGCATAGAGACGAATTGCGCGACTTGAGTCATCGTTTCCTGGAATAACATAAGCAATATTTTCCGTAGAATTATTTGTATCAACTACTCCAATGATAGGTATTCCTAGCTTCGTAGCTTCAACAACTGCACCACTTTCATAACCTACATCAATTACAAAAATTGCATCAGGTAATGCTGTCATACTCTTAATTCCACCAATTGAACGCTCAAGCTTGTCATATTCTTTCTTTAGGTTTAATCCTTCTTTTTTAGTTATTTTATCTAAACTTCCATCTTCAAAAATAGTTTCTAGCTCAACTAACCTTTTAATTGACTGCTTAATTGTTTTAAAGTTAGTCAACATACCGCCCAACCATCTATGGTTTACGTAAGAACACCCTGCTCTTAAAGCCTCTTCTTTAAGGATATCTCTTGCTTGTCTTTTTGTACCTACAAACAAAATCCGACCTTTATTAGCGGCAAGCGTCTTTGCAAATTTCATAGCTTCTTCGAACATCGGTAGGGTTTTTTCAAGGTTTACAATATGAATTTTATTTCTATCGCCAAAAATATATGGAGCCATTTTTGGATTCCAATAACGGGTCTGGTGTCCGAAATGAACGCCCGCTTCTAACAT
>JAQWQF010000027.1 GCA_029244935.1 Methylophilaceae bacterium | reverse complement strand
CTAATTTTTTTATTTTTTCACTGTTGGTGTAATTTAAGATATCAGCTTCGGTTACACCAAAAAGTTTAAGCTCATCTAATGGTATATAAATTCTTCCTCGCTTTGCATCCTCCCCTAGATCTCGAATGATATTTGTAAGCTGTAAAGCAATGCCCATATCATGTGCATATTTCAATGTCTCAATATTATTAAAGCCAAATATTTTGGCTGAAAGAATACCTACAGCTGACGCAACCCTGAAGCAATAGTGTTGTAGTTGTTTAAAATTTTCATATCGATTTAAATTTAAATCCATTTCCATACCATCAATTATTTCATTAAAATAATTCTTATTTAGGTCAAATTTATCAATGTAGTTAAGCAATAATTTAGTCACTGGATGTTGAGGATCTCTAGAAAAAAGTCGATCAATTTCTGAGCGCCACCAATCTAATTTAACCTTACCTTCTTCGTATTTTTCGCATTCATCAACAATATCATCAACCTCCCGACAGAATGCGTAAAGAGCAGTTAAAGCTATTTTTTTTTCTTTACCTAGAAAGTAAAATGCCGGAAGAAAGCTTGAGCCACTCTCTTTGGTTTTATTAATACAATATTGTTGGGGTGTCATAATGGAGGTATTGATCTTAATGTAATATATACCCAGTCTAACTTAGAAAGCTTGGGTGGATGATTAAAAAGATCACAATCAGAATTTTTAGTTCGTTTTATTAGTAGCTCTGCTGCTTTTATTAATATACGAATTTGTAGTCTTAACCTACCTTTTAATTTTTTTTCAAGTGGCTTTCCTTTTTTTAAAATAGCTTCAATTCGCTTAATCCAAAATTTTTTATATATTATCCAGTTAGATCCGAAATGCATATTTTTAATGTCGTTTCGGCTAAGTTTAAACTTCTTCATTTCATTTTCTGGGATATAAATCCTACCCTTGTCATAATCTTCAGGAATATCCTGGGAAATGCCAAGAAGAGCAAGTGCAGTACAAAGCGAATTTGAATAAATAATATTTTTTTTTGTATTTTGCTTAAATAGCGTAAGTATCATTTCACCTGCTGGATTAGCTGCATTATCACAATACTTAATGAGATCTCTAATATTATGATAATTATTTTTTTTAATATCTTGTTCGAATGCAATCATAAATCTATCGAATAAAGAATATTTTAATTTATGATTGTTGGCTATTTTCTTAATATCTAAAAATAGCGGAGTATGAATAGTACCCTTATTTTTTAAATTAGTAATTTCTTTCTTATAAATATTTAAACGCTTAAGTCTATCTTGTTTTGAAAATGTTCCTTCATCAGCAATGTCATCACACTGCCTTGCAAAGAGATACAGTAATGTAGCAGCTTCACGAATTTTTTTGGGGTAGATAATTGTGGCAACTGGAAAATTTTCATAGTGCTTTTTATACTCGCGTGCCTTGTCTAAAGTTATATAATGTGACATATATAAATTATGACACAGACTTTTTATTAATTTAATCTAGGATATATATGATTGCTGTAATTGGGGGAAGTGGACTTTTGGGTATTAGTGAAGAATCCTCGACAACAGAAGAGGTTGTAGAAACACCCTATGGTAAACCATCCAGTGCCCTAAAAATTTCAAAGCTTAATGGTATTGAAATTGCTTTTATTCCTCGCCATGGAGACCCTCATAATATTTCTCCTCACCTCATTAATTACCGTGCAAATATATGGGCGCTTAAGTCTTTAGGGGTGAAAACTATCATTTCTGTAGCGACTGTTGGTTCAATAGCACCAGAAATTGAACCTGGATCTCTTGTATTCCCTAATCAAATTATCGACTATACGTCAGCGCGTGAACATACATTCTTTGATGGAATTAATAAGCCACTTAATCATATTGATTTTACTTACCCTTATGATGAATCCTGGAGGTCTCAGTTGATCTCAACATCAAAGAAATTACAAATTAAATTTATTGATAATGGTTGTTATGCATCAGTTAACGGACCTAGACTAGAAACAGCTGCTGAAATAAATCGCTATGAAAATGATGGAGCGACAATTGTTGGTATGACCGGAATGCCTGAAGCAAGCTTGGCAAGAGAATTAGATATTAGTTACGTCGCTATTTGCCCAGTTGCAAATCATGCCGCAGGCAGAGGCTTAAGTAAGGATGGGTTAAACCTAGAAACTATTAATAAAAATGCTAAAAAAATGATGACTTCAGTTAATGCATTACTTAAGGAGGTTATAAAAAAAATTGACCATTAGAAAGATTCTAAAGATGGGTCACCCCATGCTGCTTGAGCAGTCTAAGCTGATTGAAGAATTTGATACTCCAGAACTTCATTTACTAATCAAAGATATGATCGAAACAATGGAGGCTGAAGATGGTGCTGGGCTTGCTGCCCCACAAGTAGGTGAAAGTATTCAATTGGTAGTATTCGGATTTAAGGATAATTCACGGTACCCTGATGCGGAAGAGGTTCCTTTTACTGTTTTAATTAACCCTACAATTAAAATCTTGAGTGACGATAAAGAAGATGGTTGGGAAGGGTGCTTGTCCGTTCCAGGAATGAGAGGTCTTGTTTCTAGGGCTAGCCATATTAATTATAAGGGTGTCGATCAGTATGGCCAAAAAATAGATCGCAATGTTGAAGGCTTTCATGCAAGAGTTGTTCAGCATGAGTGCGATCATCTCTTTGGTGTTCTGTATCCTATGAGAATAAAAGATATGAAGCAGTTTGGTTTTCATGAAGAGTTATTCCCAGAAGAAAGTTTTTAAGATAGGTATGCCTTATGATAAAATCACGTCCACGGAAGAGTGGCAGAGCGGTTTAATGCATCAGTCTTGAAAACTGACGAGGGTTCACGCCCTCCGTGAGTTCGAATCTCACCTCTTCCGCCAATTTTTGCAACACACTCCCTTTAAAATCAATGACTTAAAAGACAATAACCACTTCTTTAGTGGTTTGATATACGGTTTGGTTTTTCAACTCAACCCAACATTTGCCCACTTAATTGTCTGGGGGTAAACTAGATTTATGAAAAGCAAATTTACATTTCTTATGATTTTTTTCTTCTTAGGAAATCCTTTAATTACTATTGCAGACCATAATTTACGAGAAATAGAAAGACGCTGTGAAGTTGAATGGGATGGTGATGAGGGAGAGTTAGATTGTAGATATTCAGTTTCTGACCGAAGAAATTTAGAGAGAAGATGTGAAGTTGAAGAGGATGGAGAGTTTGACTGTCGGGGAAGTCATTATAGAAATGTAGAGCGAAAATGCGAAGCAGATCGTGATGGCGACATAAATTGTTGATAACTCTTATTGTTACAAATCTAAATCCTGATTATCAATGAACTCTTGAGCCTCTTGTTGCTGAGCTACCCAGTTTTCAATTACTGCATAACTCCATAAGGTTGTTCTGTCGCCTACCTTGATAGCTGGTGGAAACTTACCGTCTTTAATCCATTTCTTGAGGGTATCTTTGTCTATCTTTAGAGAGCTTGTAATGTCATCAATGTGTATGTAACTTTCATTCATAACCTTAATACTACATAATTAATCTGCACTAATATTTATTTTTAATATACCAAGAATTTCTTTTAAATCCCTTTCATCATCTCCAAAGCCTTTTATGTTTTTAGGTAGTTTTGAATTTTTATCATATGTCGAGGTGGCTAAACCAAAATCAATAACCTTAATCTTCATATCATTTGTTAAGAAAATATTTTCAAGCCGTAAATCTCTATGAAGAATACATTTCTCATTAAATACTACTAAAATATTATCTAATTCATTTTTAATTATTTCAAATAACTTCTTATTTAACTGCTTTTTTTCTAATAAGTAACTTAGTGGAGTCCCGCTAATTCTTTCCATCACTAATGTATACCAACCCTCTGAAATAAAATGACCAAATAATGTTGGGGTATATTTATTTCCAAGTAAGTTTAGGAAGTAGTGTTCATTATATAAATAAGAAGAAAAATAATTATCTTTTGCTTGAACGAGCTTTATAACTAATTGATCTAATGGAGAAGTTTTTCCCGCTATAACAGCTGAACTATGAATTGAGCCGACTTTTTTGTGTATTACAAAACCATCTTCAGCGATTTTTTTTGAAATATCTCTTGCATGATGCTCAGGTAAGATTGTATTCCTTGTAATTTTTTCATTTATACAGATATTAAGCGCTCTAAATGAAAATGGATTTATTTTTACAGTTTTATCTTCTGGGATTGTTATACGGTATTCTTTTTTTTGTAAAAATCTTTGAAGTGAAAATATAATATCTTCCCATGTATTTAGAGGTCGGTCTGTATTATTCCTTGTTAGGTCCTGTAACTGTTTTAGATAATCATCTTTTAATTCAAACTTATGAAGTAATGCATGGTATGCAAGCATATATATTTGATCTTCGACAGAAGGTATAAAATAATCTTCACTTACACTTAAATTTTTATTTTGTAAAATATTTAATGCCCATATTGGGTCATAGTAATTTTCATAAACATCTCTTATTTCTACGTAATATATTTTTTGATTAAGTTCTACTTTAAATTTTTTTCTAGTTGAGTCATTTGTGGCTGGTTTTGCATTAATTAGTCTCGCTGCCGCTGCCGATTTTGTAACTAATAAGTCAATATCTGTATGCTTTGGATGTTTGCTATCTTCGAGACCATGAAAATTCCTTTGAATTACATAATCAATTGATTCATTCATTAAGCTGAGAATATCTTTAAAAGTGCTAAATTTTTTAGGATAAAAAACAATTGGTTTATCATCATCTAGTAGTTCATCATATTTTTTAGAAAAACATAGGTAAAGATTATGTTTTGACTCTCTTTTTGAGTCTGATATATGGACGCCATCATTTACTTTTGATAATGATCTTAATTTTTTCTTTAGGTTTAAAATATTGATATTAATTTTTTGAAAGCCTCTAGTTGTATGGCAGATTTGATATTTAGGTTGATTATCTTTTATTATTCCAACTAAAATATTATTACAGCCAACACGCTGTAGTTTCTCCTTAAAATTTGTGATTGACTCATAATAAAGTTGCCGAATAAAATCTAATTGATTTGCTGAATTAATTGCTCCCGAGGTTAACCTAGAATGCATATGAGATTTTTTTATTAATTCCTTAGCTTTATTTATATCTATATTTGAATTTTCCCAAAAAATCACAAGGTATAATTCAGGCTGTACTTTATTGTGATTTTCAGTTGTTTTTGCAGTCTTCATCATGTTAAATTTAAGCAATTTTTATTTAAATGTAGTAAGTTAATTATAAACTGTATACAAACTATGGCATAAACTAAACCTTTTAATAAAACTGGTAAGCTAGAAAGGAAAATTAATGAAAAATATTCATTGGTTAGTACCTTTTAAAATCAATCAGCCTGATGATGTTAAGAATCTAAATATAGCGAGTATAAGGATTAGAGCTGGGCTATTTACGCTTCCAATATTTAAAGGTTACGATATAGCTATTGATGAATCTATTTTTAATCTTAACAATATTAATTATTTATTAATTGGTAAATTTGCGGAAAATAGAGAAGATTTATTAGAAAGATGGTGTGAATACATTAAGTTACAAAGAAACAAAGGTAAAGCTATATATTTTGACTACACAGATGACCATCTCCTTAGAGAAACATTACCAGGTGAATTTTACCGAGAAGTATTAAAAGAAGATGATCAAATAATTACCTCAAGCGATACATTAAAAAAATCTCTCTTACCAAAATTTAAGAACGTTTCAATCATAGAGGATCCAATTGAAATAGAAATTCAAAAATTAAAAAAAAATCGGAATAATAACTTTTTATTTTTTGGGCATGATACAAATTTAAAATACTTATTTAGACTTATACCTATGTGGGACTCATCAAGAGAATATAATCTAATAATCCAGACATCCCAACGAGGGTTAGAGCTAATTCATAAACAACCAAGATTTAAAAAACCCGCTAATTTAACTATCCAGCTTCAGCTTTGGAGCATACCTAATATGCTAAATGTAGCAGAATTAGTTTCTGGAATAATTATTCCTGGAGACATTACAGATAATGTTAAACATGGCGTAAGTCATAATCGTTTGATAACTGCATTCGCCCTTGGATTACCAACTGCAGCTTCTAAATATAAATCATATCTTGAATTTAATAATCAATTTGCTGATATTGATAACCCCAATGAGTTTAAAAGTTTCCTCTTAAATCCAACCTTATACTCAAGTCGAGTAGAAATGGCGCAAAAGAAAGTTAAACAGTATACAAAAGAATCTATAGCGAATAAGTGGTTGAATTTGCTAGAGGGAAATTAGATTGAAATTTGAGTTCATCTCTTCCGCCATTATCTTAATCCCAGCGTGCTGAGTTGCCCTTGCTATTGTCCGCGAGCTATAATTTAGGCTAGGGGTAACCATCCCATTTGCCCACTTAATTGTCTGGGGGTAAACTGGTCTTATGAAAAAACTACTCTTACTCTTAATAATGATTCCTTTGTTAGTTCATAGCAAAAATTTTTTTATTAATGATCAAGGGTTAAAGGTAGAGTACTCAAAGCCATCCCTTTCATGTTTCTATGATAAAGAAGCTTATGAAGGTTATCTAAATACTTGCTTAATGTTACCTAATTATGAAACGTGTGGACAAGCAAAATATGAAATGCATATTTGTGGTGATAAGAATAAGGTCAAGCAACTAGAAAAAAAATCAAAATAATCCACTTGATTGGCTTACTTTGATAGCAGTAGATGTCTTAGTGCTATATTTCGTACTTACTGCTAATAAGTGCATACTGATAATTAGTTTACTAATTGGAGGTTTCAAGATGACAACAACTGCAGGCAGCAACGATTACAATGCAATAAATAATTTACTAACATCACATTATCTAAAAGGAGCAATTTCAGGAAAAGGCATAGAAATGAAGCCTACATTTCATAATGACGCTTCTTGGTACGGCTATGTTGGGCCAGATTTGATTGCGGGACCAATTCAAACTTTATATGATTGGCATGATGGTAATGGCGCAGCTACAGATTTAGTTTATAACATATCGAAAATAGATATAGTTGGCACGATAGCGAATGTGAGAATCGAGCTTGATAATTGGAAAGGTTCTCGCTTCACTGACTTTCTTAATCTGCTAAAGATTGATGGTAAGTGGCAGGTGATGAATAAGGTTTTTTATTTACACCCATAAAAACTACTCCTACTATTACTTTTTATAACCTAATCTGGTAATGGTATCGTTAAATCTCTAAATTTTATTAGTTAACGTTTTTCTACTTTATCTAATAATTTTTGGACAATTTTTTGACTCGTGAATGGAAATAAACTAGGAATCAGTGAATGAATAATTGAGGTAATACCAGCATATATTAGCAACCAGCCAGCAATAAAAGCAAAAATAAAATGCCCAATATATGTTTTGCCTGATTCATTTAAGTGTTGTTTAAACATAAAGTTTCCTTTGCTCAAGATTTATATTTTATAATCGATTTTTATACCACATTTTTTTTCATAAGTTTGATAGAGAGTAATAGACTCAATTATAAATAGGGAGTTGATTAATGCCAAAAAATAATAATAAAGATTTAGATACAATCCTTCCTATACTTCCTGAAATTTCTTTAGATGCAAGTATGAATTTTTCTACTCCAGTTTATTGGGGGGTTCAGGATAAGGATAGAAAACAATTTGATAAGTTAATGGCTGAAGCTAAATCTCTTGTAACCCCAGGATTTTTTTTTGGTGATAATTTATTCACATGGGCCAGAAATAATTCCTTTCTTGAAGATATTCCATTTAAAAAGGCCTGGGAAGCTAATTTAGCGAACGCGTCAGATAGCGCGATTATCTGGAGAAGATATATTCTAGCCTGTTCGGCATATCACTGCCTTCATCTCTCTGGAGATTTTACTGAATTTGGCGTATACACTGGTACAGGTATCAAAACTGTTTTAGATTACTTAGGTGGTACTAAATTCCCTAAAACTTTTTGGGGTTATGATACTTTTGATAGTAACCCTGTTGAGGGACATGAATTTTCAGAACAAAAGGAAGGTTTTTTTGAAAAAGTTCAGACACGATTCCAAGATTACCCTCAAGTAAAATTAATTAAGGGGTTTGTCCCAGATTCCTTTGAGCTAGGAGTTCCTGATTCTATAGCTTATATGCATATTGATTTAAATAATTATAAAGGTGAGATTGCTGTACTTGATTCATTATTTGAGCGAGTTGTCATTGGGGGAATTATAATTTTAGATGATTACGAATGGTCCGGGTTTTATAGAGAACAAAAGCAAAAAGAGGACCAGTGGTTTGATAAAAGAGGGTACAGGATTTTCCCATTACCTACCGGACAGGGTTTAATTATTAAAAGATAATTTTTTTGATTCTTCAGATTTGATCACTGGACAAATTTTTCAGGATTTATATTTATAATTAATTTTAATAAATCCTACTATTACAAATCTTTACATACGTTTACATTCCTCTTGCTACTTATGATCGTTAATTTAATATTAATTTCTTGTAATACGAATGATTCTCATTTAGAATAATAAATGATTCTCATTTGCATATAGAAAAAGTATATTAAGAAAAAAAAGATTGAGGAAAAAAAATTTGAATACTAAAGATAATATTGGTACAGAAATATCCAAAACAGGCATCCTAATGGATTTAGATACATCTGAGTTAATGGTAATCTGGTCTTTAAGGCATTGTGTATCATGCTCTATCACAGGTGAAGATCCAAAAGATTTATTTAAATTATGTTTTGAACAACATCAACTTCCAGATATTTCAGCATTAATTGAGGAGGTCGTATATGGAATAGGAGAGGGAACTGATGATAAAGGGCCAATTGGGGCAGAATTATGTGATCACGTTCATTACGGAGAATTTAAGGTATTAGAAGCACTATATAAACTTCAAAATGATAAATATGAAGATGCAAATTCTTCCCTACATGATTATCTAAAGCCAAATCAAGCTAGAAGCACTTATAAAATATTAAATGCATTTGCAGCAATTTTAGAGAGAGTAAATTTAATAATACCTTCTAGAAAACAATATAGTTCAGATCGATATACCCATTAAAAAAGGATAGAAATTAAATATGAAGAATAGAAACCCAAGAAATGCACCAAAAAATAAATTATCAAGGCAAATGGGTGAAAATATATGGGGTAAAGAGAATTGTCCAACAAACACTCGAACATATGGTCCTGGTCAGCATGGACCTCGGGGTGTTAGAAGAAGAAGTGACTATGGGGTTCAGCTCAGAGAAAAACAAAAGTTAAAAGGCTATTATGGAAATATTGGAGAGAAGCAGTTTAGAAATATTTTTAAAGAAGCTTTTTCACAGAAGGGGGATACCAGTGAAAATCTTCTGATTCTTCTTGAGTCAAGATTAGATGCAATTATTTATAGATCTAATATTGTACCAACTGTTTTTGCTGCAAGACAATTTGTAAGTCATAAGCATCTAACAGTAAATGGAGTAGTTGTTAATATTCCATCTTATAGGTGTAAGCCTGGAGATATAATTGAAGTTAGAGAGAAAAGTAGGTCTATACCATTAGTTGTTGAATCTATCCAGAAGATGAACAGGGATTTGCCTGAGTACATTACATTAGAGCCAAAAGAATTTAAGGTGTGTTATGTTAGGTACCCTGATTCAGATGAAATTCCCTATGCAACAATCATGAGTCCTACCTCAGTAGTTGAATTTTATAGCCGTTAATTTAATTTTATAAATTTCTTTAATTTCAAAGAACTTCTTGATGCTCAAGATTGTCAATTGTACATAAGCAAATCTATTTATAATTTTTGGATTCTTTTTAATATGATAAGGAGAGGTAACAGTATGAAAAATATAAAAGCATTACTAGTAATGGCACTAATTTTTTCAATTGGCAATGTTTTTGCAAAAGATCATCAAGTCAAAATGCTAAACGGAAGTGCTCCAAATATCTTTGTATTTGAACCTGCTGTTGTTAAGGTGATGAAAGGTGATACTGTTACCTGGACAGGAGATGCAATGCATAATTCAGCCTCTATTAAAGAAATGCTTCCAAAAGGTGCTAAGCCCTGGGTTGGTAAGTTAACTAAAAAGGCTGGTGAAGAATCTATCTCAGTAAAATTCGATATAGATGGAGTGTATGGATATAATTGTACTCCTCATGCTATGTTTGGAATGGTTGGTTTAGTTGTAGTTGGTGATCCAAACTCCAATCTTAAAGATGCAAAAGCGGCGGCAATAAAGTTAGAGAAAAAATTTGCTGCGGGTAAGGGAAGATTTACTAAATATTTATCAGAAGTTAAATAATATATTAATGGATCCAATATACAGCCCGATAACAAGTCATCATACTGTTTTACAGGTTGATAATGTATCGGGCATTACTAATTTTTCAATACCTATATTAGCTTTAATAATCATTATTTTTCTAGGTTTTATAATATATATTATTAAAAAAAAATAATGAAAAATTTAGTATAACGATAAACTATTTTATTTAGTTAG
>JAQWQF010000026.1 GCA_029244935.1 Methylophilaceae bacterium | reverse complement strand
CCTCAAACACGCAAAAAAAATTGGGCATAAAAAAACATTAGCAATTTGTAACGTTCAAGAAAGTGCGATAGCTAGAGCTTCTAATTTAGTTTTTTATACCAGGGCTGGTATTGAGATTGGTGTTGCATCTACAAAAGCATTTACAACTCAATTAGTTTCATTATTTATTTTGACAGTAACTTTAGCAAAAAATAAAAAACTTATAAATAAAAAAATAGAAAAGAAATATTTGGAAGATTTAAGATGTCTAGTCGGTGGAATTCAATCTGCATTAAATTTAGAGCCCCAAATTAAACAATGGGCGAAACATTTTTCGAATAAAGATCATGCACTATTTTTAGGAAGAGGTATTCACTATCCTATAGCATTAGAAGGGGCCTTAAAATTAAAAGAAATTTCATACGTTCATGCAGAAGCTTACCCAGCTGGTGAATTAAAACATGGTCCATTGGCATTAGTTGATAAAAAAATGCCCGTAGTTGTTATTGCCCCAAATGATTCATTATTAGAAAAAGTAAAATCTAATATGCAAGAAGTAAAAGCAAGAGGAGGTATATTATTTGTTTTTGCTGATGCTGATAGTCATTTTATTGAAAGCAAAGGTATTAAAGTGATAAGAGCCCCAAGAAATACGGGTGTTTTATCCCCAATTATTCATTCCATTCCTGTCCAATTACTTGCATATCATGTTGCATTGCGTAAAGGAACAGATGTTGATAAGCCTAGAAATTTAGCAAAATCAGTTACAGTCGAATAGTTTATAAAGAAACTTTTTATAGCCTTTTAAGTCCACTAAATGTATGAAAAAAATTATACTTTCAATTTTATTATTATCTTCACTTGCCATATCTGCAAATGAGTCAGATTATGTCTTTGGCTGGTCTCATTTAGAAAATCCGAATTTAAAGATTCCAAGAGGTGGTACAACAACTGGCCCTGAAGTAAGTTTAGACTCTCAACCAAGTTCTTTGTGGGAAAAAATGCAGAATCCAAAGTTATCCAAGTTAGAAAAAGATAGATTGGCAATTCTATCAATGGCTGGAAAATATAGGGTTTATTTTGATTTTATGGAAACAATGGGTTTTGTTGAAAATTATCAACCAAAACAACCATATCAATCCTGGGCAACAGAATTTGTTGAAGTAGTAGACGAAAAAAAAGATTTTATAAGTTTGCAGCACATAATTGTTATGTATTTTAAACAAGATGATGGTTCTATTTCCTATCCAGTCGTAATGAAACATTGGAGGCAAGATTGGAAATATGAAGACAGTGAAATTAATACTTTTATTGGTAATAAAACATGGGTGAAAAATAGAATTCCTTGGATGACTAAAAAAGGCACATGGTCACAAGCTGCTTATCAAGTTGATGACACTCCCAGATACCAGAGCTATGGAAAATGGACACATTCTGAAAATTTCTCATCATGGACAAGTAAAGAGACGTGGCGACCACTGCCAAGAAGAGAATTTTCAGTAAGAGATGATTATGATGTCATGATAGGCACTAATATTCAAACAATTACTCCAACAGGTTGGGTGCATGAACAAAATAATAAAAAAGTGGTATTAAATAAAAATCATAAGGTACTTGCTAAAGAAATAGGCATTGCAAGATATGAAAGAATAAAAGATTTTGATTGGTCGGCTGGGGATAATTATTGGAAGAATACAAAAATTTTCTGGGGAGAAGTAAGAGAAGCATGGAATAAAGAGTTAGACAATTCAAAGATCTTCAAAATTCAAAGTGAAGTGGATGGAGAAATATTATTTAGTAAACTATTTATGATGGCTGATCAATATGAAGAAGGTGAGACAGAAGTATTAAAAAATATTGAAGATATCGTAAAGACTCATTCAACAACTCAAAAATAGAGAAATAAATTCAGCTGTTTCATTTAACAATATTTGATAACAGAGAAAGTAAAGTGTGAAATATTTGCTAAATCGATAATTGTGCAGTCAAATGTATATGATTGGTGGGAACCTATAATTGTAATATAAAAAAAGCATATTTAGTGAAAAAAATAAAAAAAAAACTATATATTGTGTTTTTTTTGAAAAAAAAGGTTAGACTTTATCAAGTTTAAAGAGATGAAAGTTTAAACTTTTTTATTACAACAGGAGAAACAAGTATGGATATATTAGCAACTATAAGAAAATGGGCTGCTGGTCTTGCAGAGACTGCAGTTAGTTTAATGGCACTAGCTATTGCTCTTCAAATCTTAATGGGATCAGCAAATGTTCCATTCCTAGGATCAACCGATGTAATCGGTAATGTTTCATCGATCTTAGCAACATTAGGAGGAGATGGCTTAATTGGCTTAGTAGCACTATGGGTGCTTTATTCAATTTGGAAATCACGAAAATAGAATTAGTTTTAACTTATAACTAAAAAGGGCCCTATGGGGCCCTTTTTAGTTATATAAGGTGAATATTAAATCTCTTCAAGAAAAAAGCATAAAGTAGGAAAATAGTAATCGTTAATAATATTGATAATAAAATACTTGGCCAGAAACTAACGTGCTTAATAACCCATGGGAAAAAAAGAAACATAGGCAGGGTAGGTAAAACATACCAAAAAGTGTAATAAGCATGGTTAGCTATTTTTTCATTACTTTGATTTTCATAAAATAACCAGAATAAGGTAATGAAGGTAATAAGTGGTAAAGATGCGATTAGGGCTCCCAGTTTGTCAGAATATTTCGCTATTTCAGAAACTAAAACAATAATTGCAGAAGTAGCTATAAATTTAATAATGATAATTGTCATATATCTTCCTAAAATTAATTAATCCTACTTTTCTTTTTTTATATTTTTGTATGCTATGTATATCAGTATAATTAATAATATAATCAATATTATAAAAACAGCAATGTAGTAATAGAAAAAAGAATGAGTCATATATCAAAACGAGAATATGGTGAAATATAATTCTATAATACATATTCTAAGTATGCGTTGTTATGTATTAATGATAAGAAGATGAAATAAGCTTATAATAGTATGGTCAGAAAATATCTCATAGTTAATAAATATACAATATGCGACCACCAATTTTAGCAAAATACCCAATAGATCAAATTGTTTCTAACCTAAAAAAATCAAAGGAAAAGGAAACATGGATTATACGCTTTATTCCGCAGCTTCTCAGTAAAGAGAAAATCAATGCAAATGCAATTTCATTAATGAAAAGAATTAGTTTATTGAAACTAGAACCCATAACTAATGATGAGCTGAATAAAGTCCGTAAACATTTAAAAGAGCTAGGTCGTGATGATCTTGTTATTTCTAGGCAAGAAGATAGTCGTCGAAAGAATGTTTTAATTTTTTGCGCACAAGATGACGCCCCTGAAACAATTGATGGGATAGAAAGGCATATATATAGAATAATACCCAATGCCAAATTAAAATTTGGTGTTTCGGATATAAATAGAGATCGCTGTTGCGTTGTTAAAACTAAATTTTGGAAAAGCGAAAAAGATCGTCCTACTGGATTTTATTCAATAACAGATCTTGCCTTAACAGATTAATTAGCAAATGGCTGATTTGATTTCCTGCCCATTCTTTTCTTTGCATTCGTTTGGTTCTTAAAAGATTTTCCTGAGGCATTGGGATTTTTTTTAAAAGATTTTCCTGATTTATTGAATGGCTTTCCGCCCCTTCCTTTTCTTTTTGGCGCTGGTTGGGATGCAAGTTTTGTGGGTTCGAGCCCAGCCACAGTTTCGATATTAATCTTCATATCAGTAAAGCGCTCAATTTTTTTCAAGAATTCACGGTCTGTAGGACTAACCAGACTAAGGGCCAAACCTTTTTTATTTGCGCGACCAGTTCTACCAATTCGATGGATATAATCCTCAGCAAAACGTGGTAAATCATAATTAATAACGTGAGTGATGTTCTTTACATCGATACCACGAGAAGCTAAATCAGTAGCAACTAAAACTTTAATTTCATTACGCTTAAAGCGATTAATTGTCTTAGTTCTTGAGCCTTGTGACATATCACCATGAAGTGCCGCTGTTTTAATGTCAGAATGATAAAGTTTATCTGATAAGACATCGGCATTTCTTTTTGTTGAGGTAAAGATAATAGCTTGGTCCATTTCACCATCAGCTATGAAATGATTTAGTAGTTGTTGCTTATGTATTTGATTGTCAACAAAATAAAGAGACTGTTTAATATTACTATGTCCTTTAGTATCTGGCTTAATAGATATTGTTATAGGATCCTTAAGAAATTCATGTGCTATTTTTGCTATTGCAGCGTCAAAAGTAGCTGAAAACATTAACATTTGTTGTTGTTTAGATGTGGCATTATAAATTTTACGTATATCTGGAATGAATCCCATGTCTAGCATCCGATCTGCTTCATCCAGGACCATTACCTGTGTGTCTTTTAGTTTTATTTTTCCCTGTTTAAATAGATCAAGTAATCGGCCAGGGGTAGCTATAAGAATATCTAAAGGTTTTGAAAGTAAACGATTTTGTAAGTTATATGACATGCCACCAGTCACTGTAACTGAATTAATTTTTAAGTAGCGAGCATATTTTTTAATGCTATCAGTAATCTGATTTGCAAGTTCTCTTGTAGGGCTAACGATAAGCACTCGTGGCCCGCGTCCGGGATTTCTTTCCTTAGCTAGTTCATTTAAGATCGGTAAAACAAATGCTGCAGTTTTTCCTGTACCAGTTTGAGCAGATGCAAGAACATGCTTTCCTTGCATAACCTCTGGAATAGCTTTCATTTGAATGGGAGTTGCTTGAGTATAGCCGGCATCTGTAATTGCTTTAAGAATACCAGACTCTAAACCTAGTGTTTGAAATGACAATTTAATTCCTTATATATGAGTCAATGGTTAAAGACTGGCAATATAAAGTTCAATGTCAATCCTTGCGTGTGCGAAGTATATATGTATATGAAAATAAAGCAAATTTAAATATTTCATAGTTGTTCATATACTTTCCTATTATAAAAAACGAGCGAGAAAAAAATTATTTATAAAGTGAATTTTAACAGTAATTGGGTTTAGAGATTATTGTTGGTTAGAAAGGGTCAGTTTTTGTGCCCTAGTCATTTTTTTTATTTGAAATTCTCTCTGACTTGCAATTACCCTATCAGAACATTTCTCTGTATATATTAAAGTAAAGGGACCACGACTTTTAGTATATTTAGCACCATTACCTTTTGTATGGTCGCTTAATCTCTTTTCAATATTATTAGTGATTCCTGTATAGAGAGTTTTATCTTTACATAATATGATGTAAACGAACCAGGATTTTTTATTTAGGGCTGCAAGCTCAGATAATGTTTGTAGGCCGCTGACATTATAGTTAGCCATTATAATGAATGATATATAGCAAATATAAGTTTAAGAGAAAAGTACATTGCTGAAGATATATTTATGGTAATTCTACCTTACCAGAACTCAGAGGATATGCATCGCAAGTAAGAAAAATTGCTCCCTCGTCAAATAAAGTATCATGAGACTCTAAAGTAACTGGATGAGTACAAATCTTTCCAGTCCACTTATTGATTACTGTAAAGGATTCGCCATTTCCATAAGGAACAAATTCATATTTATTAATCCATACATAATGAAAAGCAATGATTAATGAGCCTATTATGATTGCAGTTGGAGTTGACCACAAACAACATAAATTTTTTTTCATACTTATCCTTATTAATTACAATTAATTATTAAGTACTTCCGCTGTTATTACCAAGTTAATACAGCTCTAAATCTAAGTTCATTATGCCTAAGTTTAGTTATTGCATCATTTATCTGAGCAAATTTAAAATGCTCCACCATGGGAGAAATTTTATGTTCAGAACAAAAATTTAACATTTTTTTTATATTTTCTGGGCTGCCAACAGGACTACCAGAAATAGATTTACGTCCACCCATAAGAGAAAAAACAGATGTTTCAATTGGAGCTAAAACTGCACCAACAAAATGTAGTCTTCCTCTTGGTTTTATAATACTAAGAAATAAGTTCCAATCTAATTTAACATTTACAGTAGATATTATTAAATCAAATCTGGACTCAATTGCTTTTATCATAGAGTCATCTGTTGAGGAAATTATTTCATCTGCCCCCAGTTCTTCAAGTAAATCGTTCTTATCATCCGAATTGGTAAATGCAGTAACATGACATCCTAAAGCCTTATAAATTTTAAGCGCTAGATGCCCTAATCCTCCAATACCAATTATTCCAACTTTATTATCTTTAGTAATATTAAATTCAACAAGGGGGGTAAAAACCGTTATTCCACCACACAATAGTGGCCCAGCATCTTGATGATTTAATCCGTTAGGGATAGGGATAACACTAACTTCGTCAGCAGTAACTTCTTCGGCAAATCCACCATGCTGACTAAATACTGTTTTCTTTGTTGAGCTACAAAAATTGTGATCTCCAGCATTACAATAATCGCAATTATGGCAATAACCAGAATGCCAGCCTAAACCAACACGATCGCCAATTTTATGTAAGGAAACATTTGAACCAACCTCAATAATTTTACCAATCACTTCATGTCCTGCAACCATAGGGTATTTTGATTTTCCCCAGCTACCATCAATCGCACTAATATCACTGTGACATATACCACATGACTCCACATGAATATTAACTTTATTTGGTTCTAGATCTTCTGGCTCAAATTCAAATAGCTCAAGTTCACTTCCCTTACTCATTGCTGCATATGATTTGACCATTTATTTTCCTTCTACTTTTTTTTAATCTTACCATTAATATAAATATCTTTATATCGGACAGTCCCATCACTATTCCAATAATATTCTTCCCCATTTTTTATTCCATTTTTGAATTTAACTTTTAATTTAGGTTGGCCATCCTTATACCATTGCTGCCATAATCCATTTTCTTTCCCGTTAAGATAATTTACTTCTAGTTTAAGTTGGCCATTATCATGCCATTGCTGCCACAGTCCATTTTCAACTCCTTTTAGAAAGTTACTTTGCATTTTTTTTAAACCATTTTCATGCCAAAAAATCTCTTTACCATTTTTTTCGCCATTTAAATAAGTTACTTCATATTTTTCACTACCATTTTTAAAGGACTCTTTATATATTTCATTTTTTTGGATTGGCTCTGCAAAAAGTGAGAGCGAAACAAGGACTAACATTATATATTTGATCATATTTATTCCTTTATTTAGATAAAATATAGACAAGGAAAATATTTATGAGTTTCTACTATTTAGAAATAACTTTTAATCTTACTTAAATATTCTGGAAAATAATTTTGAATAATCTCTAAATTAAAATTAGAAAGAATTGATTCATTAGATTCTCGCTCCATAAGGAATATAAAAGATACATAAATTAATTTCTCTGGGGTAATGATATTGTTAGAAATCTTAGAATAGGTAGCAGGGCTTAGACTGACTATATGAACTGAAGAGCTATTATGTTTAACTTCAACTTTGTATTGATCGTTATTGATCTTTTCTACAATAATTGAGGGCTTAGTATTTTTAATATCTGACATAAATTTCAATCATAGTGTTAATAACTAGAAATATTTAAGGACCTTACTTATTTAATGTGACATTCACCTGTGAAATTCTCAACATATTGTCCAAAGCCTTTATTGCCAGAAATAAAGTCCGTGACCTTCAAAGTTTCTTGATCTACTTTTAATTTACGGAAATTAAGAAAAGTTGATTCGCAAGTAATAGTATTGCTATGCCAATTACATTCAATATTATTAAGATCCTGTAAGGATCCATTAATGAAATTATAAGTTACTTCCCTCATCTCTTCCTTAACTCCTGGAGTTCCTATGATTTCAAAATTACTTAAGCCCTTACAAGTATAGCTAATAGTTTTATTTTGAGAAAACGCTGAACTCATTAGAATAAAAAATACAAAAAAGGAGGTATATAATTTGAACATAATATTTATTGTGTGAGCTCTTCCATACATTTTCTAAAGTCTACTGTTCCCACTTTGAATCCTAAATTTTCACATTTATTTTTTGCAGATAGACCACTTAAGCGTTGCGATGATTTCCCGTCAATGTTGAGTTCATCCTGAAGCTTTCCATGATAATTACATTTAAATTCTATCACCTCTTGAAGAAAAAAATCTTCCCCAATTATAGTTTTAGTATCCTGGTTAACTCCACCATAGTATTTGCATGTGCGTATCATAAATTCATCTTGATTTTCATCACTAAAATGTTTTAAAACAAGACGACCTGAATAGTCATTGTGTGGCGCAGGATATTGTGTTCGTTCGTTGGGGGTCGCTGCACAACCTAACAAAAAATTGAATGTAATAAAAAAAACGAAGATTTTTATCATATTTATTTATTATATGCCAAAAATATAGGATGACTCAAATAGCTTTAATTATTTCGTCGTACTGCAGATATACATACCCATCCCTCTCTCTTTGTCACACCAATAATATCGAACCATTCTTGATAGATTACTTTGATTTTCTTTTCTTGAGTCTCTAAAATTCCCGATAAAGCTATTATTCCACCAGGCCTACAATAGCTAGCAAGTACCGGAGCAAGAACTGATAAAGCACTTGATAATATATTTGCAACAATTAAATCTGCTTTAATTTCAATTGGTTCAGAGGATTCAATAAATTCTATATTAACATTATTTAATTTTGCATTATCTTTACTAGCAATTAAGGCTTGTGGGTCTATATCAACACCAAGTGCGCTTTTACAACCAATTTTTTTTGCAGCGATTGCAAGAATTCCAGAACCACATCCATAATCAAGTATTTGATTATTTTTTTTTACATTATCAATTAACCATTCAATGCACAGATGGGTTGTAGGATGCGATCCAGTGCCAAAAGCTAGTCCAGGATCAAGAATTAAATTAATCCCGTTTTTTAATTCTTGGCTATGCCAGGTTGGAATAATCCATAATTTATCTCGAATACAAATAGGATTAAATTGATCTTGTGAAGTTTTAACCCAGTCTTGATCCTCAATTTTAGAAATTATGGCTTCAATTTTGTGATTAAGAAAATTCTCTAATTCTTTTTTAATTTTATCAACTTCAATATTTTCTTCGAAAAGAGCGCTGATGGTATTTTCTTTCCAATATTGCTGAGGACCATCATGTGGTTCACCAAAAATAATTTCTTCATTATTTTGATTGAGATTTTTATCTTGAATTGATGCTGAAATGGCTCCTAATTCTATTAAATAGTCTGTGATTTTTTCAGCAGAATCAGCACTTGTCTGAATCATTAGATTTGTCCAGGCCATTGAATCTAGGATTTAATACCGAGTTTTTTTTCTAAATAATGAATACTTACTCCACCAGCTTGGTAAGCAAGGTCGTTCATTAAGTCTCTATGAAGGGGAATATTAGTTTTAATACCTTCAATAACCATTTCTGAGAGAGCTATTTTCATTCTAGAAATTGCTTGATCTCTATCTTTGCCATAAGTAATAAGCTTGCCTATCATTGAGTCGTAATTTGAAGGTACTTTATAGCCGCCGTATGCATGAGTATCTATTCTAACTCCTGGACCTCCGGGGAGATGAAAGCGAGAGATAGTTCCGGGTGAAGGAACAAAGCTATAAGGATCCTCAGCATTTATTCGGCATTCTATTGAATGGCCAGCAAGCTGAACTTCTTTTTGCTTTAAGGATAATTTTTCCCCGTAAGCAATTTTAATTTGTTCCTGAACTAAATCAATACCAGTAATCATTTCAGTTACCGTATGCTCTACTTGAAGTCTTGTATTCATCTCAATAAAAAAGAATTCTCCATTTTCGTATAGAAATTCAAATGTACCGGCTCCTCGGTAGCCAATTTTTTTACAGGCATCGGCACATCGTACTCCAATTTTATCTTTAACTTTGCGAGGAATATCAGGAGCAGGAGCTTCTTCTATTATTTTTTGATGTCTCCTTTGCAAAGAACAATCTCTATCCCAAAGATGAATAGCATTTTTATAATCGTCGGCTAGCACCTGAAATTCAACATGGCGAGGTTTTTCTAGAAATTTTTCTAAGTAAACCACTGGATTACCAAAAGCAGCTTGAGCTTCGTTTTTCGTCATAGAAACAGCATTTAATAGAGCAGCTTCTGTATGAACAATACGCATACCTCTTCCACCGCCACCGCCGGATGCTTTGATAATAACTGGGTAACCAATTTTTCTTGCAGAATCAATTATCTCGCTAGAATCATTTGAGAGAGCCCCTTCAGAACCAGGAACACAAGGAACTCTAGCTTTTTTCATTGCATCTTTTGCACTAACTTTGTCTCCCATTATGCGTATTGTTTCTGCTTTAGGCCCAATAAAAACAAAACCACTTTTTTCTACACGTTCAGCAAAGTCTGCATTCTCAGAAAGAAAACCATAACCGGGATGAATTGCTTGAGCATCAGTTACCTCAGCTGCACTAATGATTGCAGGTATATTTAAGTAACTTAAATTGGAAGCGGCTGGACCAATACAAACTGATTCATCTGAAAGCTTTACATATTTTGCTTCAGCATCAGCCTGAGAATGTACCGTAACAGTTTTAATACCCATTTCTCGACAGGCTCTTAAAATACGAAGAGCGATTTCTCCTCGATTAGCAATTAGAATTTTCTCAAACATAAGTTATTTTTAACCGATCACAAATAGGGTTTCACCAAATTCAACTGGCTGACCGTTTTCAACAAGAATTTCTTTAATTACGCCGTCTGCATCACTTTCAATTTCATTTAATAGTTTCATGGCCTCAATGATGCAAAGTGTGTCACCTTTTTTTACAACTGAACCAATATCAACAAAAGCTGATGCATCTGGTGATGATGCACGATAAAAACTTCCAACCATAGGAGAGGTTACTGCATGACCTATTGGGTCTGCTGGTTTTTCTTCCATTATTGTTGGTGTTGTATTAGGCTCGCTAGCTGGTAAAGATAGAGTTGGAGCAGCAGCTTGATATGTCTGAGTTTGGGGTTGAGGTAGGTTGTTTGAGTGCCGACAAATCCTTACTTTTTCTTCCCCCTCAGTAAGTTCAAGCTCTGCAATTCCTGATTCTTCTACTAAATCTATTAATTTTTTTAATTTTCTTAAATCCATACTACACCTCGTTAAAATTTGGTTACTTTACATTGACTGCATATTTAAATGCAGCTATATAGCCTTCTGCTCCAAGACCACTAATTACTCCCACAGCAAGATCAGAGAAAAAAGATTCTTTTCTAAAAGTCTCTCTCGCAAAAACGTTTGATAAGTGAACTTCAATAAAAGGAATCTTCATAGCTGAGAGCGCATCTCTAATTGATACAGAGCTATGAGTAAAAGCTGCAGGATTAATTATAATAAAATCAGATTTTAAGTCTTGTATTTTGCTTACAATATCAGATTCACTATTGCTCTGATAAATTTCAATAGAGACACTAGCATGCTCAGCCTCACTAGAAAGTCGACTATTAATTTCTTCAAGAGAAGCAGAACCATAATGTTGTGGTTCACGCTTACCAAGTAAATTTAAATTAGGACCATGAATTACAGTAAGATTTTTTACTTTCATCTTAAGGCTCTCAATTATATGGACGAACAGCTATTTTGACGAAATTAGCTCAATTTGTCTACAAGTTAATTACTTTTAAGGTCTTTTAAGTGTATTTAAGAAAATTATTGAGGCGTTACTGCTTGATTTAATTCATTAATTACTACTTTACCATAAAAAGACCTAACGGTATTTCCTGAAGAATCAATGACGACAGTAAAAGGCAATACACCTTTAATATTTCCAAGTGACTGCGATAATCTCACACCGTCCATATTAGAGATCAGTGATAAATATTTAATAGGCGTATCCTTTTGGAAATTTTTCGTTGCCTCCATGTCATCAACTGCAATTCCTATAAGAGTAATATCTGTATTGTCTTTGGCAAATTGATTAAGTTCTGGTATTTCTTCTCGGCAGGGCTCACACCAAGTTGCCCAGAAGTTTAAAACAAGCCATTTACCTTTAAATTGACTTAGCTGAACTTTGTTACCTTCAATATCAATAAGGACCTCACTGTAGATTGACGGAGAATTTTTTGTTGGTAAATTAACTTCTTGCTGATATATAACCCCTAATAGAAGACAAAGAGCGCCAATACATATAAAAAATATAATTTTACTTAATGCGGTCTTCATTTATTAAAGCCTCTAGTATTTTACTAAACTCATTTGCGTTCTTAAATCCTACAATTTGATATTGCTTTTGTTCTTTTTGGTTGATAAAGAAAATAATTCCGGGGGGACCATATAGATTAAATTTTTTCAGTAGTAATTGATAAGCCTCATTATTTTTTGTTACATCTGCCTTGAGTAAGACGAACTTGTTCATAAGGGATCTTACGTTTGGATCACTAAATGTATGCTTTTCATATTCAAGACAGGCTACACACCAATCTGCATAAAAATCGAGTAAAACAAGGGAGTCTTTAGCTACATTAAGTTGAGTGTTTAAGTCTTTTATAGAATTAATATTAATGAAGGTTACCTTTTGTATAGATTGTTTATCTGGATTTATTTCATGAATTATTTGTTTGGTAAGATAAGTACCTGTTACTAAAAAAACTAAAATAATTAAGAGGCCTAATTTTTCTCTGAGTATTACTAATCTGTTTCGCGCAAGACCAATGAACCAAATTAAAAGTAGTAAAAGTAGACTACTAAAAAATATACTGTCATCCATTAATGGCCTAGCAATATACATTGCCATTGCTAGCAAGATATAAGCCATAGTTTGCTTAATATTATTCATCCATGGACCTGGCTTTGGAAGCACAGCATGTGTTGAGAATCCAACGAAAATTAATGAGGCACTCATGCCTAAACCCATAAAGAATAGTGAGGCTCCTCCTAAGATAATGTTTTCTGATTGCCCAATATATAGAATAGCTCCTGCAAGCGGTGGAGCAACACAAGGACTTAAAATGAGTGAAGAAATGAGCCCAAGAAGAAAAACTCCAAATAGATTTCCTCCCTTAATTTTTTGGCTAAATTGGTTAAGCGAATGACTGATAGATTTTGGAAGGGAAAATTGAAAAAAATCAAACATGGAGGCGGCTAATAGAACAAAAAGAAAGCTACTGATAACAATAAAGTTAGTATTTTGTAAACTACTAGATAAAAGGTTGCCTGTTATGCCTGCAACAATTCCAAGGAAGGTATAGGTTATACATACACCTAATACATAAACAAGCGTGAGTTTTTTTGCACTATTAACATTAGATGAAATAATGATCCCGGACAGAATAGGTAACATAGGTAAAACACAAGGCGTTAATGACAAAAGTAACCCAGAAACAAAAAATCCTAATAAAGAAAGAATAAAATTTTTATTTGTTAGGCCTTCCGAAATATTTTCAGACTCAGATATATTTAATATTGGTTGAGAAGAAGCATAATTAATATTTCTAATAACAGGAGGATAGCAAAGACCTTTTTCGCTACATCCTTGAATTTCTAATTCAATATTTTCTTTTGAGGCACGATCGCTTACCTTTATTTCTAAATTGGCTGACTCATAAAAAACTTCTTGCTCTCCAAAATATTCATCGACTTTTAGTTTTCCCTTAGGGAGTATTAATTTGTAGCCTTCTAAAGGTAGATTACGAATTCTAGTTTTTGATTTATAAAGATAATGACCGTCTGCAATAATTATATTAACTTTTAGATTGCCTAAGGAATCTTTTTTGATATCTCCTAATTGAAATGCTTCGTCTGCAGAAAGAAAATTATCAACCTTATCAAAAAATGGACTCTCTGCTCTAGCAGTTAAGCTTAGAAGAATGAATAAAAATATAAAATATGTAATTAGAGGTCTTTGCATTTTTATTAGGTATTTACGGTTTATAATGTTTGTGATTAATTAAACTAAATTGAGTTCAATGACTCTATACAAGTGTAATTATTATCTACGATTATCATGGGATTTCATAATTTATTAAAACATGCGCTTAATTTTTATACTTTTATTAATTTCCCTACCATTTTTTGAGATTTGGGGCCTTTTCAAATTAGGCGGTATTTATGGCTGGTGGTTTTTTCTTTATATCGTGATTATGGGAATTTTAGGCTGGCAATTAATACAGGATGAAAAAACATTAGTCCTTACAAGAATTATGACTATGATGACCCAGGGCGGTAATTTATTTGGCGTGTTATTAGGAAGTGCAAAGAACTTATTGGCAGGTGTATTATTTTTATTTCCTGGTGTTATTACCGATCTATTTGGATTTATTCTTTTGATGATACCTATTCAAAATTCAATAAACAAAGGTGCTTCACCTTTTTCAGAAAATCAAGAAAATACTTCAGAGCCTAATAAAGGTGATGTGATTGAAGGTGAATATCGACGAGAAGAAGAAGACAAATAAATGGGTTATAAAATTCTGTTATCTCCATCAGGAGAAGTTTTTGATGCTAAACCTAGTGAGACTATATTAGAGGCAGCTATTCGTGCAGGGATTACAATTCCCTATGGGTGTCAAAATGGCAGTTGTGGCTCGTGTAAATCAAAAATTATTTCAGGTAACGTTTTTCTTGAAGGATACCAAGAGTCAGCGTTAAATAATTCAGAGCTTTCTGAGGGATGGACTTTATGTTGCAAAGCATTGGCTACCGAAGATCTTGAGATTGAGACTCGACCCTCTGTTGATGATGGACTAAGAAATCCAATAATAACCCCAGTCCGAATTGAAAAGTTAGAAAAATTAAACCACGATGTGATGAAGATGATACTTAAATTGCCTGGGAAGGAGGCTTTAGATTTTCAAGCTGGACAATATTTAGAGTTTATAATGAAAGATGGAAGTCGACGAGCCTTTTCAATTGCTAGTCGGCCATCTGACCCCCTAATTGAATTACATATGAGATTAATTGAAGGGGGAAAATTTACTCATTTTGTCTTTAATGAAATGCAAGAGAAGACTATCCACCGTATTGAGGCACCACTAGGACAATTTTATTTACGTCAAAGTGACAAGCCAATGATTTTTGTTTCAGGGGGGACAGGCTTTGCCCCCATTAAGTCAGTAATTGAGGATATGATTGAATCAAATAATACGAGGTCAATATTTTTATATCAGGGAGTAAAAGCTGAAGAGGATTTGTATATGCATGAGATTTGTGAGTTATGGAAAAAAAAGTATTCCAATATAAAGTACATTCCTATTTTTTCAGACCCAAACGAAGACGACAATAAAATTATTCGCCGGGGATTGGTGCATTCCGCAGTTATGGAAGACTTTCAAACATTGAGTGATGTTCAAGTTTATTGTTGTGGCGCTCCAATTTTAGTTGAAACGGCATTTAAAGAGTTTACTAAAAAGAAGTCTCTGCCTGAGAATGAGTTTTATGCCGATGCATTTAGTTTTTCTCCAGTAAAGCCTACTTCTTAATAGCTAGTTTAATATTTTTAGGATTAATCTCAGGTAGAACTATAACGTTGCCGAAAAATGTTATTAGCCTTTTTTTAATTTTTTCGTGATTTACGATTAAATCACATTTTATAAGCCAGCTTTTATCTTCATTTTTGACTTCTGAAATAAAATGTTTGGCACTCTCATTACTTGTAATTAAAAAGATAGAATTTCTAAAATTTCCAGTAATTTTTTTTATCTCTTTAAAATGAATAGGTAAAAATTTTCTTTTGTAGCATTCTCCATAAGTAACTATTGCTCCTTTATTCTCCAGTCCCTGCTTTAAGGTTTCTCGACCTCCCTCTCCCCGAATAATAAGAGCTTTTTTTGATTGAACATTATTAAAAACTGAATGATTGAGTAAGTGCTCAGAATCAAAAATGTTATCTGGGTAATAGACTTCTCGTTGATACTTTTCTTGAAGGGCTTCTTGAGTAGCATTTCCAATGCTAGCTAAGATAATATCTTCGGGTAATTTTAAGGAGAGTAGATCCATACGATCAATAAACATTTTTACTGAGTTCGTACTAATAAAAATTAGATATTGATAGGTAGCAAGTTGATGAATAATGGAATCAAAAAGGACATAATCCCTAAGTGGCTGAATTTTTATAAAAGGATAATTAATTGTAGTAACTTCAGAATCTTTAAAATAATTAATAAGTTCTACATTCTGGTGCACAGGCCTGGTTAAAATAAGTGCTGTCAAAGCATTTTTCCTAATTCCATCATAGGCCAAGAATTTTTTTAGCACCCTGCGCAATTAGGAGCCGACTCAATTTTTTGCCTACAATTTCAGGGTTATCTGAGGGACCATCTGTTTTAGAGAAGATTATGTGGCTACCATCTGGTGTTGCTACAAATCCATGCATATAAATTTTATTGTTCTTTATAGTTGCATGCGCTCCAAGAGGAACTGTACAGCTTCCAGCTAATGATCTACTGACGGTTCGCTCTGCTAAAACACATCGTGCTGTTATGTCATTATTTAAAGGTGATATTAATTTAAGGAGTTCAGTATTGTTTTCAAGAATTTCAATACCTAGAGCTCCTTGACCTACTGCGGGGATACTTAAAGTGGGATCAATGTAAAGTTTAATTCGATTTTTTAAACCCATACGTATTAATCCTGCTGCAGCTAAAATAATAGCATCATAATTTTTGTCATCTAATTTTTTGAGCCTTGTTTGTAGATTTCCCCTTAAGGGTAATATTTTAAGTTTTGGAAATTTTGCTTGAATTTGACTCTGCCGTCTAAGACTAGATGTACCAATAATACCTCCGGAAGGAAGTGCTTCAAGAGAATCATATTGATTTGAGATAAAAGCATCTCTGGGGTCTCCTCTTTCAGTGATTACTGCAAGTTTAAATCCTTTTGGAATATCCATAGGAAGATCCTTCATAGAATGTACGGCTAAATCTGCTTTATTATCTATAAGAGCATGTTCTAGTTCTTTTATAAAAAGACCCTTTCCTCCAATAGTAGCTAAGGACTGATCTAGAAGAATATCGCCTTGTGTTTTGAAACCCTTAATATTTATATTAATTAATGGATGAAGTGCTTGAATACTTTTTTTAATATATTCAGCCTGCCACATGGCTAAAGGGCTTTCTCTAGAAGCAATAGTGAGGGTTTTTATCATATGAAATTAATTTTAGCACAGACCTAATATTGACATTAACCAACTGAAGCTAAGTTTTCAGATATAATTTAGAAAATAACAATAAAATTATAAATGAAAAAAAATACAAAAAAATGGTCAGAAAGGTTCTCGGAGCCGACAAGTGAAATTGTCAAAAGATTTAATGCTTCTGTCGCTTTTGATCAGAGACTCGCGATGTATGATATTGAGGGTTCGCTTGCCCATGCAGGAATGCTAAATAAACAGAAAATTATTACTGCTGCTGATTTGAAATCAATTACTAAAGGATTGAATCAAATTAAAAAAGAAATTCAGTCTGGTAAATTTAAATGGTCAATAGATTTGGAAGATGTTCATCTTAATATTGAAAAAAGATTAACTGATATTGTCGGTGCTCCAGGTAAAAAACTCCATACAGGTAGATCAAGAAATGATCAGGTTACAACCGATATGAGGTTGTATCTAAGAGAGGTAGTAGACAAAAGTATCACTCAGATAGAGGCACTTCAAAGAGCCATATTAACTTTAGCAGATCAGCATATTACAACGATTATGCCAGGCTTAACTCACCTTCAAATTGCTCAACCAATAAGTTTTGCTCACCACTTGTTAGCATATTTTGAAATGCTAGAGCGTGATAAGGCAAGATTTCAAGAGTCATATAAAAGAATAAATGTTTTACCGTTAGGCGCAGCCGCATTAGCTGGAACTTCATATCCAATTGATAGAAAGTATGTAGCAAAGTTGTTAAAGTTCGATGCAGTGATGGCAAATTCTATTGATGCTGTATCTGATAGAGATTTTCTAATTGAATTTAATTTCGATGCGTCTTTATTGATGACACATTTATCGAGATGGTCGGAAGAGTTAATTATGTGGTCAAGTCCATTTTTTGGATTTATCGAGATTTCAGATGGTTTTTGTACTGGATCCAGCATTATGCCTCAAAAAAAGAATCCAGACGTTCCCGAGCTAGTAAGAGGTAAGGTTGCTAGAGTTAATGGACATTTAGTCTCCTTATTAACTTTAATGAAATCACAGCCATTAGCTTATAACAAAGATAATCAGGAAGATAAAGAGCCAGTCTTTGATGTTGCAGATACTATTTCTGATACGCTTAATATATTTGCAGAAATGGTAGCAGGCCTCAAGGTGTCTAAAGAGTCGATGGAGGCTGCAGCTTTTAAGGGGTATTCAACAGCTACGGATTTGGCTGACTATTTAGTCAAAAAAGGTATGCCCTTTAGAGAGGCTCATGGTGTTGTTGCTAAGGCAGTTAAATATGCGATTACTCAGGGCTGTGATCTATCTGAATTAGATTTAAAGGTACTACAAAAATTTAGCACCTCTATCGATCAATCTGTCTTTAAATGCTTGACGTTAAAAGGCTCTGTGCAATCTAGAAATCATTTTGGTGGCACTGCATTTGGGGCAGTCAAGGCCGCACTTAAGAGAGCACACGAGAAATTAGTATAACTATTTATTAAATAAATTGCTTAAGTTGTATCCAGCAGCATTTGTTAAATTTAAGATTTCATCTATTGGTCTTTCAGTGGACTCTGATAGTGCCCACAACATACTTGATCTTGTACCGCTTCGGCAATAAGCAAAAATTGGTTTTTTAGCTGCGGCATAATGATCTTTAAAAAGATCAATATCTTGTTGAGTAATTTGACCGCCAACGACTGGTTGATGAATAAAATCTAAACCATCTTTATCAGCTTGGTCATGAATACTTTTAACTGTTATTTGGTTGGCTTCCTCATTGTCAGGCCGATTACAAAAAATAGTTTTGAATCCTTTATTTTTAATGATTGTTATGTCTTCCGTTTGGATTTGATCAGAAACAACATAGTCATCAATAATTTTATTGAGTTTCATGGTTTATCATTCCTTAAAAAAATTTGTAAAAGATCATTGAGAAAATTTTGTCCTAGCATGGTCGGTTTAATCCTACCATTATTTAACTCAAGTAAACCTTTTTCTAGGCATAATTTAATTTCACTATTTATAGAGTTAAGCGATAACCCTGTTCTTTGTTCAAATAAATCTATTATAAATCCATCGTTTAGTCTTAATGCATTCATCATGAACTCAAAAGGGATGTCATTATTATTGATCAGATGTTCTTCTTGGATATAACTATTATTATTAACTTCTTGAATATATTGTTTTGGGTTTTTATAAGTACTGAATCGAGTGATATTAAAGTTGCTAGTTATCTTGCTATGGGCGCCAGCGCCAATTCCTAGATAATCACCAAACTTCCAATAATTTAAGTTGTGATTACATTCATTCTCCTGCTTAGCATAGGCAGAGGTTTCGTAGTGTTTAAATTTAGCCTCCATGAGTTTGGACTTAATAAGATCAGAAAACTCAGCACTCTCGTCTTGATTAGGGAGGGGTGGTGGATGATTATAAAAATAAGTATTTGGTTCTAAGGTTAAGTGGTAGTAGGAAAGGTGGGAGGAGTGAAGATTTATCGCTTCTTCAATATCTTCATTAAGCTCAGACAATGTTTGATTTGGGAGAGCAAACATTAGATCAATGTTTACATTATCAAATAATTTAATTGCTAATGTGGCTGCATCATATGCTTCTTTTTGATTATGAATTCGCTCAAGTTTTTTAAGGTGCTTATCATTAAAGCTTTGTATACCTAAAGATATTCGATTAATCCCAATTTCACGGTAACCATAAAAATATTCTTTATCTACTGTTCCTGGATTTGCTTCGATAGTAATCTCACAGTATTCGGACAGAGTAAATTTTTGTTTAATGGCATAAATTATTTTTTTAAAAGATTGGGGGTTAAATAAACTAGGGGTCCCACCACCAAAAAAGATAGATTGGATAGGACGAGAACTATCAAATTGATTACTGTCTATTTGTTTTATTAATGACTGGGTATAAGCCATTTCATTATTCTTAATATTTTGTCCTTTAAACTCATGTGAATTAAAATCACAATAAGGACATTTATGGATACACCAGGGAATATGTACGTAAATTGAAAGCGGTGGAAGGGCTTGAATATTAAGCGGCATAGAATCCTGCAAAATAACTATTTTTTAATTAATTTATTTTTTAGTTCGTCTACTATCTCATGCAGTACATCGCGCATTTGCTGATCAGAAACTTCCATCAGGAGACCGTCTTCAAAAGCATCTTGTGCCAGCTGCTTTAATTCGTCAAAGTTTTCAGTCATCACCTTTATTTTTTCTGTGCAGGCGACGACTGATTGATCATCTTTAACCCATATTTGCAATTTTTTTCTTTTATTGGCCATAAATCATTTTAAGTTTTTGTTTTATTTTTTGCAAAGCCTGACCTCGATGACTAATTTTATTTTTTAATTTAGGAGACAGTTCAGCTGCACTTAGATCTGTTTTATAGTCAAGAAAGAGTGGGTCGTAACCAAAACCATTTCTCCCCCTTGGAGTTTTTAATATTTCACCCTGCCATATGCCCTCTGCAATAACAGGTTGAGGATCATCTGAGCTTTTAATAAAAACAATAGCACAGTAATAATGTGCTTTTCTATTGTATTTATCTTTTAAAAGATCAAGTAATTTAAGGTTATTATTCTCGTCTGATCTGGGTGAACCAGAAAATCTAGCTGAGTAAATACCTGGCTTTCCTTTTAGTGTGTCAACACAAAGACCCGAGTCATCTGCAATAGCAGGAAGCCCAGTTTTTATAGAAGCGTATCTTGCTTTAATTAAAGCATTCTCAATGAATGTGTCGAAAGGTTCTTCACTTTCACCAATTTTAAAATGAGATTGAGGTATAGCTTGAATATTTAAATCTTCTAGTATCGTTGAGATCTCCTTTAATTTTTTTTCGTTATTAGTAGCAATAACTATTTTATTCATTAGCTTAAGATTCCAATTGCTTCAATTTGCTTTTGCGTTATTAGTTTTATTCCTGATTCAGCCATATTAATTAGGTCATCCATTTCTTTTCTAGAGAAAGCTTCGCCCTCTGCAGTTCCTTGAATTTCAACAAACCTTCCATTTCCAGTCATTACAATATTCATATCTGTATCACAACTAGAATCCTCTTCATAATCTAAATCAAGAAAAACTTCACCATTTTTAATGCCAACTGAAATGGCAGCTATTGAATCAATTAATGGAGAAGTTGATATTTTGTTAGAGTTAATAAGATTTTGAACAGCATCATAAATAGCTATGTATGCACCTGAAATACTAGCTGTCCGAGTCCCACCATCGGCTTGTATTACGTCACAATCAATATGAATAGTTCTTTCTCCTAATTTCTTGAGGTCTATTACCGCCCTCAAACTTCTTCCAATCAAACGTTGTATTTCTTGAGTACGCCCAGATTGTTTACCTCTAGCTGCCTCTCTTGGCATTCTTGATGAGGTTGATCTTGGAAGCATGCCATATTCTGCTGTTACCCAACCTTGGCCCTTTCCCTTTAAAAAAGAAGGTACGGACTCCTCGATACTAGAAGTGCAAAGTACATGGGTATCGCCACATTTTATTAAAACTGAGCCTTCCGCATGTTTCGTAAAGTTTCTAATAAATTCAATAGGTCTGAGGTCGTTCTTTTGGCGCTTGTAAGATCGCATTAAACTTTCCTTAATATTCTTAATATTGAATTATAGTCTATCGAAGGCACCTATTTAAATGGATTTATAGACTTTATCGTTATAATTAGTTAAAACGTTATTTAAAACATAAATATTATTAAGGGATAAAAATGATTTCAAGCATGACTGGTTTCTTCTTTGGAGAAAAAGATACAAAGTTTGGTAGCTTAGTAATTGAAATTAAAACTCTTAATAGTCGTTATTGTGAGTTACAGTTAAAATTAGGTGATGATATAAGAGTATATGAGTCTCAGATTCGTGAAATAATTTTAGCGAGTATTTCAAGAGGAAAAATAGATTGCAAAATTTTTCTAAGATCAAAAGAAGCCGGACTAAATTATAAAAAAATTGAAGAAAAAGAAATCAAAGCATTAATTAATTCCACAGAAAAAATAGCTACTCTTATAAAAAACCCATCCTTAATAGACCCTGTTGAAATTTTTAAATTATCTGGGAATAACAAACAAGTTATAGATAATAGTAATCTTAAAAAAGTTCTTCTAAGTACCCTGCCTAATGCCCTTCAAAAAACTATTATTGATCGACAAAGAGAGGGTAAAAATATTAGTAAAGTAATATTCAACAATATAAAATTAATTGAGAGATTAATTGGTCAGACTAAGAAAATTATGCCAAAAGCAATTAAACTTCACCAAGTAAAGATCAATAAGAGATTTAAAGAGGCACTTATTAATGTTGAAAGTGACCGCTTAAAGCAAGAGTTACTAATTTTTATTCAGAAGTCTGATATTACAGAGGAGATTGATCGATTAGAGTCACATCTAAAGGAACTAAGGCGATTATTAATACTGAAGGAGCCTGTTGGAAAAAAAATGGATTTTTTGATGCAAGAATTTAATCGTGAAGCCAATACATTAGGGTCAAAAGCAATTTCGGTCGAAATTTCAAGAATTTCAGTTGAATTAAAAGTTATAATTGAACAAATTCGTGAACAAATACAGAATATTGAATAATGATTAATCCATTGCATGGAAATTTATTTATTGTTACCGCTGCATCAGGAGCAGGTAAAACCTCGCTCGTGAAGGCTATTCTTAAAAATAATCCAAACCTTGAGCTCTCAATTTCGTTTACTACTCGAACGCCAAGGCCTGGTGAGGTAGATGGAGTTGATTATCGATTTATTAATAAAAAAAGTTTTAATGAAATGCAGCAACAAGGTATTTTTCTAGAAACTGCTGAATGTCATGGGGCATTTTATGGTACTTCAAAAGAAACTATTTTAGAGGCAATAAAATTAGGCAAAGATATTATTCTTGAGATAGATTGGCAGGGGGCTTTTAGTGTTAAAAAGATTTATCAAGATGCCATTAGTATTTTTATACTGCCGCCATCAATAAAAGCACTTGAAGAGCGATTAAAGAAAAGGGGACAAGATTCAAAAGAAACAATTAGTAAGCGTTTATCAGCAGCAAAAGATGAAATGAGTCACTTAGAAAAGTTTGATTATGTTACAATCAACGACGATTTTGATTGTGCCTTAAAGGAATTAGAGGCTATTATCATGTCAAAAACACTAAAAACTCATAAACAACTTCATAGGCACCATGCTTTGATAAATGAGTTAAGAAAATAAATTTTATGGAGCAAAAATGGCGCGAATTACTGTAGATGATTGTTTAGAATTAATACCTAATAGGTTTCAATTAACACTAGTTGCCGCCTTAAGATCAAGACAGCTCGCAAATGGTGCTGAGCCTTTAATTGATGTTACAGGAACAAAGGATAAGCCCTCTGTGACAGCATTAAGAGAAATTGCTGAAGGTTTAATTGGTGAAGAAATTTTAATTAAAAACGTTGGTTAATAATAATTAATACCTAATTTGGGGGATTCATGGGAAACACCGCTCAGTCAAAAATAGCGGAACAAAAGAATAAAGCATTGCCCCAATTATTGCCTGCAAATTCAAGAGACTCAAGACTTACTCAACTCCTAAAACCTTATCTTCCTCAAAAAGAGATTAAAATCATATGGAATGCATATGAATATAGCCTTGATGCTCATAAAGGACAAAAAAGACGAAGTGGGGAGGATTACATTATCCATCCTGTATCAGTCGCATGTATTGCAGCTCACCTTCATTTAGATAGCCCATCTATTCAAGCAGCATTACTTCATGATGTTGTAGAAGACACTTCTAGCACTCTTATTGAAATAGAAAGTAAATTTGGCTCTCAAGTTGCAAGCATAGTAGGAGGCTTATCGAAGCTAGATAAAATTCATTTTGATGATGCATCGCAAGCCCAAGCAGAAAATTTCAGAAAAATGTTATTAGCAATGTCACAAGATGTGAGAGTTATATTAATTAAGTTAGCAGATCGACTTCATAATATGGAAACTTTAGAACACTTAAGTCCAAAGAAGAGAATAAGAATATCTCAAGAAACTCTTGATATTTATTCTCCAATCGCAAATCGATTGGGACTAAACAATATTCATCAGGAGTTAGAAGATTTATGCTTCAAATATATTCACCCACTTCGCTATAAGACAATTATTAAAGCGATTAAAGCAACTAGAGGAAATCGAAAAGAGGTAGTGGAAAAAAGCCTTACAGAAATAAAAGATAAATTAGGTTTTTTTAAAGTTAATGCAGATGTTTTTGGAAGAGAAAAAAATCCTTCGAGTATTCATAAGAAAATGGTTGAGAAACATTCAAGCTTCTCGGAGATTAATGATATTTATGCATTTCGAATTATTGTTAAAAATCTAAATGACTGCTATTTAGCTTTAGGCGCACTTCACTCACTTTATAAGCCAATCCCAGGTAAGTTTAAAGATTATATTGCAATACCAAAGGCTAATGGTTATCAATCATTACATACAACCTTATTTGGCCCATTCGGTATGCCACTAGAAATACAAATTAGAACAGAGCTAATGCATAACCTGGCAGAAGCTGGTGTTGCATCTCATTGGCTATATAAGACTAAGGATGCTCATGTAACAGAACTTCAGCAACAGACTAACCAATGGCTTAAAAGGCTTTTAGAAATTCAAACAGAGGGCTCAGATTCTTTAGAATTTTTGGAGCATTTGAAAGTTGATCTTTTTCCAGATGAAGTATATGTATTTTCCCCTAAGGGAACTATATTTAATTTACCAAAGGGATCGACTACAATTGATTATGCATATGCGGTGCATAGTGATGTAGGTAATAGTACAGTTGCAGCTAAGATTAATCAGGAATTAGTTCCATTACGAACAGAAATTAAAACAGGAGATCATATTGAAGTGGTAACAGCTTCACCGGCAAAACCAAATCCTGCTTGGTTAAATTTTGTTATAACTGGCAAAGCCAGATCTCAAATTAGATCTTTTTTAAAGACAGCAGAATCAAATGATCTAGTTATTCTTGGCTATAGTATGTTAAATAATGCACTGAAAGCTTTTCATATTGATCCAGATAATATTAAGAAAAAACACTGGCAAAAGTTAATTCAAGATTATCATATGAGCTCTAAGGATGAATTATTGATAGAGATAGCATTGGGAAAAAAGGTCAATGTAATGGTTGCTCATCAATTAACAGCTATTATGGATGGTGTTAAAAAAACAATAAATCAGAGTAAGTTCCTGGATGTAATTACGATCAAAGGTGCTGAGGATATGGCTATTAAACTTGCTACCTGTTGTCATCCAATCCCAGGAGATCCAATTTTAGGTTTTATTAATAAAGATAGAGGACTAATTATTCATACGCATGATTGCCCAGTCATTAGGAAATTTAAACTTGATCACGATAGATGGGTTGATGTTGAATGGGAGCCGGATCCTAACCGATTATTCAATGTAAATCTTAATATATTAGTTATAAATGAAAAAGGAATGTTAGGTAGAATTGCTTCTGTTATTGCTGCATCAAACTCAAATATTGACAATGTATCTTTAGAGCAACCTGATGGAAGTACTTTTGCAAATTTAAATTTTGTTGTACAAGTAAAAAATCGTATACATCTTGCTGAACTAATTAGAAACTTAAGGAAAATTAAAAAAATTAATAGAATCAATCGTGTAAAATCATTAACATAAAAAAGAATCGGAATTCAAATCTAACTAATTATATAAAATTGGAATAAACATCATGGCTAAAACGGTTATAGAAACTAAAAATGCACCAGCTGCTATTGGGACATATTCTCAAGCAATCAAAAAAAATAATATTACATTTTTATCTGGACAAATTCCATTAGACCCAAAAACGATGGAACTAGTTGATGGTATAGAAGCACAAATTCATCAAGTTTTTAAGAATCTAATAGCAGTAATTAAAGCTTCAAATGCTAGTGTTGGTGATCTTATGAAATTGAATATTTACCTAACAGATCTGACACATTTTGCTCTAGTTAATGAGATTATGACTAATTATTTTAATGAACCTTATCCCGCTAGAGCCGCAGTAGGTGTTAAGTCACTTCCCAAAGGCGCGCTTGTTGAGGCAGACGGTTTTTTAGTGGAAGATTAGAGCAATATATAAAATTGCCAAAATCGATTTTCACACCCTCACAAACAATCAAGCTTCGTAAGCTTCATATTGCAACTGTTTTTGATTTATTACTTCATTTACCTACTAGATATCAAAATAAGACCAAAATTGAATCTATTAAGAACATTGTTCCTGGAACCCGAGTACAGATTGAAGGTGTAATTAAACAGTCTACTGTTAATTATAGACCGCGAAAAAATTTAATTGTAATTATTGCGGACGAATCAGATAGCATACAACTAAGATTTATAAATTTCTATCCAAGTCAAATTAAAGATCTATCTGAGGGAAAAAAAATTCGTGTATTTGGGGAAGTGAAGAAGAATTTATTTCTTAATGAAATGATTCACCCTCAATATAAAGTATTAAATGCAGATGATCCTTTGCCGCAAACTTTTAGTCCAATATATCCGACAACGTCTGGTTTATCTCAGAAATTATTATGTAAGCTAATAAAAAAATCGATTGATAAATCTATAGAAGCTAAAGCTTATATTGATTACTTCCCAGAACTTTATTTAAAAAGAAAATTACCATTATTAATGGATGCAATTGAGGCGATACATTTTCCTTCAAAAGATAGTGATATAGATTTGTTTGATCGAAAGGATAATTTTTATCATCATCGTTTAATTTATGATGAACTCTTGGCGCAACAACTTTTTCTGAGAGGGCTTTACCATCAAAAAAAATTACATCTAGCAATGCCAATTCAATTTTATGATCAGCTACATCATACCTTTATTGAAAACCTAGAATTTAAACTAACAGAAGAACAGGAAACAGTATTACAAGATATTTATTCTGATCTTAAAAATAATCATCCAATGAATCGCCTTTTACAGGGAGATGTAGGAAGTGGAAAAACAGTTGTAGCAGTAATGGCGGCTATACAAGTTATTAAGTCTGGATATCAAGTTGCTTTTATGGCTCCGACTGAAATTTTAGCTGAGCAACATTTTAGTAAAATAAAAGAATGGTTAGAGCCCCTAGGTTTTAGAGTTGACTTATTAAGAGGAAGTATGTCGCCTAGTAATAAAAAAATAGCCCAGAAAAAAATTATGGATGGGGAGTCAGACATTATCATCGGAACTCATGCATTATTTCAAGAAGAAGTAATTTTTAAAAACCTAGCTTTTTACATCATCGATGAGCAGCACCGATTTGGTGTTGAGCAAAGAATTAGATTAAGAAAAAATAATCTCATCAATAAAAAATTTGAAGCACATCAATTAATGATGAGTGCAACGCCGATTCCTAGAACATTATCCATGAGTTATTTTTCTGACATGGATATATCTGTAATTAATAAATTACCTCCTGGACGACAAATTATTACTACTAAGTTATTTTCTGAAGAAAGAAGAAAAGACATTTTGGAAATAATTAATAAAGAAGTTATTGGTGGTAGTCAGGTGTATTGGGTTTGTCCGCTTATTGAAGAAAGTGAGACGCTGCAATTAGAGACGGCAGAAAATACTTATATGGTCCTTAATAAATACTTTAAACATCATGAGGTAGGACTGATACATGGTCGAATGAAATCATCTGAGAAAGAAATGGTGATGGAGAGGTTTAAAAATAAAGAAATTAAAATTCTTGTAGCAACAACAGTAATAGAGGTAGGGGTAGACGTTCCAAATGCAACGTTAATGATTATAGAAAATGCAGAGAGAATGGGCTTATCTCAGCTTCATCAACTAAGAGGAAGGATTGGTAGAGGAACAAAAAAAAGTGTCTGCATTATGTTATACCAAAAGAAATTATCAATAATAGCTAAACAAAGACTAAGAACGATCTATGAAAATATTGATGGTTTTAAAATTTCTGAAGAGGATTTAAAAATTCGAGGCCCTGGTGAATTCCTTGGCTTGAAGCAAAGTGGAGTACCAATGTTAAGAGTTGCTGATATTCAAAAGGATTCAGCATTATTAGAATTAGCTAAACAAGATGCAGATCATTTGATAAAATCAAAACATCCATCTATTAATCTTCATGTAGAAAGATGGCTCCGAAATTATCAGGAAATCATAAGAGCTTAATTAAACAATGTGGCAAAAAAAAATTAATGGTAAGAGTGAATTTCGCTTTTGGCTATCAAATAAAAGGTCGCTTAGTAAGCGCGTCAAAAATATTGCACAATTTCAGGTCATACAGATTAAGCCTGCCATTATAAAATTTCTAAAAATAGAAAGAGATAAATTTAGAAATATAAGAGATGGTCAGCTATATTTGCGGGAGGTTATGATTTACGCTGATGGCCGCCCAATTATGTATGCAAGAACAGTCACACCAAAAATAAATTTACGTGGTTTCTGGAGAGGTATTAAAGGACTTCAAGACAATCCACTATCTGATATTATTTTTGAGAAAAAGGTTATAAATCGTTCCGCATTTATTTATTCTGTATTTTCAAAGAATGATGATATATCAAAAAGCGTTAGAAATTCTGGTCACAATGTTTCTAATATTTTAGTGAGCCGTCAATCTCTGTTTGATTACAATAACCAAAGCGTTTTATTGACTGAGGTATTTTTTAAAAATTTTGAATATTTAAGATTTAATAAATGAGTTATTTTATGAACCTTGTTTTTTTAACTAGAATGAACAAGCCCATTGGTATTTTGCTGCTGCTATGGCCAACATTGTCAGCCTTATTAGTTGCTCAGCAAGGAATTCCAGATTTAAGAATATTGATAATTTTTATTATTGGTACCATTTTGATGAGATCTGCGGGATGTATTGCTAACGATCTTGCTGATAGAAATATTGATACACAGGTTGATAGAACAAAAAATAGACCTCTTGCTACAGGTAAAGCATCTATATTTGAGGCTTTACTTTATCTTTTTATTTTATTGTTACTTTCATTTTTTTTAGTTCTGCAACTTAACTTCCTAACAATAAAATTGTCAATATTTGCTCTATTATCAGTATTAATTTATCCATTCTGTAAAAGGTTTTTTGCGCTCCCACAATTGATGCTAGGAATTTCATTTGGATTTGGAATTTTAATGGCTTTTACTGCAATTCAGAACCTACTCCCTTTTGAGGCCTGGGCTTTATATATTGCAAATATATTCTGGGCTTTAAGTTTCGATTCTCATTATGCTATTAAGGACATGAAAGATGATCAAAAGATTAATGTTCGTTCTTCAGCATTAACTTTTAAGCATTATACGATTCCTTTCATTTTAATGAGCTTTATATTTATGTTTCTAATATTGCTATTTATTGGTTATTCCAATGACTATTCAATGTCTTTTTATTTGTTTTTGGCTATATCACTATTCATTGCATTGAGAGGATCTATCAGAGGAATAAGCATGGATCCGGATAAAAATTTTGAGGCTTTTCTGGCGAATAATTATGTTGGATTTTTTATGTTTATGGCTTTTGCGTTACAAATGCTCAAAATTTGAGGAAACGCCCTTAAAACATTGACAAAAGATATGGAAATAGACTAGAATTCGCCTCTTAAATTTTTTTTTTGTAAATGATTGGTTATAAATAATGAAAACATTTTCTGCAAAATCACATGAAGTTCAAAGAGACTGGTTATTAGTAGATGCCACTGATGCAACACTTGGCAGACTTGCGAGCGCTATAGCTCATAGACTAAGAGGTAAACATAAAGCAATTTATACTCCTCATGTTGATACTGGAGATTATATTGTTGTAATTAATGCAGATAAAATAAAAGTAACAGGTAATAAAGATGAAGGTAAAATTTATTATCGGCACTCAGGTTTCGTTGGTGGATTATATGAAACAAACTTTAAAAATATGCAGAATAGGTTCCCTGGACGTGCTTTAGAGAAAGCCGTGAAGGGTATGTTGCCTAAAGGGCCTCTTGGCTATGCTATGGTTAAAAAAATGAAGGTTTATGCAGGTGACAAGCATCAGCATGCAGCCCAACAGCCGCAACCAATAACACTATAAACTCAGGAAAATTATGATAGGAAAATATTACTACGGAACGGGCAGAAGAAAGAGTTCAATTGCTAGGGTTTTTATACAACCGGGCAAGGGAAACATTGTAGTTAATAATAAACCAGTAGATGAATATTTTTCAAGATACACATCTCAAATGATTTTGAAGCAACCCTTAGAATTGACAAATAATACTGCAACTTTCGATATAAAAATTAATGTAATCGGTGGAGGTGAGTCTGGTCAGGCTGGAGCTGTGAGGCACGGAATAACTAGAGCTTTAATGGATTATGATATTGCGTTAAAACCGGAATTATCAAGTGCAGGTTATGTTACACGGGATGACCGCGAAGTTGAACGGAAGAAAGTTGGCTTTAGAAAAGCAAGGCGAAAAAAACAGTTTTCGAAAAGATAAAACAAAAAAGCCGCCTCAGCGGCTTTTTTTTATTAACATAAATCTATAATAAAAGCATAAAATACTAATATGAAGTCAAAAATTAAAGTTAGCGTAGTTGGGGGCTCTGGATATACTGGCATTGAATTATTAAGGTTATTAATAAGTCATCCGAATATCATTATTCATCAAATTACATCTAGACATGATGCTGGTAAATTAGTGTCAGATGTCCATCCATCACTTAGAGGTAGTATTTCTCATACTTATGTAGATCCAGCTGAAGCAAAGCTAAAAGAAGCAGAACTAGTTTTTTTTGCAACTCCGAACGGAATTGCAATGAAGCATGTTAAGGAATTATTAGAAAATGGAGTTAAGGTTATTGATTTAGCTGCTGACTTCAGAATTCAAGATGTTTCTATTTGGGAAAAGTGGTATGAAATGAAACACGAAGCGACCGATGTATTAAAAAAAGCTATTTATGGATTACCAGAGGTAAATAGAGCAGCAATTAAGGATGCTCAATTAGTTGCAAACCCAGGATGCTATCCAACGGCTATTCAATTAGCATTAGTGCCTTTAATTAAAAGCAACTTAATAAATACTGAAACGATAATTGCAGATGCAAAATCAGGAATTAGTGGCGCTGGAAAAAAAACAGAAACACCGCTATTAATGTCAGAATCATCTGAGAATTTTAGAGCATATGGCTTAACGGGGCATCGACATATGCCAGAAATTGAAGAAAATTTAAAAGCTATTACAGGTTCAAACAAAATTAAGCTGACATTTATTCCTCATTTAATACCTATGGTTAGAGGTATTCATGCAACTTTATATGTTGACTGTATTAAGGACTTTGATCCGTCAGTAATTTTTAATCAATATTATAACGATGAACTATTTGTTGATGTTTTGGAACCAGGGAGTTGCCCCGAAACAAAGTCGGTAAGAGGGTCAAATTTATGTAGACTTTCTTTTTATAAAATCCCAGATTCCAATAGACTCGTAGTTTTATCTGTAATTGATAATTTAGTTAAAGGCGCGTCCGGCCAAGCAATACAGAATATGAACATTATGATGGACTGGCCTGAAAGTACCGGCATAGATTTATCTGCTATTTATCCATAATAGGCTTAATGAATGAATAATATATCCAGAAAAAGAAAACACTCTTTAACTCATAGGAAAGCTAAAGTTAGAATAGATCAATTATGGCCAAAATATCTGCTAATCATTTTATTGACATTTTCTTTGAGCTTTTTATTTTCTTATAAAATATATGATGGTGGTAAGATTACAGGCTTTCTTTTAAGAATTGCAGAATTAGAAAATATTAACAGTGAAATTGATAAAAGTATGCGAGAAAAAGTTTTACAGATACAAATGGAGTCAAAGTCCTATGATAAACTCACCCAGGAATTAGATATTGCAAAACAAAAGAATATTGAGTTAAAAGAAGATATTCTATTTTATGAAAAAATCGTTGGAAAAAGGCCAAAATAATGCTTTTTAAGAAAAAAAATAAATTTAATATTGATACACTCATCAATGAAGACTTTGTTATTAAGGGAGATACTACATATATTGGAGGTATTAGGCTTGACGGCAAAATTATCGGCAATGTAAATGTTCTAGGGGGAGATAATGGCACTCTAATTATGGGCGAGGGAAGTGAGGTTAAAGGGAATATAATTGTTCATAATGCTATTATTGGTGGAAAAGTAACAGGTAATATTAGAGCCTTAAACTATATTGAGATACACCCACAAGCTGACATAATTGGTGATATAGAGTATAAGGTACTAGAAGCCCATGCAGGAGCAAAGATTTTGGGAACACTTAAATTGATGAGCAATAATGCTATTAAGCAATATGCAAAAGAAATTGACGTGAAAAATGAGAAGTAATAGGAGAAAAGTATGACAACAGAATTAGCAATGCCAACGCCAGTAAACTTTACTGATAATGCTGTAAGTAAAGTTAAAGAGCTAATTGAAGAAGAAGGGACTCCAGACCTTAAGCTTAGAGTTTTTGTAAGTGGAGGTGGTTGTTCAGGCTTCCAGTATGGATTTACATTTGAAGAATCCATAAATGATGATGATACAAAAGTAATAAAAGATTCGGTAACATTATTAATTGACCCTATGAGTCTTCAATATTTAACTGGTGCTGAAATAGACTATCAGGACAATGTTCAGGGCTCACAATTTGTAATTAAGAATCCTCAAGCAACAAGTACTTGTGGATGTGGGTCTTCTTTTTCTGTTTAGATAGGGCCTATAAATTTCTTTTAGTTTGACCCGTATAAACTTGGCGAGGACGACCAATTTTGTTTTCCTTGTCGCTTAGCATTTCATTCCAATGTGATACCCATCCTGCTGTTCGAGCAATTGCAAAAACTGCCGTAAACATGGAGTTTGGGATACCAAGTGCGCGCATAACTATGCCGGAATAGAAGTCAACATTTGGATATAGCTTCTTTTCTACAAAGTATTCATCTTCAAGGGCAATTTTTTCCAAAGCTAAGGCTAATTTAAATAAGGGTTCATTACTTAAATTTAACTCATTAAGAACTTCGTGACAGGTTATTTTCATTATTTCAGCACGAGGATCCTTATTTCGATAAACGCGATGTCCAAAACCCATTAGACGAAAATCATCATCTTTATCTTTCGCTCTTTTTATATAATCACCTATACGACTTTCATTTTTCATTTCAGCTAACATTTTTAAGGTTGCTTCATTAGCCCCGCCATGAGCGGGTCCCCATAAAGATGCAATTCCTGCTGCAATACATGCATAAGGATTAGCCCCAGATGAGCCAACTAACCTTACTGTGGATGTTGATGCATTTTGTTCATGGTCAGCATGAAGGATAAGAATTTTCTCTAATGCTTGTGTAAGAACGGGGTTATTTTGATATTTTTTATTGGGGCTTGAAAACATCATATTAAGAAAGTTTCCAGCATAGCCTAAATCATTCTGTGGATATACAAAGGGGAGGCCAAGACTATATGTATAGCTCCATGCACCTATCGTTGGTAGTTTTGCTATTAATCTTTCAGCAGATAATTTCCGATGTTTGCGGTTATCTACATCCATTTCATCAAAATAAAAGGCTGACATAGAGGCGACAACCCCAGTCATAACTGCCATGGGATGTGCATCTCTTCTAAAGCCTCTAAAAACACTATTTAACTGATCATGGATCAATGTATGTCCATTGATCGTTGACTGATAGACTTCTTTTTGTTTAGAAGTTGGGAGTTCTCCATAAAATAATAGATAAGATACATCTAAAAAGTCACATTTTTCGGATAACTGCTCAATTGGATAGCCACGATACAGAAGTTCTCCGCCATCGCCATCAACATATGTAATAGCAGAACTACACGATGCAGTTGATAAGTAGCCAGGGTCAAAGGTATAAATATTCTCTTTATTGAGGTTTCTAATATCAATTGCTGACGGCCCAATTGTTCCCTTCGTTACTGGGAGCTCAATTTCTTTGTTGTCGATAATAATCTTTGATTTATCTGAAGCCATATTATTTTGGGGTATTTGCAGACGTCTATTATAACTTAAAATATTTATTTTTAGGCGGGATGAGTTATTCCTAGGATTCTCTTGCCCGATGATCCAGTAATGCTCGGTGAGTTATTAGGTATATTATTTATACTTTCATTTGCTAACCACCCGAATGCTATCGCCTCTACTGCTTGCGAAGGAATTCCTAATGTTTCTGTATCGTTTATTTTAAGTCCAGTTAATTGCTCCAATCTATATTTTAGGAATATATTTTTACTACCACCACCACATATAAATATTTCATCTGCTTCATTACAATATCTTTCTATACTCTGATTTATAGAAACAGCAGTTAGCTCTAGAAGGGTACGTTGAATATCTTCTGGATTGTGCTTTTTATGATTAAAGGTTTCTAACCAGCTAGAATTAAATAAATCTCTCCCAGTACTTTTTGGAGGTTTTTTTCGAAAAAAAGGCTCTTTCATAAATTCTGCAAGTAAATTAGAAATAATTTTTCCAGTGCTAGCCCATTTCCCTTGGTTATCATATTTTTTATTTTTATTTCTTTGTATCCAATAATCCAGCAGAAGATTCCCTGGACCACAATCAAACCCGATTAATTTATGATCGGTTTTAAGATAGGTTATGTTGCTTATGCCCCCTATGTTAATGATCACTCTATTCCTAACCTGAGAAGCAAATACTTGCTGATGAAATGCAGGAACTAAAGGCGCTCCCTGACCGCCAGCAATGATATCTCTATTTCTAAAATCTGCCACAACTGCGATATTTGTTTTCTCTGCCAGCATATGAGCATTGCCAATCTGAATAGAGAATTTCTTTATTGGTTGATGCCTGATAGTTTGTCCGTGATAACCTATGCAGCAAACGTCTTTGGGTTTAATATTTAATTTTTTTAGCATATTATTAATTATTGATTCAGTAATCTTTGCATGAAGTAGGCCTAACTCAATACTTACCTCTAAATCATTATGGCTAGGCGTTTGAAGTAATAATAGAGAATTGATTAGTGAATCTGAGTAAGGCTTATGCGCAAAGTCAATTAATTCTATTTGATTATTGGTTACCTTTATTAATACCACATCAATCCCATCTAGACTGGTACCTGACATTACTCCAAAGATTAATTTTTCATTTTTCATTACTTTTAATTGTGACAACTTTATTTTTTAATACAAGCCTAAAAAAAGTACTAATATTTTTAAAATCATAATTGAGCTAGAATTATACTAATTACTGATTAACTGGAAAATTTCATTGAAAATTGAAGAGACATTAAATTTAATTAAGCGGGGTTCAGATGAGATTCTAATTGAATCTGAATTAATTGATAAATTAAAAAAAGGTAATCCTCTTAGAATTAAGGCTGGATTTGACCCTACTGCCCCTGATTTACATTTGGGACATACAGTTTTATTGAACAAATTAAGACAATTCCAGGATTTAGGTCATGAAGTCATCTTTTTGATTGGAGATTTTACTGGGATGATTGGAGACCCAACCGGGAAGAATGTAACTAGACCGCCTTTATCAAAAGAAGATGTCAAGAAAAATGCTGAGAGTTATTCAGACCAAGTATTTAAAATTTTAATTAGAGAGAAAACTGAGATTGTTTTTAATTCATCCTGGTTAAATGATCTAGGGGCCAGTGGAGTTCTCAAGCTTGCTTCAACACATACTGTTGCAAGAATGTTAGAACGAGATGATTTCTCTAAAAGATATAAATCAAAACAGCCTATTGCAATTCATGAGTTTATATATCCATTACTGCAAGGATATGATTCAGTAGCACTAAAATCAGATATTGAGATTGGAGGGACAGATCAAAAGTTTAACTTATTAATGGGCCGTGAGTTACAAAAACACTTTGACCAGGAACAACAATGTATTTTGACTATGCCACTTCTAGAAGGGCTTGATGGTGTTCAAAAAATGTCTAAGTCATTAAATAATTATATAAGTATAGATGAGGCGCCTGAAAGTATCTTTGCAAAAATTTTATCAATTTCAGATAGTTTAATGTGGCGTTATATAGACCTTTTATCTTTGAAAACTCCTGAAGAAATTAAGTCGTGGAAATTAAGAGGTGATTCAGGAGAAAATCCTAAAAACATTAAAGTTGAATTTGCAAAAGAGATAGTTGAAAGATTTCACGATGCTGAAGCCTCAGAGAGGGCAGAAAATAATTTTAATGTTAGAGCAAAGGGTGAAATTCCAGAAGATATCCCTAATTTTGAAGTTATTAGCGACGAGACTGGTATTACAGTGCCTAAGCTGCTTAAGCAAATAAACCTAGTATCAAGTACTTCCGAAGCTATGCGCTTAATTGATGGCGGAGGAATTAAGGTTAATGGTGAGAAATTCGTAGACCCAAAAAAGTTAATTTTAAGTGATACAGTAATTATTATACAAGTGGGAAAAAGAAAATTTGCTCGGGTCTCAGTATTGTAAAATTCTAGTAATATTATTCTTCCAATTTATTGAATTTATTGATATAATTCGGATCTTGTTGAACGGGCCTATGGCCCTTTTTTTGTTTGAGAGTAATGTATTGAGGACATAAAAATTTGGCTATAGATTTAGAAAATTTAATTGATAAAACAGTTACACAATTAGGATATGAACTAGTTGATATTGAAATAATCAATCATGGCCAGCTTTTAAGAGTGTTTATTGATAAATTAGATTCAGTTAATATTGATGATTGTGTTGTTGTGAGCAATCAATTGAATCATGTTTTGTCAGTTGAAGAGGATATAGAGTATGGAAGACTGGAGGTATCATCTCCAGGAGTTGATAGAGTTGTTAAGAATTTGAATGATTATGAACGCTTCAAGGAAGAAAGGGTAAAAATTAAGACCCGCATACCAATTCTAGATAGAAAAAATTTTAGTGGTGTAATAAAAGGAATAAAAGGAAATATTGTTTTGTTGGAATCAGAGAACTCGTTAATTGAGATTGATTTTGATCAAATTGATAGAGCCCGATTAGATCCAAAATTATGAAGATAACAAGCCGGAGAAAAAAATGAGTCGTGAGATTTTATTACTTGTAGATGCACTTGCCCATGAGAAAAATGTTGGGAGAGATTTAATATTTACAGCCTTAGAATTAGCTTTGGCATCAGCTACCAAAAAAAAATATGATGCAGGCGTTGATATTCGAGTAGAGATTGATAAAGAGAGCGGTGAATATCAATCTTTTCAATGTTGGACAATTATTCCGGAGGAATTAATTGAGAATCCAGATGCAGAAATTTCTCCTGCTGACAAACGAGCTCAAGGAAAATTAGAGAATGAAGTTATAAAAGAGCCAATTGATTCAGTTGAATTTGGAAGGATTGGAGCTCAAGCAGCAAAACAGGTTATTTTGCAAAAGGTAAGAGAAGCAGAGCGTGAACAGATTTTAAATGACTTCTTAGCGAGAGATGAGAAATTAGTATCTGGACAAATTAGAAGAATGGAAAGAGGAAATGCAATTATTGAAATTGGTAGGTTGGATGCAGTTTTGCCGCGAGAGCAAATGATTCCAAAAGAGAATTTAAGAGTTGGAGATCGTATTAGGGCAATTCTTTTAAAAATTGACGATAGCATTCGTGGGCCACAGTTGGTTCTCTCCAGAACTGACCCTGAGTTTCTTAAACGACTTTTTGAGTTAGAAGTTCCAGAAATTGAAGAAGGATTATTAGAAATTATGTCCGCATCAAGAGATCCTGGACTCAGATCAAAGATTGCAGTTAAAGGCAATGACCAAAGACTAGATCCTGTTGGAACTTGTGTGGGTATGAGAGGTTCGCGCGTTCAAGCCGTAACAGGAGAATTAGCAGGAGAAAGAGTAGATATAGTTTTATGGTCTATTGAGCCAGCTCAGTTTGTTATTAATGCAATGGCTCCAGCTGAGGTTTCTAGCATAGTTGTTGATGAGGATAAGCACAGTATGGATCTAGCTGTCTCAGAGGAGCAACTTGCCCAAGCGATTGGGAGGGGAGGACAAAATATAAGGCTTGCATCTGAATTAACAGGATGGGAATTAAATATTTTAACGGAAGAGGAGTCTGATCAGAAAACAAAGGACGAATATGCTTCTGTAAGCCAACTATTTATTGAGAAACTAGATGTTGATGAAGATGTTGCAGACATTCTAGTCCAAGAGGGCTTCTCAACTATTGAGGAGGTAGCTTATGTGCCTATTGATGAGATGGTCCAAATAGCAGCATTTGATGAAGATACAGTTACAGAACTAAGATCAAGGGCAACAGCTGCAATTTTAACTGATGCTATAGCAAAAGAAGAAAAAGTCGCTGAGCCTGCTGAAGATTTATTATCGATGGATGGAATGGATGCAGATATGGCAAAGCTATTAGCTTCAAAAGGAGTGGTATCTATGGAAGATCTGGCAGAATTGGCAGCTGATGAATTGCTAGATTTGGTCAAAGTTGATGAAGAAAAAGCAAAGAATTTAATAATGACAGCGCGTGCGCCATGGTTTGTTTAAATAATTTATTGGAGTTTGAATGGAAACATCTACAGTAGAAAAGTTTGCAAATGAATTGGGTTTACCAATAGATTTATTGCTAGAGCAATTAAAAAGTGCAGGCGTAAATAAGTCAGATGCTTCGGATGAGCTTATTGAATCAGACAAAGCTGCACTCTTAGGTTTTCTTCGTAATTCACATGGTGGTGATCAAAAACCTAAATCTAAAATTACATTAACACGCAAACAAAATACTGAAATAAGAAAAACGGATAGCGAGGGACGAGCTAGAACAATTCAGGTAGAGGTTAGAAAGAAGAGAACGTTAGTAAAGCCGGATCAAGAAAAGAAAATTCAAAATATTTCTGAAGAAGTTAAGACAAAAAAACCTGAGACCCCTGTTGAAGTTGTAGATAATCATCAAAAAAGTATAAGAGACGACGAAGCTAAAAGGCATTCTGCTCTTGCAGAAATTCAAGCCGCTGAAATAATTAAGAAACAATCTCCTGTTGATGAAGCAAAGAAAGAAGAACCTGCTAATGATGGAACATTGCATCGGCCAGCATCAAAAATTGGAGTTAAAGCCGAAAAAGATAAAAAGCCAAAAGAAAAATGGGTGGATAGGACAATAAAGAAACGTCCTGTTAGGGGAAGAAATGATTCTGGAAAAAGTGGATGGCGTTCTCCAAAAACAAAAAATAAGATTAGAGACGATGAAGAGCCAAATTTTACTGCTCCATCAGAGCCGATTGTAAGAGATATTTTGGTTCCAGAAACTATTTCTGTGGCTGATTTAGCTCATAAGATGGCTGTTAAAGCTGCTGAAGTAATTAAAAATCTTATGGGTATGGGAATGATGGTTACAATTAATCAAATCTTAGATCAAGATACTGCGATGATTGTGGTTGAAGAAATGGGCCATAAACCACAAGCTGCAATAGAGAATGATCCAGAGTCTTTATTAGATAGCGATGAAACAATTGACGCTATTATTGAGTCTCGTCCACCAGTTGTTACAGTGATGGGACATGTCGATCATGGAAAAACATCATTGCTGGATTATATAAGAACGACAAAAGTTGCCTCTGGTGAAGCAGGTGGGATTACACAGCATATCGGTGCTTATCACGTCGAAACAGCTAAGGGCATGATTACTTTTTTAGATACTCCCGGACATGCAGCTTTCTCTGAAATGCGAGCAAGAGGAGCAAAATCAACAGATGTGGTTGTATTGGCTGTTGCGGCTGATGATGGAGTCATGCCCCAGACAATCGAAGCAATTAATCATTCAAAAGCTGCCGATGTTCCGCTAATTATTGCAATAAACAAGATTGATAAACCTGATGCAAACTCAGAAAAAGTAAAGAGTGAACTTTTAACACATGAAGTGATTCCCGAGGAGCTTGGTGGTGATGCAATGTTTGTTGAGGTTTCAGCAATAACAGGACAAGGAATCGATAATTTATTGGACGCAATATTATTACAGGCTGAGGTACTAGAATTAAAAGCCTCGATTAATACACCCGCAAAAGGTGTTGTTGTCGAAGGTAGGCTAGATAAGGGGCGTGGCCCTGTTACTACTTTATTAGTTCAATCGGGAGTATTAAATCCTAGTGATATTATCTTAGCAGGAACCGCCTTTGGAAGAGTTAGAGCAATGATTGACGAGGTTGGAGATAAAGTATCAAAAGCCGGCCCATCAATTCCTGTGGAAGTAATTGGATTATCTGGTGTACCAAATGCTGGCGAAGAATTTATTGTGTTGAATGATGAGAAAAAAGCTAGAGAGATTGCAATGTTTAGGCAAGGAAAATTCAGGGACGTTAAGTTTGCTAAGCAACAAGCGTCTAAATTAGAGAATATTTTTGATCAAATAGCAGATGGAGAGGTAAAAGTTTTACCATTAATTATCAAATCAGATGTTCAGGGATCCTACGAAGCTCTAGCAGGCTCTCTTCAAAAATTATCAACTGATGAAGTAAGAGTTAATGTAATTCATTCAGCTGTGGGAGCAGTGAATGAGTCTGACATTAATTTAGCAACGGCATCAAATGCAGTCGTTCTTGCATTTAATGTGAGAGCAGAGGGTGGCGCACGGAAATTAGCAGCTAATTTAGAGGTCGATGTTCGCTATTACAGTATTATTTATGAAGCTGTGGATGAGGTTAAATCTGCACTAAGTGGATTATTATCTCCAGAAACGAAAGAAGTTACTCTTGGCTTAGTAGAAATTAGAGATATTTTTAAAGCATCTAAAATTGGAACAATTGCTGGATGTTATGTGCTTGAAGGATTAATTAGAAAAAATTCGAAAATTCGTATTCTTAGAGATAATGTGGTGATATATGATGGCGAGTTAGATTCACTCAAGCGCTTCAAAGAAGATGCTAAGGAAGTAAAAGCAAATTATGAATGTGGCCTTTCTATTCAGAATTTTAACGATATTAATGTTGGTGACCAGATTGAAGTATATGAAACAGTTGAAGTGGCAAGGAAGCTTTAACCTTGCCTAAAGACTATCCAAGAAGCGATAGAATTAGTCAGCAAATAAAGAAAGAACTAGCTGATCTCCTGCAATTTCAGATTAAGGACCCATCACTAAAGAAACTTACAATTCTTGATGTTGAAGTTTCCCCATGTCTGAAACATGCAAAAGTCTTTTTTGTAGCCAGTGATTATGATGAGGAAGTTTCTAAGGGACTTAAAAGGTCTATGCCTTTTTTAAGATCTCAATTAGCAAAAAAAATGACTACAAGAGGTATACCAAAGCTACATTTTGTTTATGATAAGACTATAGATGAAAGTATGAAAATTTCTCGTTTACTTGATGGTGTTTTGAATGCCGATAATAAGTAATTTATGATAATGAAGGCCTTTAAGCATGAAATTAATGGTCTACTTATAATTGATAAGCCGCTGGGATTTTCATCAAATCAAGCCCTCTCAAAAATAAAATGGCTTTATAATCCAAAAAAGGCAGGCCATACAGGTACGCTAGATCCATTAGCTACTGGTTTGTTGCCTGTTTGTCTTGGGGAAGCTACTAAATTCTCGAGCTATCTGTTTGATGCAAATAAAACATATGAAGCAAGAATAAAATTAGGTTTTACTAGTTCAACTGGAGATGCAGAGGGAATTATAAGAGAGTTGAATACTAGTAGGTTTCCCAATAAAGCCGAAGTTATTGACGTATTGAAGACTTTTGAAGGATCGATTGAACAAATACCACCAATGTATTCAGCTTTGAAGCACGATGGGAAGCCTTTATATCAATATGCTCGGGAAGGCATTCAAATATCAAGAAAAAAAAGAACAGTTACAATATTTTCGATTAAATTAATTGATTTAAAAAAAGATGAATTAGTTCTTGAAATTAATTGTTCAAAAGGAACTTATATAAGAACATTGGCAGAGGATATAGGAAAAGAACTAAATGTTGGCGGCTATCTAAGTGGTTTAAGAAGAACAGTAGTTGGTTCACTTACAATTAATGATGCTATTTCATTGGATACAATAGAAGAATCCTCAGTTGAGGATAGGGTTAAATTTATTAATCCTATTGATAGATTTTTAAATAATTTTGATTCACTAGTTGTGAATAATGATGAAGCTAATGCAATTAAAGATGGAAAAATAGTATATAAAAAAGAAGCATTAAAAAATATATATAGACTATATACTCAGGAAAATTTTTTTATAGGTTTAGCTGAGGGAGATACTAACGGAAATCTTAGAGTGAAAAGATTGATGGCAATATAGAAATAAGTTATTTAAAAACATATTGTTAAATTAATGAAATACCGTTAGAATGTTCGGTTCTGAAATAGGAGAAATAAATGACAAGCACTGCTGTAGAAAAAGCAAAGATAGTAGCAGAATATCAAATAGCTAAAAATGATACTGGATCACCTGAAGTTCAGGTTGCATTAATAACAGATAGAATTAATTATTTAACAGGACATTTTCAGGTTAATGCAAAAGATCATCATTCAAGAAGAGGTCTTCTGGCGCTAGTCAGTCAACGACGTAAACTTTTAGATTACCTAAAAAAGGAAAGTCTTGAGCGTTACCAGGCTTTGATAAAACGTCTTGGTTTAAGAAAATAAAAAAGTTTGTGTGAATTTAAAAGTCGATAATTTGCTAATAAGGCATGTATCGGCTTTTTTATTATTGAGTCATTCATTATTGAGAAGTGAATAATGATTTATAAAAATTAAAGGAAAATATAAAAAATGTTTAATATAGTAAAAAAAAGTGTCAAGTTTGGTGACAATACACTAACAATAGAAACAGGTGAGATCGGTCGTCAAGCTGACGGCGCAGTAATGGTAACTTATGGGGATACAGTTGTTTTTGTAACCGCTGTAGGCAGAAAGAATGCTAAAGAAGGGCAAGATTTTTTCCCTTTGACAGTAGATTATCAAGAAAAAACATATGCCGGAGGAAAAATCCCGGGGGGTTTTTTTAAAAGAGAGGGCCGTCCAAGTGAAAAAGAGACTCTAACATGTAGATTAATCGACAGACCTCTAAGGCCCCTGTTTCCTAAAAACTTTTATAATGAAATACAAATTGTAGCTACTGTAATGTCTTCAGATAGTGAAATAGATTCTGATATTCCTGCAATTATTGGTGCTTCAGCAGCATTAGCTATTTCAGGCATTCCTTTTTATGGTCCCGTTGGCGCTTCTCGGGTAGGTTATGTTGATGAAAAATTTGTTATAAATCCATCAAAAACTCAATTATTAGAAAGTCATTTAGATCTAGTGGTTGCTGGTAGTGATACTGCAGTACTTATGGTTGAATCTGAAGCTAAAGAATTGCCAGAGGTAGTTATGTTAGATGCTGTTCAAGCTGGACATAAGGCAATGCAACCAGTTATTAAAATGATTAACGAATTCGCTAAAGAAGCATCAAAAGATCCATGGGACTGGAAAGCGCCGGAAGAAAATAAAGATTTAATTTCTAAAATTGAAAAAATTGCAGCTAATGATTTAGAGAAAGCTTTTGCAATTAAGTCAAAAGGAGAGCGTTCCGAAAGATTATCTGAAATTAAGGGTAGTATTATAGAAAAGGTTGTTACTGAAGATACAAGTGCGTCAGATATGAATGAAATTAATAATGAATTTTTTAATTTAGAATCAAAAATTGTTAGGAATAAAATTTTAGATGGGGAGCCTAGAATTGATGGTAGGGATACAAGAACAGTTAGACCTATTGAAATAAGAACAGGAGTGTTGCCAAGAGCGCATGGTTCGGCACTTTTTACAAGAGGTGAAACGCAGGCAATTGTAGTTGCTACACTTGGTACAGGCCGTGATGAACAAATTATTGATGCACTTCAGGGAGAATATAAAGATCGATTTATGCTTCATTATAATTTTCCTCCTTATGCAACAGGAGAAACTGGAAGAGTTGGTACCCCAAAAAGAAGAGAGATTGGCCATGGTAAATTAGCTAAAAGAGGCCTTTCAGCAGCATTACCAGGTCAAGAGGATTTTGATTATACAATTCGCCTAGTATCAGAAATTACTGAATCAAATGGCTCAAGCTCTATGGCATCCATATGTGGTGGAACCATGGCTATGATGGATGCAGGGGTACCTATGACTGATCATGTTGCAGGTATTGCTATGGGCCTTATAAAAGATGGGAATCGAGTTGCTGTATTGACAGATATTCTTGGAGATGAGGACCATCTAGGTGATATGGATTTTAAAGTAGCAGGAACTGATAATGGAATAACTGCTCTTCAAATGGATATTAAGATTACTGGAATAACAGCAGAGATTATGCAGGTTGCCCTTTCTCAAGCAAAAGAAGGTATTGACCATATCTTAAAAATTATGAAGAAAGCGTTAAAAGCTCCGAGAACTGAAATGTCAAAATTTGCCCCGCAAATTTTAACGATTAAGATTCATCCAGATAAGATCCGTGATGTTATTGGCAAAGGAGGCGCTGTAATCAAAGGTTTAGCCGCTGAAACAGGAGCTACAATAGATATTGATGATAATGGACTTGTTAAAGTTGCATGCACAAATGGTGAATCAGGACAGGCAGCAATAGATAGAATTAAAGAAATTACTGCTGATGTTGAGGTTGATCAGGTCTACGATGGGAAAGTAATAAAAATCCTAGATTTTGGAGCGATTGTATCATTGCTACCAGGTAAAGATGGTTTACTTCATATTTCACAAATTGCCCATGAAAGAATAAAGGCCGTTAAAGATCATTTATCAGAAGGTGATGAGGTAAAGGTAAAAGTTATTGAGGTTGATGACAAAGGCCGAGTTAGAGTGAGTGCAAAGGCTTTAATTGAACAACCACCGGTAGCTGAGAAAAAGGAGTCGGCAGAAAAAGCCAAGGAAGATTAATTGAAAAAGCTCCTTATAGGAGCTTTTTTTTATTTACCCATTTGTTTCTCTCTTATTTCATCAAGAGTTTTGCAGTCAATACATAATGTTGCAGTTGGTCGCGCTTGAAGTCTATTAAGTCCAATTTCTTCGCCACATTGAATGCAATAACCATAATCATCTATTGAAATAACCTTCAATGTATCATCAATTTTTTTAATAAGCTTTCTTTCTCGATCACGATTTCGGAGTTCCAATGCCATATCTGACTCCTGACTTGCTCTATCATTAGGATCTGCATAAGCTGTAAGATCATCCTGCATATGTGTGACGGTTCGATCAATATCCTTGCTTAGTTCCATTTTCCATTCGTTTAGAATGTTCGTAAAGTGATTTCTCTGAGCTTTGTTCATGTATCTTTCATTTGATTTTGGAGTGTATGCACGGAATTGTTTTAATTGTTGTTTATTTAGATTCGAAGCTACTTTTTTTGCAGTAGGTTTCTTAGCTACTACTTTCTTTGCAGCAGGTTTCTTAGCTATTACTTTTTTAGGAACAGGTTTCTTAGCTACTACTTTTTTTGCAGCAGGTTTCTTAGCTACTACTTTTTTTGCAGCAGGTTTTGCCATAACTTTCTTAGCAGCTGCCATGGCTTTATCCATGAATGTTTTTTTCTTTACCATTCCAATCGATCCTTATAGTAAATAATATTTAACCGCGAGATTCTACACTTTTTGTATAACTCTTGAAAGCATTTATGTTAATTTCTGAGCTAGTAATGTATTTTCCATTAATGTTGCAACTGTCATTGGCCCTACTCCTCCAGGGACAGGGGTAATATACGCTGCATTTTTGCTTGCTACATTAAATTCAACGTCACCAACTAACTTATTATTAATTCTGTTAATACCGATATCGATTACAATTGCACCTTTTTTAATCCATTCACCTCTTACAAGGTTTTGTCTTCCAGCAGCAACGACAACTAAATCTGCTTGTCGAACTTTTGCTTCTAAATCTTTTGTTTTGCTATGACATGATGTAATAGTACATTTCTCAATTAATAACTCTAATGCCATTGGGCGTCCCACATTGTTTGAAACTCCTACAATTGTTGCATCAAGACCTTCTAAATTAATATTTGAAGCTTTAAGCATTTTTATAACACCATAAGGCGTACATGGCCTTAACTGTGGCTGCCTTATCGCAAGTAAGCCTATATTAATTGGATGAAAGCCATCAACATCTTTAAGTGGATCTATGGCCTTAATTATATTGTCTTCATCAATATGATTTGGAAGAGGAGACTGTATTAATATCCCATCAATTTCAGAGTTTAAATTAATATCTTTAACTAATTTTAATAATTCCTGTTCAGTAATTGACTCATTAAAATCGTAAGCTAGAGACTTTATTCCTACTTTCTCACATGCAAGTTTTTTGTTTTTAACATATACATGGGAGGCAGGATTGTCCCCAATTAAAATTACCGCTAAACAAGGATTTCTTATACCTTCTTTTTCATTGATTAAAATTAATTTACGAACTGTATCTAAAAGATCATTTGCAATGGATTTACCATCAATAATTTTTGCTGTCATTTGCGAATATACCTAATATTTAAACCAATTATTTTATCAGAATGCTGACTTAAAACTCCACTAAACAAAATAAATTAACAATCTGAAAAGTTAAAGCGTATTTGACCAAAAGTACTAATTAGGCTATATTTGCGCGTTCGGGGTGTAGCGTAGCCTGGTAGCGCGCCTGCTTTGGGAGCAGGATGTCGGGAGTTCGAATCTCTCCACCCCGACCATTATTAGAATACAATACCAATATAGATGTATTTAGATTAAGTACCATTGCTTTATTTATTTAGTTATCTGCCCGTAGCTCAATCGGATAGAGCACCAGCCTTCTAAGCTGGGGGTTACAGGTTCGATTCCTGTCGGGCAGGCCAGTTAATGGTGGCTGTAGCTCAGTTGGTAGAGCCCTGGATTGTGATTCCAGTTGTCGTGGGTTCGAGCCCCATCAGCCACCCCATTTATGTATAATCAACTATATTAATTAGTAAATTAGGGATAATTTCTTGAAATTTTTATTGCGAATTATTGTATTTGTGATGCTGATAAACACTCAATTTACAGTATCCAAAGAAATTAATTTTGAAGAAATTAAGTCGATGACTTCATCATCGCCATCTAGAGCATTAGTAGAAATTGATCTTTTATTAGAGTCTAACTCTAATAATCATAATTTATTATTTTTAAGAGCAGTTACACTAACAAAGCTAGAAAAAAAAGACTTAGCAATTAAAACCTACATTTCCCTAATAGAAAAATTTCCTAAGTTACCAGAACCATACAATAACCTTGCTGTACTCTACGCAGAACAAAATAAGCTTTTGGAGGCAAAACAGATACTTGAAAAAGCATTAAAAACTAATAATAGTTACTCAGTAGCACATATTAATTTAGGAGATGTATACACCCGGATGGCATCTGATGCTTATAGAAAGGCATTTGAATTAGATGAAAGCCCGGTAGCAAATAATAAATTACAATTAATCAATGAATTATTTAGTTATAGTCCAAATATGCAACGAAACAATCTAGTTAACGCGGGTTCTAAATCTGAAATTAAATCGAAAGAGCAAGAAATTGCGGAGCTTAACTCTTTTGTTGAGAGGTGGAAAACGTCATGGGAAAATAAAGACCTAGACACATACTTTTCTTCTTATTCAAGATATTTCAAGATAAAGGGTGATATAAGTTATAAAGGTTGGAAAAAAACAAGAACCGAGAAAATTATAAATAAGAAAGAAATTAATATACAGATTGCCAATATTAAATATAAATTCAAAGAGGGCTTTTGGTTTGTCAATATGAGTCAGACATATAATTCAGGAAATTATAGTGATAAGGAAAATAAAACCTTAGTTATTATTAATGAATCTGGAGATTACAAAATAATTGAAGAGAATACTGAGAATTAAGAGTAAAGGCGATGATAAATTTTTTTATATTTATTCTAGTAGGCGCGAGCCTTTTATTTACAAGTAATGCATGTGCACTCGATAACATTACCCACAATCAAAAATTAAAAAAAACAGAAAAATTATTGGTTGAGACTGCCGATAAAATATCAGAAGGGAAAATTGATGCAGCTTTAGAAGCCGTTATAAATCTTATTGATATAAATCCAAATTTCAAGCTAGCACATATGATTCATGGGGACTTACTCCTTTTACAAAGCCATAACTATGATCAAGTAAGTGCAGATACTGGCAAGCAGTATAAGGAAAAAATCTCTGATCTAAAGTTAGAGTTATCTAGAAGGATTAAGAGCTTTAATAATGTAGATAAAAATCTTATTGGTTCTAAAATAAATGTATTACTGGCAGAAGATAAAAAATATTTAATTTTTGTTGATGTTAAAAGCTCAAGATTATTTGCATTTAGTAACAATAAGGGAAAGCTAGAATATATTTCAGATTATTATATCTCCGTTGGAAAAAATGGGTATGGAAAAAAAATTGAGGGAGATAAAAAAACGCCCATTGGAACTTATTTTACTGAAAAAAAAATTACAAGAACGCTTCCAGATTTATATGGAGATGGTGCATACCCTATAAATTTTCCTAGTGCATATGATCGACTTAATAATTTTAGTGGATATGGAATTTGGATTCACGGAACCCCAAGCACAACATATTCAAGACCCCCTGAATCTAGTGATGGTTGTATAGTTCTGAGTAATACTGATATCAATGAGTTGGCATATATTCTTGATGAGCCAAGCACTCCCGTAATTATCTCAGATACTGGATTGAGCAAAATTACTAGTAGGGACGTTTCAAATATAGGTATAGTTCAGAATGAGATTCTTAGCAGAATTCAAGGTTGGAAACGTAGTTGGGAAGAAAAAGACATTAATAACTACTTAGATTACTATACAGATTCAGCTAAATATAATAACGATAATTATCTCAAATGGACAACACATAAAAAGAATGTATTTGAAAAATCAAAAGATCTAATAATTAAAATTGAGAATATCTCATTATTTGAATATCCAGGGGATCATCAAGAGCTAATATTGGTTCAATTTAAACAGAAGTATAGTAGTAATTTATTAAATAATGAGATGATCAAACAACAGATATGGGTTAAAAGAGATTCTCGTTGGTCTATAATTTATGAAGGTGGGACCTAAGCAGTATTTAGACACATGTTTCTTTAAATAATGATGGGTAAGAAGAACTAATTAAATTCTGTGCTTTTTTAAGTTCATGTTTATTTCCATTTATTATACCCTTGCCAAATGGCTCTTCTGCTAGAAGTTCCTCAATAATTATCGGGGTATTCTGACCGCATTCATAAGAGATAAGTTGAGAATAGAATTTAAAATTAACAAAGTTAGATATTAATAAATCATTCTTAATATCAAAAGTTATAAATGCATTAATTTTATATGTTTTATTTGTCACAGAGTTAAGATATATATAGCCGTCAAAAGATGGATTAGAAATGAATTTTTTTGGGGCGCATTGAGCGATTGTCACAAAAAAAATGAGTATTAAGAAAAGAATTTTTTTAATATGTATGATTCTAATCAATAAACTATAATTCCACATAAGCATAGTATAAAGTAAAGCTAAAAATATGATTGATAAAAAATTAATTAGGTATAGCCGACATATTTTATTACCTGATATAGAGTATGAAGGACAATTAAATCTTATAAATAGCCATATATTGTTAGTTGGGGCAGGTGGTTTAGGCTCTGCAGCATCAATATATCTTGCAGCATCTGGTATTGGAAAAATAACAATATGTGATTTTGATAACGTAGATCTAAGTAATCTTCAGAGACAAATTTTACATACTGATAAATTTATTGGTATTAATAAGGCAGTATCAGCAAAATCAGCACTCGAAGAGATTAATCCAGAAGTTAAAATATTTGGGATAGAAAAAAGGCTAGATATAGAAGAAATGAAGAAGATAGCAAGGGAAGTAGATGTTATTATGGACTGCTCTGATAATTTTTTAACCCGATATTCTTTGAATCAAATTGCATATGATTTGAAGAAGCCGCTTGTATCAGGAGCAGCTATAGGGTTTGATGGTCAGGTCAGCGTATTTGATTTTAGAGAACAAGCTAGCCCTTGCTATCAATGTTTATTTCCTGACTCTGGGGAGGATGAAGAATTACGATGTTCCGATCATGGGGTATTTTCTCCGATTGTTGGAATTATTGGATGCACTCAGGCAGCAGAGGCTATGAAGTTAATATTAAAGGTAGGAAAGTCCCTAATGGGCAGATTACTTGTTTTAGAGTCTAAGGATATGAACTGGAAAACTCTAAAGGTACCAAAAGATCCAAATTGTATTGTCTGCTCAAATAAATAGATTTAGTTCATCAAATCACTTCGCATGATAATATTAGTTAAAATATAAATTACACTCCAATGAATAAAGAATTATCAAAATCGTTTAACCCATCTAACATTGAAAAAAAATGGTATGAATTCTGGGAATCTAGAGGCTACTATAAATTAGGTGAGGATTTAAATAATCCACATTCATTTTCTATTCTTCTTCCCCCGCCTAATGTTACAGGGACCCTTCATATGGGCCATGGCTTTAATCAGACTCTTATGGATGCGCTAACTCGATATCATCGTATGAAGGGAGATAACACCTTATGGCAGCCAGGAACTGATCATGCAGGTATAGCAACACAAATTGTTGTAGAAAGGCAGCTCGATCAACAAAAAGTGTCAAGGCATGACTTAGGTCGTAAAAAGTTTATTGAAAAAATCTGGGATTGGAAGGAATATTCAGGAGGAAATATAACGCAGCAGATGAGGCGATTGGGAACTTCTCCGGACTGGTCAAGAGAGAGATTTACGATGGATGAAGGGCTGTCGAAAACAGTTACCGAAGTATTCGTAAGGCTTTATCGAGAGGGATTAATTTATAGAGGTAAGAGGCTAGTTAATTGGGATGTAACATTACAAACAGCAGTTTCTGATTTAGAAGTAATTCAAGAGGATGAAAACGGTTTCTTGTGGCACATCAATTATCCACTAGATGGAGGTAAGAATTTTTTAACTGTTGCCACTACAAGACCTGAAACAATGCTGGGTGATACTGCATTGATGGTCCACCCTGAAGACAAGAGGTATAAGAAATATATTGGAAAATATGCGTTTATTCCTTTAATTAATCGCAAAATTCCAATCATTTCGGACGACTATGTTGATCCAAAATTTGGAACTGGAGTAGTAAAAGTTACTCCAGCTCATGATTTCAATGATTATGCTGTAGGGCTTCGACATGAGCTACCTTTGATTAATATTTTAACGCTTGATGGCCATATTAATGAGAATGGGACAAAATTATATCAGGGACTTGAGAGATTTAAGGCCAGAGATAAAATTATCAACGACCTAAAAAAAGAATCACTTCTATTGAAAATCCAGAAACATTCCATAAAAATCCCAAGAGGAGATAGAACTGGAACAGTTATCGAACCAATGCTTACGGACCAATGGTATGTGTCTATGACAAAGCCAACTAGCGATAAAAAAAGTATAGCTGAGAAAGCATTAGAGGTTGTTGAGAGTGGTGAGATTAAGTTTTATCCAGAGAACTGGATTAATACTTATAATCAATGGTTAAATAATATTCAAGATTGGTGTATTTCCAGGCAGCTCTGGTGGGGCCATCAAATTCCAGCATGGTATGGAACGAATAATGAAGTGTATGTTGCAAATTCTTATGAAGAGGCAAAAAAAATTGCAAAAGATAGTGGGTATCAAGGAGAATTAATAAGAGATGAGGATGTATTAGATACATGGTTCTCATCAGCACTATGGCCATTTTCAACATTAGATTGGACTCCTGACTATCCAGAAAAAAGCAATCCAGCCCTAGATCTATATTTACCTTCATCTGTTCTTGTTACAGGCTTCGATATTATTTTCTTTTGGGTAGCTAGAATGGTAATGCTCACTAAGCATATTACACATAAGATACCATTCAAACATGTATATGTTCATGGTTTGATACGTGATGCAGAAGGCCAAAAAATGAGCAAGTCAAAAGGAAATGTTCTTGATCCAATTGATCTAATTGATGGAATTTCACTTGATGGTTTAATTGAAAAAAGAACTAAAGGATTAATGAATCCAAAGCAAGAAGAGTCAATTATTAAGAAAACAATGAAAGAGTTCCCTGAAGGAATTTCCTCTTATGGAACAGATGCTCTGCGATTCACATTTGCAAGCTTAGCTAGCCCTGGTAGAGATATTAAATTTGATTTACAAAGATGTGATGGGTATCGAAATTTTTGTAATAAATTATGGAATGCAACGAGATTTGTTTTGATGAATTGCGAAAACCAAGATAATGGGTTTGAGAATTGTGTTGAGGGTTACTTAGAATTTTCAAAGGCTGATAGATGGATTGTAAGTATACTTCAGAAAACTGAGATTAATATTGAGAGAAATTTTTCAGAGTATAGGTTTGATTTACTAGCCCAAGAAATTTACCAATTTGTATGGGATGAATATTGTGACTGGTATTTAGAATTAGCTAAAGTTCAGCTTCAAAATGGTAATGAGGCTCAGAAAAGAGCTACACGGAGAACTTTAGTATCTGTTCTAGAAACTATATTAAGGATGAGTCATCCATTAATGCCCTTTATAACAGAGGAAATTTGGCAAATTGTAGGTTTAATGGCAGGCAAGAAAGCTGACTCAATTATGTTAGAACCATACCCAGAGGGGATAAAAGAAAAGATAGACGAAGCATCAATTCAGTGGATGCAAACGCTTAAGAGTATGGTTGAGCAATGTAGAAGTCTTAGAGGTGAGATGAATATTTCTCCAGCAGTAAAAATACCACTAGCTATGTCAGGAGACTCAGATATTTTAGATACCTACGTAGATTATTTAAAAGGTCTTGCAAAGTTATCAGATATAGAGCTAATGGATGAATTACCTAATAAAAACGCTCCGGTATCAATTATTGATGATTTCAAATTAATGCTAAATATAGAAATAGATAAAGAAGAGGAAAAGAATAGGCTTCAAAAAGAAATTACTCGCCTTGATATTGAAATTAAGAAAGCAAAAACAAAATTAGGTAATTCTAATTTTGTTGAAAAGGCTCCACCAGAGGTTATTTCTCAAGAAAAAGAAAGACTTGAGGGTTTTAGCCAATCTAGAGAAAAATTTCAGACACAGTTTAATAAAATTGAGAGTTAATTTTTTCTAATATAGGAAGAAGTAATATCACCAGCATGTTCTAATGAAATTAATTCGTGCCCAGTTTGATTACAAAATACTTTCAAATCTTTTGCTGCGTTTTTATCAGTAGTAGAAATTTTTAAAACTTGATTTTTCTTTATTGCATTAAGTCCTTTCTTGCAGCGAAGGATAGGCATTGGACACTTCAATCCAATTGCATCTACTTCAAAATCATATCTAGTCATCCCATCTCCAAGCAAAAGTCTAGCGGCGCCAAGCACGCACGCCATCTAATATACTGATTACATATATACTATTCCTTAAAAGGAGCAACATCTCCAGGGTTTCTTAACATTTTATCTACTTCCCCTAGATGAAGCTCTTCTGTATAAATCATAGTTCTTGCATATTCTTCAAGCATAATTGAATTCCCCTCAACTAACTTTAGAAGATTTTTATAGGCATTTAGTGCAATAGTTTCATGCTCTAGCGACTCTCTAAGAATATTTCCAATATCATGATTATGTGATTCTAGGAGGGGGCCAATACCAAGTGATGGGTGACCACCAAGATTAGTAATTACTTCACCAGCTTGGTTTGCATGATCTAATGACTCAGAAGCTTGAGCACGAAGCCAGCTAATTATTGGAATACGACTATAGCCATAAACCATGAGTCCATAATGAGTGTAACGAACAACTCCTGCAAGTTCTAGTTCTAAAATTGTATTAAGTGCGTTTATTATTTTTGTGTTATCAGCCATGTTATATTTCTCCAAAAAAAATTTAGTAGCTAATTATAGTTTGGGTAATATAAAATTACAGAAATGAGAATGATTATGATTATTATTAAATAAATGATACTAGAATTGAAAAAATATTCATTCCAGACATAAGCATAATTGACCAAAAAGTAAATTGCATTCCTTTTACTCTAAGAGACTTATCTATTTTTTCTTTAAGAAATGATTTTGCATGAAATACTCTTCCTAGAAAAAATAGACCACCTAAAGATAAAACTACAAAATAATGTACGTTATTGATTTCAAGACAAGCTAACAAAATAAGACCAATTGGAACAAATTCTGAGAAGTTTGCATGCCCACGTATGGCTTGCTCTAGGTCAGCATGTTTTTCATGACCAAGGGTCACATTATATTTTCTTCGAAGTCGGATAATATTTTTTGATAATTTGATATAAATAAAGCCTAACATTGACGCATATAATGCAGTGATCATAATCATATATATTCCTAAATTCCTATTATGGCTGCTCCAATAACCCCGGCTGAGTCGCCTAATTTATTTTTAATTATAGGGGTAGTTGGCACATTACTGAAAATATTTTTATAAATCTCCCTCTTTCCATTCTTATAAAGACCGCTATGGTTTGATAAGCCTCCTCCAATTATAATGATATCAGGATCAATAATATTAATAACATTAGATAGGGCTAAACCAAAATATCGGTAAAAGTCATCAAGAATTTGTTGTTCTTTTATATTAAATTTATCTTTACTTAAAAAATCATAGGATGAAATTTTAATATTTAACTCATTTGCAATAATTTTTTCCAGGCCACTTCCAGAAATATATGTTTCTATACATCCATTTTTCTTGCAATAACATTCTGGACCAGATGCATCAATAGTAGAGTGTCCCCATTCCCCAGATATATGTTGAGGGCCAGTGCGTAATTTCTTGTTAAATACAAAACCACCACCACATCCGGTACCCATGATGACTCCAAAGACACATATATAGTCCTTGCCTGCTCCTAAGGTAGCTTCTGCTAAGGTAAAGCAATTAGCATCATTCTCAATAGATAATTTTTTATTTAATTTTTTTTCAATATTTATTTTTAACGGTAATCCATTTAAACATAAAGTATTTGAATTTTTTAAAAGCTGTGTATCTTTAGAAATAGATCCAGGAGTCCCAATACCTAGGGTATGAGGTTGATTTTTAATAGAATCAGTAGCCATATTATAAATAATATTAATTTGATTTAGAATATGCTCAGAACCTAAATGACTATGGGTGGGTATTCTCTCTCTAAATAAAATATTATTATTAGAATCAAGAACAACCGATTCAATTTTTGTGCCTCCCAAATCTATACCTATATGTAATTTATTCATTGGTTATAATGATAACTTAATAACTTGACATCAAAAATACTTCAAGCACACTCATAATTTAATAATTCAATTTGATATAACATGACTTTGGATTTTATAAAATGCGAAGATTACCTATATTAATTCTTAAATTTTGTGAGCGAGAAGGACCTGGGTACCTTTCAGATTTTCTTAAGGAACAATCATTACCATTTGCTGTAAAGATGATTAATCGTTCATTGGATGTTCCTAAATCAATAAAAAAATTTAGTGGTTTAGTTCTTATGGGTGGACCAATGAGTGTAAATGAAAAATTAGATTGGATTCCTTCTGTATTAAGTCTTATTAAGGAAGCATATAAAGTTGATAAACCTTTATTGGGTCATTGCTTAGGAGGACAATTGATAAGTAAATCATTGGGCGCTAAAGTAATAAAAAATAAGTTATTAGAAATTGGTTGGTTTAAAGTTCAAATTTGCAATAAAACAAATAAACAAAAATTAAATGCAAAAAATTGGTTTGGAGAATTAAATAAATTTGATGCATTTCATTGGCACGGCGAAACTTTTACGCTTCCAAAAAATGCAACTCTATTGTTAACAAATAATAATTGTAAGAATCAGGCTTATAGTATTAAAAAACATTTAATTTTTCAATGCCATATAGAAATGAAGGAGGAATTAATTAAAAGTTGGTGCAATGCAGGAAAAGATGAGTTGTCTGATTATAAAAGAATTAATTCTGTTCAATCATCAAAAATAATCAAAGGAAATATTATTAGAAAATGTAATCAATTAAATGAAGTTGCTAAGATTGCATATGGGAATTGGATAAAAGGTTTATGAAATAATGGTGGCCAGAGACAGAATCGAACTGTCGACACGAGGATTTTCAATCCACTGCTCTACCGACTGAGCTATCTGGCCGTAAAATTAGAATAGCAAGTGCCGAATTATATCAAACTTATGTCTGATATGGTCGTTTACAATTTACTAATTAGATGTGAAGTTAAGAGCTGACAATTTTGGTATTTTATGGATTATTTTTAAAATAGCATATAACAACCCAAAATAAACTGCATTAGGTATAAAGAAAGCATTGAAATTATTTATCAAGAAGCTTAATCCACCATAAACATTTGGGTTGCTTATCCACCCTGATAAAAAATAATGGTTAGAAAAAGAAATAATATAACTTGATGCTATTGCGAAGAAGGCAATAGGAAAAAATAATTTTGCTTTAAGTGATTTATCACCAGACAAGAACTTTCTTCCTAATTCCCATATAAGAATGTAAGTAAATATGTGCCCCAAATAACTGGCCTCGAAATTAATATGCGTCATGTTATTTATATTTATCATATATACATCTACAGATACAATTAAGGCAACAAACAAAAAAAGGAATTTTCTATGCTTTAGAAAAATTCCAGCAGCAATAAAAATAGCTAGACTGGCATCAGGTAAGTTCAAGGAGGTTAGTTCATGGCTAGATCTAGTAAGCATTATTAAAAACAACAGTATTACTGCTAATAAAATATTTTTTGTAAGTAGTTTTTGCATTGTAAAATTTATTTTGTTCCTTTATGTAATTTTAACATCAGAAACAAAGTTATTAGAATTCAATTTTAAGCCCTGAAAAAATCGTCCTAGAAAAATTAAAAGGATATATTGAATTAGCATAACTTTGCAGTGCATTGTAGTGCTCAAATAAATTGGTCACCGACCCGTAAAGGCTAACTTTTTTGAATTGATTCAATCCCTTGATCTCATAATTTACGGCGATATCTGTCGAAATATATGCTGGTTGTCTTACAGAGGCAACATTTTGGAAATCATCCCATATATAGGCATCTTGTTTCCAAGTATGGCTCAGATTAAATCGCATTTGCTCAGAAAATTTATGCTGCAGATTTACAAGTATTGAGTTATTAGGCACCCCTGGCATTGCTTTACCATCTATAAATTTTGCGTGTGAATCCTTACCAATTTTTGCTTCAATGAATTTATAGACTACATTAACGTTGGACTTATTATTAAATGTATAATTATCATGAATCTCTAACCCATATTTCTCAGAGTTGTCGATATTTTCATTTTTAAATGT
>JAQWQF010000022.1 GCA_029244935.1 Methylophilaceae bacterium | reverse complement strand
AACAAAGCTTGCTGATATCGCAGATAAGTATGACCGAGGTTATGGTCATTTTAGTACTAGACAAAATATTCAATTTAATTGGCCGAAGTTAAAAGACACGCCTAAAATTTTAAGAGAGCTTGCCACGGTTGAGATGCATGCAATTCAAACTTCTGGAAACTGTATCAGGAACATTACTACTGACCAATTTGCAGGGGTTACACCCGACGAAATTATTGATCCCCGTTACTTAGCGGAAATTATTAGGCAATGGAGCACCTTTCACCCTGAGTTTGCCCTGCTTCCTAGAAAATTCAAAATTAGCGTAACTGGTTCAGCAAAAGATCGTGCCTTAGTGCAGGCGCATGATATTGGTCTCGAATTTTCAAAAAATACTATAGGCAAGATGGTAATTAAAGTTTGGGTTGGTGGAGGTTTAGGTAGAACGCCCGTTATAGGGAGTGTTATTCGAGAGGAACTTGAATGGCAGCACATTCTAACTTATTGCGAGGCTATTCTCCGGGTCTACAACCTTTATGGTCGAAGAGATAACATGTATAAAGCAAGAATAAAAATTCTAGTTAAAGCTCTAGGTATTGATGAATTTAAAAAGTTAGTTGAAAAAGAGTGGTCTTTAATAAAGGACGGGCCAAATACTATTGATGAAAAAGAACTAAATCGTGTTGCCTCATTTTTTACTGCTCCTGATTATAAAAAAAGTAAGTCCATTAATTTAGATGAATTTAAAGATGATAAACATTTTATTAAATGGTTATCTCGAAATACTCATTCTCACAAAATAAAAGGATATCGCTCAGTTACCTTATCTTTAAAAGCGAATCATAATGCTCCAGGAGATGCAACTGCAAAACAGATGTATGCAGTAGCTGAACTTGCAGATAAATATAGCTTTAGTGAACTTCGTGTTTCACACGAACAAAATTTAATTTTAGCTGATGTAGAGGAATCGCAGCTGTATGAATTATGGGAACAAGCAAAATTGCATAATCTCACAACACCAAATATTGGACTTTTAACTGATATTATCTGTTGCCCTGGCGGAGACTTCTGCTCTCTCGCTAACGCTAAAAGTATTCCAATCGCAGAGTCAATACAGACATTATTTGATGATATGGATTACCTTCATGATATTGGGGACATTAGTCTAAATATATCTGGGTGTATGAATGCATGTGGGCATCATCATGTTGGTCATATTGGAGTATTGGGTGTAGATAAAGATGGAAGTGAATGGTACCAAGTTACCTTGGGAGGCGACCAAGGAAATAATGCAAGCATTGGAAAGGTGATTGGGCCTTCTTTTTCTTCTGAGGAGATGCCCATAGTAGTAAAAAAAATAGTAGATGTATATGTGCGCGACCGACATGAAGGTGAATTATTTATTGACTGTGTAAAAAGAATTGGAATTGAGCCATTTAAATCTCGTGTATATGGAGACGAAATATGACAATAATAAAATCACAACTTATTTATGATAAAACTATTATTAAAGATGAGTGGCTAACAATTGAGCTTCCTAAAATTAATCTAGAAGTAAAAAAACAAGCCGGAAAAGTTGTACTTTTTAAGTTAACTGGAGAAGACTATCCCACAGAGGAACAAGTTAATCAAACAGTTTTTCCAGACTCAGGGAAAATTTTATTGCCTCTAAAGGTTTTACTTAAACATCAAGCGCTATTAAAAAATCGAATTAAAAATCAGGATATTGGATTCTGGTTTGCAACACACGAAGAAATAGAAGATTCCCTTTTATTGCTGGGCGATATTAACCAATTTCCTTTGATTGCAGTCAATATTGAGAAATTTTCTGACGGTAGGATTTTCTCTCGCGGGAAGCAAATAAGAATTAAATATGGCTTTAATAAAACTTTAAGAGCTTTTGGGGATGTTCTAAGAGATCAACTCTTCTTTTTAAAAAGATCAGGGTTTAATAGTTACTTAATTAGAAAAGATCGAGATGCTGTCGATGCTCTTAAAAGTCTCAATGATTTCAGCAATCCTTATCAAGGTGCGTTAGATACTATTGATCCTGTATGGAAGCGTATAAAACGATAATCTTAAAATGAGAGAAAAATGAACAAAAACATATCTAACCATAACGATGAGCTAAGGGATAAAAAGCCGATAGAAATAATAAAATGGGCATTAGAAGAAAGTAAGAATCCTATACTTACTACAAATTTTCGCCCTTATGAAGCTGCGATAATTCACTTATGTACGACAGTTATGCCTGATATTAAAGTTGTATGGTGTGACTCTGGTTACAATACTAAGGCAACATATATCTATGCTGACAAAATTATTTCTAATCTAAATTTAAATCTTAAATTATATGTGCCCTCACAAACCTCTGCTCATAGAGAGGTATTTATGGGAACGGTTCCAGGTATTGAAGACCCCAGACATGAAGAATTTACAGAACAAGTTAAGCTAGAGCCATTTAATAGAGCTATGGAAGAAATTAAACCTGACTTATGGATAACAAATCTAAGAAAAGGACAGACTGATTTTAGAAATAAAATAGATATATTAACTGAAACCAATCAAGGTCTTTTAAAAGTAAGCCCTTTCTACTATTGGTCAGATTCAGATTTAGATGTTTATATGAGAGAACATAGTCTAGATAATGAATTTGATTATTTTGATCCAACAAAAGTAGATGAAAAAAGAGAATGTGGTCTTCATAATCAAGGTGAAAAATCATGAAGAAATTATTAACACATTTAGATTGGTTAGAATCAGAAGCTATTCATATTATGAGAGAAGTTGCGGGGCAATGTAGCAACCCTGTTTTACTTTTCTCTGGTGGAAAAGACTCGCTATGCCTATTAAGAATTGCAGAAAAAGCATTTAGGCCTGGTAGATTTCCTTTTCCATTAATGCATATAGATACTGGGCATAACTATTCTGAAGTAATTAACTTTAGAGATAAAAAAGTACGTGACTTGGATGAAAGATTGATTGTGGCTTCCCTTGAAGACTCAATGAAGAAGGGTACGATTGTTTTAAAGTCTAATGATGAACCAAGAAATAAATATCAATCCATTACTCTTTTAGAGGCTATCGAAGAGCATGGCTTTGATTGTTGTATTGGTGGCGCAAGAAGAGATGAGGAAAAAGCAAGGGCCAAAGAACGCATAATGAGTTTTAGAGATGAGTTTGGGCAATGGGACCCAAAAAATCAACGTCCAGAATTATGGGATTTGTATAACGCAAAAGTACACAAGGGAGAAAATATTCGTGCATTCCCTATCTCTAACTGGACAGAAATGGATGTATGGCAATATATCGAAAGAGAAAATCTAGAATTACCTAGTATTTATTTTGCTCATAAACGAGATATTGTTAGAAGAAATGAATCCATTGTTCCTATTACTGATGTAACTCCAATTAAAGCAGGGGAGAAAATTGAAAATATAATGGTTCGTTTTAGGACTGTTGGTGATATTACCTGTACAGCTCCTGTAGAAAGTGATGCTGATAATGTTAATAAGATTATTCTTGAAACTGCAAGCACCCTTATTACAGAGCGAGGTGCCACACGCTTAGACGATCAAACTTCAGATGCTGCGATGGAAGAAAGAAAGAAAGAAGGGTATTTTTAAAATGACAAAACAAAAAAACAATAACGTATTACGCTTCATGACATGCGGAAGTGTAGATGATGGTAAGAGCACTCTTATTGGGCGACTACTATTTGATAGTAAAATGATTCTCACCGACACCCTAAACCAAATTGAAAAAACCTCAAAAAAAAGAGGTATGAATGCTATTGACCTTTCCTTAATTACTGATGGACTTCAGGCCGAACGAGAGCAAGGGATTACGATTGATGTCGCATATCGTTATTTTACAACTGGTACTCGTAAATATATTATTGCTGATGCTCCAGGACACGAGCAATACACTAGGAACATGGTAACTGCTGCATCTACTGCACAGCTTGCTATCATACTTGTGGATGCCAGAAAAGGTCTTCTTACTCAAACCCGAAGACATACCTACCTCTCTAAACTAGTAGGGATCAAACATATCCTAGTAGCAATTAATAAAATGGATCTAATCGACTATGACGAATCAAGCTACCATCAAATCTGTAAAGATTATCTGCAATTCGCAAACGATATCAATCTTATTAGCCCCGGAGTTAATATAGAATTTATACCAATGTCTGCATTAAATGGAGATATGATTGTAGAAAGAGGAGATTTTCTTAAATGGTTTAAGGGGCCAACACTTCTTGAGTTTCTTGAGAAACTTGATACTAGTGAAGATATTAAAGAATCTACCCTAAGATTTCCAGTGCAGTATGTCTGTCGCCCGCATGCATCTGATAATAAAGAGCTGCATGATTTTAGAGCATTCATGGGAAGAATTGAGTCAGGTCTATTAAAAGTAAATGATAAAATTAAGGTATTGCCGTCTGGACATGAATCCGAAGTAATAGAAATTCGAGTAGGTGACCAACTAATAAATGAAGCAATACCAGAGCAATCAGTGACAGTATCACTATCAAATGAAATTGATATCTCGCGCGGGGATATGCTAGTTCATCAAGATGATTCAATTAATGCAGTTAAAGGTTTTACAGGAATGGTTTGTTGGTTAGCAGAAGTACCTCTATCCCTAAGTCGTACTTACCTAGTAATGCATACAACTAGAGTCTCAAAGGTTAAAATTACACAAATTCATCATAAGGTAAATATTCAAAACCTAGAAATGGAAAATGCAGAAACACTAAAAACAAACGATATTGCTCAACTCTCATTCAAATTAGCCCAACCTCTTATTGTTGATAATTATAACGATAATCGAAGTACTGGCGCTTTCATTATTGTTGATGAAAGTACTTATCATACCGTTGGAGCTGGGATGATTCAATCGATAGCCTAGAGATAGAAAATAAATTAAAATATTACCGAAGATTTTATAAAGGAAGATTATGACGTACGTAGTAACCGAAAACTGTATTCAATGTAAATACACTGATTGTGTTGATGTTTGTCCAGTCGACTGCTTTGTTGAAGGTCCTAACTTTCTTGCCATTGATCCAGACGAATGTATAGATTGCACATTATGTGTCGCCGAGTGCCCAGCTGAAGCAATATTTGCTGAAGATGACGTCCCAGCTGATCAACAAGATTTTATCGAAATTAATGCAAGGTTAGCTAAGGTCTGGCCGATTATAACAGGCAGAAAAGAAGCACATCCTGATGCTGATAAATTTAATGGACAAGCTAATAAAAGAGAGTTACTTAATGAAGGATAGACTAAAGTAAGATAACTTATTGGAGGCAGTTTTGATATTTTCTAAAAAACATAAAAAAGTAACATGCGTCTTAATACCTTTACTACTATTATTTGGATGTGCAAAATTTATTGATATTGAATCTGGCTCAGAAAGTATTAAGCTTGTGAATAAATTTAATGCAGATGATTGCGTCATAAAAAGTACAGTAACAGTTAGCGTACTCTCTGAGGTCGGTTTTATTGATAGAGACCCTGAATCAATTAAACTTGATTTGAATCAACTAGCGAAAAATGCAGCGGTTAGCAATAAAGGTAATAGCATAATCAAAATTGGCTCTTCAGAAAACGGAAAAGCCACCTACCAGATATTATATTGTCAGTAATTAATAGTCATTATTATAATATTGGCTAAATTCTTTAGAGATAAAAAATGCATTTTTTAGAAAAATTTGAAATTTTTATAGGTGTTTTATCTGGATGGGTTTGGGGAGCCCCAATGTTAATTTTACTTGTTGGGACTCACATCTATCTAACCTTTCTCTTAAAGGGGTTGCAATTCAGATCTCTTCCTCTCGCCTTTAAAATTATCTTTACCAAAGATAAGGGAAAAGGAGATATTTCTCAATTTTCAACACTAATGACTGCCTTAGCAGCAACTGTAGGTATCGGTAATATAGTTGGAGTTGCGACAGCTATTACATTGGGCGGTCCTGGTGCTATTTTTTGGATGTGGCTTACAGGTCTCCTCGGTATGGCGACAAAGTATTCCGAAGGACTGCTAGCTGTAAAGTATCGGGAAAAAGGGCCAAATGGGATGCGAGGTGGTGCAATGTACTATATTTCCAAAGGGGCTAACATGCCATTATTGGGAGCCTTCTTTGCATTCTTTACTGTTGTCTCTGCATTTGGTGTTGGTAATATGGTTCAAGCAAACTCATCAGCACATATTTTCGAAAGTGCTTTTAACATCTCTTCTCATTGGACAGGAATTTTTTTAGCTATTCTTACTGGACTCGTTATCATTGGTGGAATCAAATCTATAGGGCGCTTTGTCTCTGTACTTGTTCCTTTTATGATTATTCTTTATATCGGTACTATGCTAGTTACTTTATCAGTCCGTTTTGATCAAATACCACATGCATTTTCATTAATATTTAATAGTGCATTTAATGGAGCATCAGCAACAGGTGGTTTTGTAGGAGCAACGATTGCTGCTGCAATTCGTTTTGGGGTTGCTAGAGGTCTATTTTCAAATGAAGCAGGTCTAGGGTCTGCTTCAATCGTTGCCGCGTCTGCAAAGACAAAAGATCCAGTGAGTCAGGCACTCGTAACAATGACTGGAACCTTTATTGATACTATCGTAGTGTGTACTTTAACCGCACTAGTAATTCTTACTACTGATGTATGGACGCTAGGAGTTAGTGCAGGAGAATTAACAAGCAAAAGTGTTGAGGTCACATTAGGTTATGGCGGGGTTATTATTATTGCATTTTCAACAGTCTTGTTTGCATTTTCCACGCTTATCGGCTGGAGTTACTACGGTGAAAAAGGTCTAGAATTTTTAATGGGTACCAACATAATAAAATATTATAGAGTCGCTTATGTTTTTGCTGTCTTTATTGGGGCGACAATGAGCCTAGGTCTAATTTGGAATTTGTCAGATATTACGAATGGGATGATGGCAATTCCTAATTTGATTGGATTATTGCTACTTAGTAAAATTATTAAAAGTGAAACAAACAAATATTTTAGCAAAAAATAAATTATTATTTCTTTGAATAATGCAAAGAATCTAATAGTGTATTTATGATTGTAATCTACGCATGGACTCTTTTAGGGATAACATTTGCACCACTTATCATAATTTTATCTATGGGAAAGAAAGTTACAACAATAACCTATATAACTGGTGTAGTTATTGGTTTAGTTAGCTTTTTTGGGATAAATCATTACGAAATAAATAAATTTATTTACGCGGGATTTATTCCTTTTTGCTTAAATTTATCATACCTTTATTTAAAGAGACAGACTCAAAAAATAAAATAATTTACTATTATTTTCCTTTATCTTTAACATAAATATCATAGAGAAGTACCCATCTTCTTTCATCGCTAACTATTTTTTCGACTCCATGGAATGAATTATTAGTCTTTATAAATCCAAATAACGAATTAGGTAAAAAGTCATTAGTATGAATCTTTATAAAGTCATCATGCGAATAATGATTAAGTCCAATGCAATTGAACGATGTATCTTTTGGGACGTAAATTGAGGTACCAAGATTTATTTGTGACTCATCCTTAGGAAGATAAAAAAGAAAGGACATAACTTTTTTTGGTGAGTCTGTATGAGGGCCTAAACTATAATTTAGAGTATCGTTAATTAATAACAGCTCATCAAAAAATTCTAATTCTTTAAAATTTGAAAATCTTGACTCTACATAAGCAGAAAATTTACTTGAAAGTAAAAAATTTTTAATTCCACCAGATAAAAATTGTTTTCTAAGATTTGACCAAAATAAATAATTTTTATCGCTTAAAACTCCCAATGATTTATCATCGAGATTTAAGGCAAATCTTTCCAAGTACCCACCCTTAGGGATTGGCCTCACATCACTTATGGTTCTTAGTTGATCATAATGAGGAAGGTGTTTAATAATCTGAGCATAATATTCATCTGTAAATACATTCTTCACATATAAATGCGGGTAGGGAAAAACATTAATTTGAGTATTGGCAATCTTATATGCCATTTTTATTTCTTCAGAAATATCCATATTTTATAATTTATATTTATGTTTAAACATTGTTTTGCTTTCAGCTGAATCATTATAAATAAACTCACATACACTGTTGAGAATATCATTAGAAACATGTCTTGACGAGGCATCCTCGTTTCCAAATACAGCCAAGTCTGTTACAGGGGCTACCCACCTAACAATTTCATAGGATGGGAGATAAAAAATGTTTTTTTCCTCTACTATTTCATGGGAATTCATAACTTCATGTAATGCAGACCTTATCGTGCTTTTACTTATACAGTCTATCTCTATTGCATTTAGATTCAATGGGTCTGATATTCCTAGCACACTGTCTATAGGGACTGGTGAAACAGTAAAGATAATTGTTACTTTTGGTGATAATTTTCTTATAAAGGTATAGATATTTTGAATATATTCCTTAGTTTCACTAAAAGTCGACATTCTCATATAGGCGCCAGTTTTCTTTATTCTTGCAGCGGCATTGATTCTTGTATCGATATCCTCTGAATGCGATAAGCTTATAAATTTTGGGACAATCTCTTCGCGTCCAGGATTTGATTTATAAAAATCGATTGTATTCCCTAGGGTGATAATAATTTTAGTGCATGATTGAATTAGTTTTCTCACAGTAAGGATTTCGTCAGTTTTAGATTTAATTAAAGTATCTATATTTTCCTGGTCTAGTGAACCCCAATAGCGATTAATAAGACTAGGTAATTCCTTGGATAATAATTCCTTACTTTCTGAAGAAACAAATTTCAGAAATGAAGCATTAGAGCCAGGTGTATTTAAGTCCTCAGCAAAACCAAGGTTTTGTGATTTAATACCTTTGTCATTTAGAAAATTAGAAAAATTTCTTGCAAAGCAACTCCCCATAGTAAAAAAAATATCTTTTTTTAATATTTCTGGGAGCTTACTTGTATCAAAGACTGACTCAAGAAAATTATTCTCTAGAGTAAATTCATCTGAAACATGAGGATAAATATGTTTTTTTGCTTTACCTAATCTTTTATCGCGTTTTTTTTTCAATATAGATTCTAGCTTTACAATTTCTTCTTTATTAAAATATTTATTAAATATTTTAGGTAAATTCCATGTAAATTTTAAATAATCAGAGCCCTTACTTGAAAGAACTAAATCTTCGAATAATTCAATAGCTTTATCTTTTGATAGGTTATTTTCTTTAATATGGTCGATAAAGTTTCTATAAAAAAAACGTGGGAGTATTTTTCTATTATTTTGTTTGTCTTTATAAAAATTAATCATAAATTAAGCTAGGTAAAAAATTATCCAAATAACTTCTTAAACCAAAAAAATAACCTTAGGTAGCTTTTAATGGCTATGTATTAATGACTTACAGCAAGAGTAAATGTCTTCATTGGAACTATAACAGCTGTTGAAGAAGTAGTTTTAAAACGGTGATCATTAAGTATTTTTTCGTTTGGAGGCATTATCAAGTAATGGCTCTTGAGTAAGTCTATTTTATCTCTAAGAATGTCTAATTTAGAAATTGTGTTTAATAAATTTGCTCTGTCTAACGGGCTAAAATTTTCTTCTGTCCCATAAATTAGCTCCCAAAATATTCTACTAATATCTTTTGGTGTAATGTTGATTTGATTCATGTTGAGATTATATCAAAGTCCCTAAGATATTATATATATGGATTCATTCTTATCTCCATTTTCGGTTACAAAAGAAGATAACCTTGTTTGTTGCTCATATAAATTTTTGAAGTATTCGTGAGTAATGTATGAGGCTGTAGTGAAACCTGCAGCAAAAACCAGTAAAAAAATAATTGTTGTTTTTACATTTTTCATCATTGTTCCTGGACTTCTTTTTTTCCATGCTTTCCACATCCAATAGAGTCCTGCTACAGTTAAGGCTCCTGCAAGAGCAATAACCCACGGATTACTCGCTATGGCTGCTCCACTGGCACCGAATATTAAGAATAAAAAACCATTAAGATAACAAGCTGGACACATATTTTTATATAAATTTTAAGATTGGAAAAAATATTTCTGTAATAAAAGTGTAACCAAAATAATTCCAGCAGATGAAATTCCAAGGGATAGGTAGAAATTAATTCCGTTTTTAAGAAGATAGCTCAATAAGAATAAAAATGGTAACACAGGCAATATAAACATTAATGTTTCATGTGTAAGTATTGCTATTTTTTGAGTATCTTTCGATTCTTCCCATATTAGGGTGAAAGACACAAACAATACGATAGGCATTGCAAGCAAGATAGCAGCGAGCGTTGTACTTCTCTTACTCAGCTCAGTAGCAGCAACAATTATGATAACCGCAATGATAATTTTTAATAAGATTGACATACTAACTTGACAATAAAAACATATATTAATTCAATTGACTTCATAATCTACTCTTTCTATTTAATTTATTTATTTAT
>JAQWQF010000017.1 GCA_029244935.1 Methylophilaceae bacterium | reverse complement strand
CTTTGGCATCATAAATATTAAAGACAGAATCTGAATCTATAATATCAACTATCATGCCACCGTCAATAACGACAGAATGATTATTAAGCAACTTATCGTCGTCATTAGCAGTAAATATCCATGAAGATGAAATTACTGTCTCTACAATTTTTTTTTCTTTAATCACTTATGGATAATTGTAAATTAAACAAAGTTAATTGGCTTCAAATGGATGATGAAGCATTATAGTTTCATCTCGCTCTGGGCCTGTTGAAACTATATGCAAAGAAACTTCACATAATTCTTCTAGCTTTAATAAATAATCTTGGGCATTCTTTGGTAAATCCTTCCAATTATTAACACCATATGTACTTTCTTTCCATCCAGCCATTTCAATGAATACTGGCTTACAATTTTTTACCTGATCCGAACCTAGTGGAAGTAAATCTAATTTTTTTCCATCTAATTCATAGCCAATGCAAATCTTTAAGGTTTCAATTCCATCCAAAACATCAAGCTTAGTTATACAAAGTCCAGATAAGCCATTAATAAACGCAGATCTTTTCAGTGCCGCTGCATCAAACCACCCACACCTTCTCTTTCTTTGAGTTACCGTACCAATTTCTTTTCCCTTTACAGACATTTGAGCGCCTGGAGAATTATCATGCTCTATATCAAGTTCACTTGGAAATGGTCCGCCGCCTACTCTAGTTGTATACGCTTTTGTAATTCCTAATATATAGCTAAGCATTTGAGGACCAACACCTGATCCAGCTGAAGCCTGTCCTGCAACACAATTTGAAGATGTTACAAAAGGATATGTACCATGATCAATATCTAACAGCGATCCTTGTGCGCCTTCAAATAAAATACTCTTACCTACCTTATTTAAGGCATGGAGCTTTTCTGATACATCGGTTAAAAAAGGCTTAATAAAGACAGCTTGTTTTTCCAATTCATCCCACTGCTCATTGAAATCAATACTTTTTACTCCAAGATATTTTGTTAAAACGAAGTTATGATAATCTAAAAGATCTACTAACTTATCCTTAAGCCCATTAAGATGCAAAAGGTCGTAAGCCCTAATTGATCTCCTTGCTACCTTATCTTCATATGCGGGGCCTATTCCTTTACCAGTAGTACCAATTTTTTTGTCATTTTCTCTTTTAGCTTCTCGAGCTTGATCTAGTTGAACATGATAATTTAAAATTAATGGGCAGCCAGGACTAATATAAAGTCGATCTCTTACACTAATACCATCTACCTCTAATGACAGAATCTCTTTTTCTAAATGTTTAATATCAAGGACTACACCATTACCAATGAAACACTCAATATTTTTTCTAATAATTCCAGAAGGAACTAGGTTTAGTTTGTATTCCTTCTGAACATCTCCCTGGCCTATAACAAGGGTATGTCCAGCATTGTGACCGCCTTGAAATCTTACAACAGCATCGGCATGATCTGTTAACCAATCAACAATCTTTCCTTTTCCTTCATCACCCCACTGAGTACCAATAACCACTACATTTTTAATCATATATTATCTTTAAAAAAATTTACAAATGGCTTACTATGTATCTTAAATCCATAGAAAACCCTGTTGCAGCTCTATTATTATTAAGATTGTCATAGCGACCACCTTGTGCAACAACAGATTTAAATGTTTTCGAATATGCTGAAAATATAAGTCCATTATGATATTGATAACCACGTATATCAGAAAAATCAAAGCTTAACTTCACATCTAATTCACCTAAACTTTCTACTAGCACATCAAGGTCAGTAATGATTTTTTTAATATCTTGATTTGAGCTATCAAGTAAAAGTAACTCCTTAATAACCTTTTTATCACCATACATATCTAGTAAATTCATTAATGTCTTTGCATCTTTATTATTTTTAAATCGTATCAGCAATTCTCTTAGAGCAGCTGAATCTTTTATTATCATTGCTTGGGCTATTTCTGATTTTTCTTGGATGTTTAGATCTAATCTAGAAATTATTAAATTATATATATCTAAATGATTGATATCTAAAACTATTTCTTTTATATTCAATAATTTAAGAGACTCTATTAATGTTTTTTGTACGTCAATATCAGTTGAAAAACTTGTATCACCAAAACACTCCAATCCTATTTGATAGAGCTCTCGTGATTGGCCTCGAAGAGATTTAGTCCTTAAAACTGGGCCGGCATAACAAAGCTTATTAACAGCCTGGTTCTTACATAAGTAAGCATCAATTCGAGCAGTTTGCGTTGTTAAATCTGAACTTACACCCATCATTTTTCCTGTAAGTTGATCAACTACCTTGTATGTATCTAAATCTAAATCTTTACCATGCGCATTTAGCGTATCAATATATTCAACAAGTGAAGGAATTACTAATTGGTAACCCTTTGAATCAAATAAGTCTAGTAAAGACCTACGGTATAGTTCTAGTTTTTTTGCCTGATGAGGCAAAAGGTCTTTAAGATTTTCAGGAAGGCGCCATTGTGACATATCGTTAGTTTGCCATTAAAATTATTATTATGCCTAAAAGCATTAAAAAAAGTCCAATAAATCGAATTTGACCTTCCTTATATCTAAGCACCTTAGATAGGAATGGTATTTCTCGAGGTGAATCACTATTTTTTAATAGTATTTTTTTTAAGGTATCTCTCCAGATATTCGGCAATATAAAAGGAAACAAACCTTCAGCCACAAATAATATTCCAATTACCTTTAAAAAAAACTCTGCCAATTACTTTTTATTAGCCCCACGAAGGTACTTGAAAAAGTCAGAGTTAGCATCAAGGACCATAATATCATCCTTGCCATCAAAGCTTTTTCTATATGCTTCTAAACTTCGATAAAAATCATAGAATTCTGGATTCTTAGAAAAAGTCTCAGCATAAATTCTTGATGCCTTAGCATCGCCCTGCCCTTTAATTATTTGAGCTTCACGATACGCGTCAGTGATAATTATATCCCTCTGTTTTTCAGCATCAGCCCTTATTGTTTCAGATTCAGCAAAACCTTGTGACCTTAATTCATTTGCAACGGATTTTCTTTCTGCATTCATTCTTTGATACACAGACTCACTAACCTCTTTAGGAAGATCAACTCTTCGTATCCGCACATCAAGTATTTCAATACCTATCGACCTAGAGTCACTATCTGCACGCTCTTTAATAATATTCATAATTTCAGAGCGTTCACCAGAAACTACTTCTTGGATAGTTCTTTTACCAAATTCAGCTCTTAAACCATCATTCACTGTTTGAGTTAGCCTTCTTTCTGCTTGCCGTTCATCCCCATTTACCGAAACATAGTACTTGGCAGGATCAGTTATACGCCATTTAATATATGAGTCCACTAAAACATTTTTTTTCTCACTAGTTATGAATCTGTCTGGCTGATTTGAATCATACGTAAGAATTCTCTTATCAAAGAACCTAACATTTTCGACTAAGGGTACTTTAAAATAGAGTCCTGGATCTGGCTTGACAGAGACAATTTCGCCTAATCTAAATACTACGGCATGCTCTCTTTGGTCTACTGTAAATGTCGAAAGTGACAGTAAGATCAATAAAGTAAAAAATACTACGGCTAATCTGGATATATTTATCATATTTTATCTACCTTGAATCCCTTTCGCGGGCCCGAAATGCACCCCGAGAGCGTTCTGTAATTGAATTAATAACATCAGAGGCAGAATCACCTCGATTTGGAGCTTGGTTAGAAGCCTGACTTGGGTCTCTTTGATCTGAACTAAGGTTTCTTTTTTGCCCAATAATTTTATCAAGAGGAAGATAAAGTAAGCTGTTAGACTCTTTTTGATCGACAATTACCTTAGATATAGCAGACATAATTTTTTCTTGAGCCTCTAAAAATAGGCGCTTCCTTGTTACCTCAGGAGCTCTTTTATATTCAGTTAAAATTTGGTCAAATCTACTTGCATTACCTTTTGCTTCATTTTCAACAGAAACCTTGTACCCATTAGCTTCAGCTATAAGTCTTGAAGCACTACCTTTTGCTTTAGGAACAATATCATTTGCATATGCTTGCCCCTCATTTTTCTGTCGCTCAAGATCCTGCTTAGCCTTGACTGCATCATCAAAGGAAGCTTGGACCTGTTCTGGTGGTTGTACATTCTGCATTGTGACACTATTGATATTGATGCCAGTAACATAGCGGTCTAAGATATCCTGCATCAAAGCTTTAGTTTTAATTGCTATTTCCTCACGACCTTCAAACAGTACAAAATCCATTTCACTTTTACCCACAATCTCACGAATAGCTGTCTCAGCAGCACCTCTAACCGAACCATCTGCAGAACGATTATTAAAGAGATAATCCTGAACAGACTTGAGGTTATATTGAACTGCAAATTGTAGGTCAATAATATTTTCGTCGCCAGTTAACATTAATGATTCACGAAGCTCTTGTGAGGTTGTTCCAAGCGACCCCGAAGATCGATAGCCAACCTCAATTGTTCTGACTTGTTCTTGATTAACAATTTCAACTGATTCAATTGGGTAAGGTATATGCCATCTTGGGCCTGGCTGAGTGATTTCTGTATTTTTACCAAATCTTAATATAATACCTCTTGACCCCTGATCTACGATGTAGAAACCAGTTGCCATCCAGATAAGAGAAATAATTAATATAATAGGGCCTACAGGAATGTTATCTGAGCCGTTAGTATTATTCGGTTCGTTGGGAACGCCTCTTAGCCCGTTACGTTTTTTTCCACCTAAAAAACTATTTAATTTACTTTTCAGGTCCTTAAAAAGATCATCTAGATCCGGAGGTCCTTCTTCTGCAGCTAATACGTTCTTAATCTTTTTTATCATGTTATGCATATTGTCCATTTCTTTGATTTTTTTGTTTTTGACTAAATTCGACTATCGCTTTCTTTAAAAATTCAATTCCATTACCAGTTTTGGCTGAAAGTTGAATACGGTTAATACTACCATATTCATCTCGGTCATATCCTGATTTGATATCAATTTTATCAATTTGATTTAAAACTAATAGCTGAGGTATCTCGTGCGCCTTGATTTCCTTTAAAATTTTATCTACCTGAATTATTTGCTCTGCTTTATTAGTGTTACTTATATCGACTACATGAATTAATAGGTCAGAATCTGTTGCTTCTTCAAGTGTTGATTTGAATGCTTCAATTAATGTTGTAGGTAAGCTTTTAATAAATCCTACTGTATCAGAGACCACTACAGAGTGACCTTCCTCTAAAAACAATTTTCTTGATGTGGTATCTAATGTAGCAAATAATTTATTTTCGGCTAATATTTTTTCATGAGTTAAATAATTAAAGAGCGTTGATTTTCCTGCATTTGTGTAACCTACAATTGAAATAGACAAAACATTAGACCTTTTTCTTGCTCTTCTTTGCATACCTCTTTGCTTATCTAATTTTCTTAGCTTTTCTTTTAACTGCTTAATTCTTATACCAATCATTCTGCGATCTAATTCTATTTGCTTTTCACCAGGACCTCCTCTGACCCCAATGCCGCCTTTTTGTCTTTCTAGGTGACTCCAGCCTCGTGTTAATCTAGAGGATAAATGGGCGAGATGAGCCAATTCAACCTGGAGCTTTCCTTCGTAGCTTTTTGCTCTCTGTGCAAAAATAAAAAGGATCAGCGCCGTTCTGTCATAAACTCGTAGACTCAACAATTTCTCAAGATTTCGTTCCTGAGAGGCCGTAAGTTCATGATTAAAAATTATTGTTGAAGCATCAGTTTCATCTTTAATAAGGAGTAACTCATCAGCCTTTCCTGACCCTATAAAAAGTTTTGCATCGGGCGTCTGTCTCTTACTATCAACAACATCAGAAACCTCAAATCCTGCACTTATTGATAGTTGAATTATCTCATCAGTGCTCTCATGATGATTTAGATCATTAAAATCTAAACTTACAATAATTGCTTTATCACCTACTTGAGGTCGATCAAACATTAATTTTAGTCGGCATATTTTAGTTTAAGACTTTGTGATGGAGATATAGTTGAAATAGCATGCTTGTATATTAATTGAGGTGACGTACTATTTAATACTATTATGTGCTGATCAAATGATTCAATCTGTCCTTGAAGTTTAATACCATTTAAAAGATAGATTGAAACAGAAATCTTTTCTTCTATTACTTGGTTTAGAAATAAATCTTGTAAATGCATAATATTATTAGTCATATTGTTTTAAAAACTCATTGTATCGCCTTAGCGATTCATCTATTGATAAAATTGAAATTATACTACCTACGCTTGGAGATTGATCTGTACCGACAATAATTATTCTTAATGGCATAGCAATTGATGGAAATTTAATTTCATTTAATTTAACGAAGCTTTTTATGTACTCGTCTATAGTAGCTTCAGATAAACCATGCCCCTCTAAATCTTTAAAAAATAAACTTAATAGTTCTAAAGTATTTTGATTAAAATACTTTTTAATCAATTCTTTGCTAGCTTTAGGTGGTTTAAAAAAGAATGCTAGGTTTTGTGCTAATTCATTTAAATTGTTTGCTCTTTCCTTAAATAAATTAATTGCATCAGTAATTTTTTTATCATCTAAATTATCAAACTTATTTTTTAGTAAAATTTTCTTAATAAGCGCTGATAATTCATCTGTATCTTTATTTTTAATATAATAATTATTAATCCAATCCAACTTCTCTTTGCTAAATTGGGCTGATGACGAAGTAACATTTTTAAAGTCAAACCACTCACAGAGTTCTGACATATCGAATATTTCATCATCTCCATGACTCCAGCCTAGTCTAGCAAGATAATTTTTTAGTGCCTCTGGCAAATATCCATGGTCTTTATATGTCATAACACTTACCGCTCCATGCCGTTTTGATAGCTTTTGACCGTCCTCCCCAAGAATCATTGAAAGGTGTGCATAGTGTGGTATAGGGGCCTCTAATGCCGCAAGGAGATTTATTTGCCTTGGAGTATTGTTTATATGGTCATCCCCACGAATTACATGGGTTATCTTCATATCCCAGTCATCAATAACAACACAAAAATTATATGTAGGTGAACCATCAGAGCGAGCAATAATAAAATCATCTAACTCCTCATTGTTAATGGTAATCTTACCTTTTACCAAATCTACCCACGTAACAGATCCTTGTATTGGATTTTTAAAACGAATAACTGGTTTAATGTCTTCAGGAATATCAGGAAGCGTCTTATTATTTTCAGGACGCCATTTACCATCATACTTTGGCTTTTTTCCTAATTTCATATTATCTTCTCTTGTTTGATCTAATTCCTCTTTTGAGGAATAACAATAATAAGCATGACCATCTTCTAGCATTTTTTTGATAACATCTGAATACCTAGCAATACGTTGAGTTTGAAAATAAATAGGGCCGTCATTTATTAGTTCTAGCCACTGTATACCATCTTTTATTGCTTCAATAGCCTGAGGTGTTGATCTTTCTTTATCTGTATCCTCGATTCTCAAAATAAATTGACCATTATGCTTTTTTGCATATGCCCATGAGATTAAAGCAGTCCTTACACCTCCTATATGAAGATATCCTGTTGGACTTGGTGCAAATCGAGTAATAACATCTTTCACGTATTCAATATCCTATTTAATTAATTAGGCCCCGCATATAAATCATAATCTTCAGAATATTCAATTTTAACATCTAACATATCCCCCGGCTCTAAGCCTTCTGGATTTTTAAGAAATATATTGCCATCAATTTCTGGTGCATTAGCATATGATCTAGCTTTAGCAAACTCCTCATCTACCTGGTCTATCAAAACCGTTTGTATAGAACCAACCTTATCCAACAACTTCTTCTTACTAATTTCATTCTGTACCATCATAAAACGATCATGTCTCTCACGCTTGACTTTTTCTGGTACCTGATTTTCGAGAGAGTTAGCAGTTGCTCCATCGACGTCAGAATAAATAAAGCACCCGACCCTATCGATCTTAGCTAAACGAAGAAAATCAAGAAGATCATTAAATTGCTCCTCTGTTTCTCCAGGAAATCCAACAATAAATGTACTTCTTATTATTAGATCCGGGCATATTGAACGCCAACTATTAATTCTTTCAAGATTATTTTCAGCATTTGCTGGGCGCTTCATAGACTTTAATATTTGAGGATTAGCATGTTGAAATGGTACATCTATATAAGGAAGGATTAATCCAGAAGCCATTAACTCTATTAATCTATCGACATTAGGATAGGGGTAAACATAATGAAATCGCACCCAAACACCCAGCTCACCGAGACATTTAGCTAGGCTATATAAATCAGTTTTTATGGGCCGTCCATTCCAAAAACCGGGTCGGTATTTAATATCTACACCATATGCGCTCGTGTCTTGAGAGATAATAATTAACTCTGAAACTCCTGATTTAACAAGGCTCTCAGCTTCTTGCATAATATCGCCTATAGGTCGACTAATTAATTTTCCCCGCATTGATGGAATAATACAAAATGTACACTTATGATTACAACCTTCAGAAATCTTAATATAAGCATAATGTTTTGGAGTTAAGCGAATACCTTGAGGTGGGATAAGATCAATATGAGGGTTAATAGGCTTAGGAGCATGTAAGTGAACTGCGTCCATAACCTCTTTATAAGCCTCGGAGCCGGTGATCGCCAATAGATTATTAAAACGTTTTTCTATGACGCTTTTCCTCTCACCAAGACAGCCAGTCACTATGACTTTTCCGTTCTCATCCAATGCCTCTGAAATAGCATCAAGAGAATCCTCTACTGCACTATCAATAAAACCACATGTATTAACAATAACAAGCTCTGAATCTTGATAATTTTTTGCTATTTCATAGCCTTCTGCCTTGATCTTGCTTAGCATTTTTTCGGTATCTGATCCAGCTTTTGGACAGCCAAGCGATATAAAACCAATTTTTGGTGAATAGTAATCGAGTTTTGTTATCATCTTTAATGTAAGAAGAGATGGAAAATATAAATAATAATTACACCAATAAGAATCATGGCAATTTGCATTGATGACTCTTTTATTTCAGTTTTTTTATGCAGTCCTGGAATAAGGTCAGATACAGCAACATAAATCAAGTTTGATGCTGTAAAGGCTAATAAAACAGGAAGTATATTCCCAGCGGAATCAATTAAAACATAGGTAATTATAGCGCCAGCAGTCATTGATATATTAGCAATTACATTCAATAAAATAGCTTTATTTTTTTTAAGACCTTTATGGACAAATATGGATATATTGCCCATCTCCTGTGGAATTTGATGAGCATAAATCGCTAAAGCAGTAACTAACCCTAATTGAATTTCAAATAAGAACGCACTTGCTATTAGTATTCCATCGATAAAGTTATGAGACAGATCTCCTATAAGGAGAAGACTTCCACCTTTTTTATGTTTAAGTTGTGCTTCATGTGAATGAGTTTCACAATGGTCTCCGTGGCAATGGCGCCAAATCAATAACTTTTCTAAAGTAAAAAAGATTAGCAAACCAATTAATACTATAAACATAGTGTCATGAGAGTCAGTGGACTGCTCTAGTGCATGTGGGAGTATTTCAAGAAAGACGGCACCAAGCATAGTTCCAACCGACAAACTAACCATATTTGTAACAACATTAATGTTGGACTTTTTAAAAAAAAGAAAGGCAAATAATAAACTTAAAAATCCACCTGCAAGACAGGTAGAGATAATCCAAAAAAGTGTTGTTATATTAGTCATAAATTGCGCACATTATAGTTTGAAGTTCAAGAAGATGATAGAGCTAGTTAATATAGTATTTTTTTCTTACGCACTCAATCAAGTATTTTTTTATCTTACACACCCTGTCAAGTAATTTCGTTAAATAAAAATGAATATATTAGGAATCAATCCATATAAGTGAAGCCATTCTGCCTGTAACGCCTTCTTTACGATGAGAATAAAACAAATCATTATCACGGTATGTACAGAATAATTCGTCTACACCAGCACCGAATAATTGAGTTATACCCTTATTTCTTAGCTTAGCTAAAGCTATCTTTGGAAGATTCAATAAGTATTTATTACTGGGTAACTTTTTAAATCCATACTTGCTATCAGGATCATTTTGAGTAAATACATCAAATACTTGTTTCCCTACTTCATAATAATATTCTCCTATAGATGGCCCAAGCCATGCAATTATTTCACTTTTTGAATTAATTTTATTTAATGTATTTTCAATAATGCCTGATGCCAAACTTCGCCAACCAGCATGGATTGCAGCCACAAAATCACCATTCACATTTGTTAAAAGAATAGGTAAGCAATCTGCGGTTCTTACAGCACAAACAACTTTGTTCTGCATTGTATATGAGGCATCGGCATTTAATAAATTTTTATCGCATGGTAATTCGAGAGCAATATTCTCATGAATTTGATTGAGCCAATAAGGATTAGATGGAAGGATAGAATTTAAAGTTAATAAATTCCTTCTAACGGATTCTGGATCATCACCAACATCATAGCTTAAATTAAAACTGGAAAAGCAACCATTACTAGAGCCAGATTGGCGTTGAGTCTGGATTGATTTTATATTAGCAGGAACATTCCATTTAGGATAAAAATAATTACTAGTTGTCATCTTCGAAATCAAAATCTACTTCCTCAGGCTCTTCACTAATTGGATCTTCGACATACATATTATCAAATTTAAATACTTCCTTTTCTGGTATGGCTTCTTTTCGAATAATGTCTAAAAGAGATTTCATATCAGCAGGAAGATCTACTTCCCATCGCATAGGTTCGTGTGTAAAAGGATGAATTAGACCGAGGGCAATTGCATGTAAAGCCTGACGGTCAAATTCTAAAGTAGCTTTTTTTAGATTAGGACTCATACTTTTAGTTGGGATAATTTTTTTTAATCCGTACACAGGATCACCTACAATAGGCGATTCATTGAATTGCATATGCACTCTAATTTGATGAGTTCTCCCAGTTTCAAGATTACATCGAAGATAAGAATTCATGCCGAAACGTTCTAAGACTTCATAATGTGTAATAGAATCTTTGCCATTAATTTTGTTAACTGCCATTTTAACCCTTGCTCTAGGATGCCGACCAATAGGCTGACTAATAGATTTATTTTTCCATACCTGGCCCCATACGATCGCCCTATACTCACGCTTCACCTTTTTACTCTGTAACTGCCTGACAAGATGATTTTGTGATACTTCATCCTTGGCTATAACCATTAAGCCAGTTGTATTTTTATCCAGACGATGAACAATTCCTGCTCTGGGGAGCCCTTTGCTAAAAGGTAAATAGTGGAGAAGGCCATTTAGAAGTGTCCCTGACCAATTTCCTGCAGCCGGATGAACTACAAGGCCAGATGGTTTATTAATAACTAAGATATGGTCATCCTCAAAGATAATATCAAGAGGAATATTTTCTGGCTCAAATTGTTGAGATTGCTCTTCTGGTTGAATTTGAATTTCAATCCATTCCCCTCCAAGAATCTTTTTTTTGGGATTAATAGATAAGCTATCAACTTTTACGTAACCTTCTTTTATCCATTTCTGAATACGAGTTCGAGAATATTCTGGCAAAAGAGATTGGATAACACTATCAATTCTATGACCACCAAGCTCAATTGGTACTTTAAATTCTTTTTTCTCAGGTACCATAATGTATAATTTCTCTCAAATGAATAAAACAATAATTAATCAATCATTCCTAAGTTTAATATTATCAGCATTACTGTCAGGTTGTTTTATTTTTGGCGAACCCACTGAATTCGATGAAACTACTGGGCGAAGTGACCTGTGGATTTTACAGCAATCAGAAAATTTTGCTGAGAACAGAGATTGGGTTAAAGCAGCTGATTATCTTGAAAAGGCTGAAAAGCGTTTTCCAAACTCAAAATTAGCGCCTCAAATCAAACTTAACTTAGCATATGCCTATAAAAATGGTTTTCGAGAGGCCGAAGCAATTGGTATGCTAGAAAAGTTTATTAGAACCTATCCAAATCACCCTTCTATGGATTATGCTTACTACCTTAAGGGTGTAGTGTTATTCAGAGACCGTGGGCTCGTAAAAAAGATTACCATGCAGGATATCAGTGATCGTGACGTGACGCAGTTAGAACTAGCATTCCAAGCATTAAAAGAATTAACACTCGTATTTCCAGAAAGTAAATATACTCCAGATTCAATTATACGCATGAGCTATCTCATGAATAAAATTGCAGAAAGAGAACTTCATGTTGCACGTTATTACATGAAAAGAAAGGCTTATGTAGCCGCCTTAAATCGGGCCAAATATGTCCTAGAGAATTATAGGCAATCAATTCATCAAGAAGAAGCATTGGTCATATCAATTAGTGCCTATGAACATCTAGGTATTGAGGATCTAAAGAAAGATACGGAACGAATTTTAGAAAAAAATTATCCTGATAGTAAATTTGACAAACAAAAACTTACAAGCTCAAAAAAAGATTGGTGGCGCTTTTGGGAAAGCCTCTACAATTAATATAAAACTAAGGCCTTGATAATTTATTTTTTTTCTCATCTCTTTTTTTTCTAATTTCATCAATCCTTCTTCGCCTTGTCACTAATCCAGTTTTCTTAGATTTTACCTCAGCTTTAACATCATAAGGATTAGACGAATTCTTTAATTCAATTCTTAATGGTGTTCCTGTTAAGTCAAAAGCTTTTCTATAAAAAGATTCAAGATACCTAAGGTAGTCCTTTTTAATCTCTGATAAATGGTTTCCATGGACAACAATTGTTGGGGGATTCATTCCTCCTTGATGAGCGTATTTAAGTTTAGGTCTGATACCTTTTATTATTTTTGGTGGGTGGCCAATTAAGGCATTTTCTAGAATGGCATTAAGCTGTGGTGTTGTAAATTTTACCAAAGCAGATTCATGTGCTTTTATTACTGACTTCATAAGAGAATGTAGACCAGTTTTGTTAATTGCAGAAATAAATACTTTTTCAGCAAAGCTTACAAAAGGTAATTTTTTATCGATCTCAGCCTTAATTCGATCCTTATCATAGCTGGAAATATCCTCCCATTTATTTAAAGCAATTACTAAGGATTTTCCAGATTCAAGGATATAAGCCAATATATGCATATCTTGAGCAGAGATACTGTCTTTTGAGTCTACAACTAAAATACTAACATTCGAATTTTCAATAGCGTTTAATGTTTTAATAACTGAAAATTTTTCAACAGATTCAAAAACTTTTCCTCTTTTACGTATGCCAGCAGTGTCTGTAAGAGTAAATGTATTTTTACGGTAACTAAAATTTACAGAGACAGCATCTCTTGTGGTACCAGGTTTATCAAAAGCAATAAAGCGCTCTTCACCCATTAATGAGTTAATCAATGTTGATTTTCCTACATTTGGACGACCTACAATAGCAATCTTTGGTATCATCTGATTATGCAAAAATTTCTCCGGTAAATCATCATTACTTACTAAGAAATCTTTTAGTTGCGAGATACCATCGCCATGTGCCGAGGATATAGCTAAATGTTCCTTGAAGCCGAGAGAGTAAAATTCTGCAGCAACAATATCGTCCTGCATCCCTTCAGCCTTATTAATTAAAAGTATTTTGGGTTTATTATTTTTTCTTATTACTTCAGCAATATGCTGATCAATTGGATGCAGGCCTTCTCTAACATCTACTATAAATAATAAGACATCGCTTTCATCTATCGCAAGGCGAGTTTGTAAAGCCATTTCTTTCTGTATACCAACTTTTTTATTTGGCTCAAAGCCACCAGTATCAACCAATAAAAATTGATGCTCTTCAATACTTAATCTTCCATAATGCCTATCGCGAGTTAATCCTGGCATATCTGCAACAATTGCATCACGAGTTTTAGTTAGGCGATTAAAAAGACTAGATTTTCCTACATTAGGACGCCCAACAATAACTATTGTTTTCATAATAAATTTTCATCATCTGAAGCTTTATCTTTCTTCCAGATTTTTAATTTGTCTAACCACGATGACTCTGAAGTCTCGTCATAATTTTTATCTTGAGTATGGCCACGAGTCTCAACCTTATCAATTAAATCAGTATTATTTGATATATCATTCTCATTTATTTCTTCAGTAGATTTTATTTCAACATTATCATTTATTTCTATACAAAAAATATTCCCGTCTATATCCATAGCAATTAATTTGTTATCGCCTAAGCTAATCATGTTATCGAGAATTTGTGAACCTGATAGCTTAATTCTACTGCTTATTTTTCCGTTAAATAGATCAATTAGGTGGAGGTATCCATCGAAATCACCGACAGAAAGAAGGTCTTCAATAATTATACCTTTACCAATATTCCTATACTGCAAATCTGCATTTCTCCAATTTGATTTTCCTACCTTATTATTTAATGAGTAAATAGAGCCACTCTCATGAACAACAATTAGGTTATTCCCATAAAGATTCAATCCAACAAAACTAGATAAAGTTCTATCCCAAATTTTTTGTGATGTGCGGCGATCAAAAGAAGTAATTTTTCCCTTACTTGAAACAGAATAGATAATAGAGCCATCAATAACAGGCTGGCTTGTGACATCATTAGCGCGCTCTATTTCTGTAAGTCCTTTTGGTGAAGCAACATTTACTTCCCATATCATTGAACCTGTTTCCGCCTCAATAGCGATTAATTTACCTCCAGGTAAACCAGAATAAATTACCCCATTAGCAAATATCATATCTCCTTGGTAATTTATTGTTAATGGGGGATTTGGTGCCTGATAATCCCATTTTATTGAACCATCAGAAATATTTATTTGAACAAATTTATTGAAATTTAACTTTACTACAACAAAGCTAGTATTTGGTAGGGGTTTGACATGAACTTGACCACCAACATATGTCTTCCAAAGTTTTTTCCCATCATGATCTAGGCTCCAGAGATCCCCTTCGCTAGTAGCAAAATAAAGGGCATCGCTATCGCCAGAAAGACCAGCAGAAACTTTGAAATTGAAATCTTTTTCCCATAGAAGGCTGCCAGTATTAAGGTTGAATTTTTTGATTAGACCATCATGATTAAGAGTAAATAAAAAATCTTCATATACAAACATTCCGAGGGTATGGATGTCATATGAGTTCGCATCAATCTCCCAAAGACTCTCAGTGCCAGAATGTGCAGCCCATAAACGAGAAAATTTTTTACTATTAGAAATATCAATAAGTTCAGTCGGTGGAACTATTGGAGTATCAGCATCCCAGGTGTCTTCTATTTGATTCTTGAGCTCTTTGACCGGTCCAAAAAAGCAGCCGACTATAAAAAAAATAAGAAAAAATGGAATTAAACACCTTCTCATTGACCAATTGCATCTATTTTAGTTTGAATAACCTTTGCGAGTTCACTTTTGTTTAAGTAAAATTTCAGCGCAACTTCATAGCTTAATATAGCCTTTTCTTTATCATTGTTTGCAATATAGATATCACCTAATAGATCATTTTTAAGGCCCAAATAACCAGGTGAAGAAATTTTATTAGCCGTTGCTAATGAATCATCAAGATTTTCTTTAATTAAATAAAGATTAGAGAGGGTATAAAGAGCTAAAGACTCAATTGATTTTTCTTTTGCATTATTAGAAGCCCATAATAATTCTTCAATAGCCTCATCATTCATTTTCTTGTTCACTAAAGAGCGACTTAAATAAATAGCACCCCTTGATGCATAGGGTGTGGAAGAATGATTACTTTTTAATTCTGAGACTTTTTGTTTAATTATGTCAGTATTTTCAATATTTTCTATGATAATTTCCTGATAAATTTGGGAAGCTACCTCGCCACTTTTTACTTCACTAGACTGATAAAATTGAAATCCAGTATAAATAGAAATAATAATTGCAACAAGGACTGCAATTAATCGCTTATAAGTGTTCCAAAGATTTTGATATTTATCAATTTGAATTTCTTTTTCAATTTGGTTTGGTTCAAGTGCCATTTCTGTTCTTCCTTTAAGTAGTTTTCTTGATGCCTGGTATTGAGGCAAGTAATTTCTTTGTGTATGTCGTTTTTGGATTTTGAAAAATTATATCAGTTTTTCCAGTTTCAACTATCTTTCCTTGCCTCATAACAACAACTTCATCAGCAATATGTCTAACAATTCTAAGGTCGTGAGTTATAAATAAGTACGTTAGTCCAAATTCTTTTTGAAGTGACTTTAATAACTGAACAATTTGTGCTTGAACAGAAACATCAAGAGCTGAAACTGGTTCATCACATATTACTAATTTTGGCTCTAGTATTAAGGCTCTAGCAATACCAATTCTTTGTCTTTGTCCACCTGAAAATTGATGTGGATACTTATCTAAATCATAAAAATCCAAACCAACTCTTTTAATCATTGCTTCAATTTTCTTTTGCCTTAATTGCTTTGTACCTACTTTATGAATTAATAGTGGCTCTTCCATAATAGATTGAATTTTCATACGTGGATTAAGAGAGGCGTAAGGGTCTTGAAAAATCATTTGGATATTTTTTCTTGAATTTTTTAACGCTGAAGAATTAAGACTTAGAAAATCATTTCCATCAAATGCTATTTCACCATTATCAATTTCTACCAAGCGAATAATTGATCTAGCCAAAGTAGATTTTCCACTTCCTGACTCCCCAACAACTGCAAGAGTTATACCTTTTCTGATATTCAAAGAAACATTATCAAGTGCATTAATTGTAGTTTTTCTTCTCGAAAAAAACCCTTGAGTTTGAACGTATTTCTTAGATAGACTCATTGCAGTAAGAAGATATTTCATATAGAAGCCATCGCACGCTCAAGTTTCATATAATCAATAGGCTTTAAAGTTTTTTTTCCAAGAGCATCCGGAACGCACTGTAATAAAGCTTTAGTATAAGGATGTCTTGGCTTGTTAAGAACTGAATCAACATCACCTTGCTCAACAATTTTGCCTTGGTACATTACTACTACATCATCTGCAATATCCGCCACAACACCAAAATCATGCGTAATAAATAACATCGACATATCTAATTTTTTCTTTAATTGATCTAGTAACTCTAGAATCTGTGCCTGGACCGTAACATCTAAGGCTGTAGTTGGTTCGTCCGCAATTAATAAATCAGGATTACATGACATAGCCATCGCAATCATAATTCTTTGTCTTTGGCCTCCAGATAGTTCATCTGGGTAACTATTCACTCTATCGGGATTAATAGCAACAAGCCTTAATAGCTCATTAATACGAACATTTAGTTGGCTTCTAGATAAGTCATTATGTACCATTAGTGATTCCTCAATCTGGTACCCAATTGTTAAGACTGGATTAAGTGATGTCATTGGCTCCTGAAAAATCATAGCGATCTCATTTCCACGCTTTTTTCTTATAGATTCAGAATCTATTTCGCACAAATTAGAACCATTAAATAAAATTTTTCCAGTTAAGTTAAGTTGTTGTGACAACAGTTGCATAACAGATAAAGCTGTTAGGCTCTTTCCACTTCCTGACTCCCCTACAATACATGTTGTTTTCCCACGACGAACATTAAAAGAGATAGAATTGACAAGTTTTTTCCTAGAATCTATCTTAGAGAAAACTTCTAAATTACTGATTTCTAATATATTATTTTTCAATTTTTTTATAAATTTTCTTTGATGTATAAACTTGTTTTGTTGTAATTAATAGTAACTTGTGGCGAATCTCTCCGTAGAAACTTAATTTGCACTTCATTCTTTTCAACCTCGTTATCACCAATAATTAATGCTATTTTTGCTCCACTTTTATCTGCTTTTTTCATTTGAGATTTAATACTGCTCCCTTCTATGTTAAGCAAGGTATTAACATTTAAATCTCGAAGTTCTTCTGCAATGTTAAATACCAATTTTCTTGCCTTACTTCCCACATTAACTATATAGACATCAGGCCTAAATATACCTTTATGTGAAACATCTCCCTCTAAAAGTAAAACGATTCTCTCAATACCAATCGCAAACCCACATGCGTAGGTATGATTTCCTCCTAAATTTTCAATTAAATAATCATATCGCCCTCCACCGGCTAAAGTTCCCTGGCTACCAAGTTCTTGAGTAACAAACTCAAACACCGTTCGGTTGTAGTAATCCAGTCCCCTTACTAGCCTCGGGTTTAATACGTAGTCGATTTTATTCAAATCTAAGTTCTGACAAAGTAAATCAAAATGAGTTCTTGCTTCATCAGAGAGGTAGTTAACCAATTTTGGTGCTTTATCAAGCAATGTTTGCATCGTTGGGTTCTTACTATCGAGAATACGTAGAGGGTTCTCATATAACCTTCTAAGGCTATCCTTATCTAATTCACTCTTATAACCCTCAAAATATTTGATTAATGCTTTCCTAAATTGACTCCTATCCTCAGAATCTCCAATTGTATTCAACTCTAATTTGATATTTGATAGCCCTAAATTCTTAAATAAGCGGCTTAAGAGAATAATCTGCTCTGCATCTGCATCAGGGGATTCAACCCCAAATGTTTCAACCCCTAATTGATGAAATTGTCTTTGTCGACCCTTCTGAACATTCTCATGACGAAACATTGGACCCCGATAAAATAGCTTTATTGGACCGTTATATGTGAGGCTATTCTCAATGACAGCTCTAACGCACCCTGCTGTCCCCTCTGGTCTTAAGGTAAGCTTGTCATCATTTAACTTGTCTTCCCAGCTATACATTTCTTTTTCAACAATATCCGTGTGAGTACCTACCCCCTCAACAAATAGGCCTGTTGGCTCGACAATAGGTAAACCAATCTCCTCAAAAGAGTATTGATCGAGAACTTTTAGTGCTTCTTTTTCAAAAAAACGCCAGAGCCTCTGTCGGTCTGGAGTGACATCATAAAATCCTTTTATAGATTGAAATTTTTTTGTCATAAATTATGATCTTTTTTTATATTTTCGTTCAATGTATTTAGTAATAATTCCCGTGAAATCTAAACCAATATTATCACCTTTTAAAGTAACTGTTTTTTCTCCGTCCTCATAAACAGGTGCTACTGGAACCTCTCCTGTTCCTGGCAAACTGATACCTAAATTTGCCATCTTAGACTCTCCTGGGCCGTTTACGACACATCCCATAACAGCAACAGTCATCTCCTCCACTCCTTCATATGATTTTTTCCATTCTGGCATAGATTCGCGTAAAAAATTTTGTACGACCCCAGCTAGCTCTTGAAAATATGTTGAGGTAGTTCTGCCACATCCTGGACATGCGGTAACAAGTGGGGTAAACGAACGAATTCCAATAGTTTGTAATAGTTCCTGAGCAACAATAACCTCGGTAGTTCTTGATTCTCCAGGTTCTGGTGTTAGGGACACACGAATTGTATCGCCAATACCATGTTGCAATAAATACCCTATAGATGCTGCAGAGGCAACTATTCCCTTAGAGCCCATTCCAGCCTCAGTTAGACCAACATGGAGCGGGTAACTGCATCGTTTAGAAAGCTTAGTATATATCTCAATCAAATCTTGAACATCACTAACTTTACAAGAGACGATAATTTTATTTTTAGTAAGACCAATTGATTCAGCCGTTATAGCGCTGTCGATAACCGACCGAATTAAGGTTTCCTTCATCACCGCTGATGCTGGCAAAGGAACTTTTAATTTGGCATTCTCGTCCATCAATACCTTAAGAAGTTCTTGGTCTAGACTACCCCAGTTAACACCAATTCTCACTGGTTTATCATTATCTATAGCGAGGTTAATCATAGTTGAGAATTGTTCGTCTCTCTTAGACCCCTTACCAACGTTTCCTGGGTTAATTCGATATTTATCAAGTGCAGAAGCACAACCTGGAAATTTAGTGAGCAGTTTATGTCCATTAAAATGAAAATCACCTACGATAGGCACATTGCACCCATTATCAAGAAGTGTCCGCTTAATATCTGCAACTTGTGCTGCGGACTCCTCATCGTTAACTGTAATCCTTACAATTTCTGAACCCGCTTGCCAAAGTTCTATAATTTGATTAACAGTAGCCTTCATGTCCGCGGTATTAGTATTCGTCATTGATTGAATTACAACAGGAGCTCCGCCCCCAACTGCAATGCCTCCTACTGATACTTGCGTTGTATTTTTTTTGATCATTTTCTTGTTTTTATCATAGTTTTAATTGGCCAATTAATTCTACCATTGACTGATCTATACTTGAGCTTTGAGTATCTATGGTTATTTCAGATTTATCTGGAACTTCAAACTCACTATCCACTCCCGTAAAGTTTTTTATCTTCCCAATCCTCGCTTTTTCATAAAGTCCTTTAACATCCCTCTTCTCGCATATATCTAAGGGTGTTGACACAAAAACCTCAATAAACTCATTCTTATTAAATAACCTACGGATCCTTTCCCGCTGCTTAAGCGAAGGTGAAATAAAGCCAGCCAAAACAATTAACCCAGCATCCACCATTAATCTTGCCACTTCACTAGCTCTACGAAGATTTTCATCACGACTGTCATTAGAAAAATCTAGATCTCCACATAATCCATTGCGAAGATTATCTCCATCCAAAACATAAGTATGAAAATTTTTTTTATATAAATAAATTTCTAGTGCGTCTATTAATGTAGATTTGCCAGAACCAGAGAGTCCTGTAAACCAAATGCACAAAGGCTTTTGCTTTTTTTTTAAACTTCTATCCAATTTAGTAATTTTATATACTTGTTCAAATTTATTTGACTTAGTCATACCGATTTTATCCTCATGGTACGTTTAGTTTTATCTTGAACCTGACCTGCAAGCTGACCACAGGCGGCATCAATATCATCCCCTCTCGTTTTCCTGATAGTAGCAATAATTCCAGCCTCCATAAGAACAGACTTAAATTCATTGATTGTTTTTTTATCAGAACATAAATACCCACTATTTGGAAAAGGATTAAAAGGAATCAGGTTAAATTTACAAGGAACCTCTTTAACAATCTGAATTAATAACTTAGCTTGCTGTATTGAATCATTGACTCCCTTTAGCATTACATATTCAAAGGTAATAAAATCACGCGGGGCTTTATTAATATATCTCTTACATGCGGCCATTAGATCTTTTATTGGATATTTTTTATTAATAGGAACAATCTGATCTCTTAACTTATCATCTGGAGCATGTAAAGAAACGGCTAGAGAAACAGGGCAATCTTCTTTTAATTTATCCATTGCAGGAATTAAACCGCTGGTTGATAAAGTTACTCTCCTGCGACTCAATCCATATATCTGATCATCTAACATCATTTCTAATGCTTGAACCACATTTTTATAATTTGCAAGTGGTTCTCCCATACCCATCATTACAACATTAGTTATTATTCGGCCCTCACGTTCTAAACCACTATAATCATCCTGATGACGTAACATTTTATTAGCCAACCACAATTGTCCAATAATTTCACCGGCCGTTAAATTCCGGTTGAAGCCTTGTCTTCCAGTGGAGCAAAAGGTACATTCAAGAGCGCAACCAACTTGCGATGAAATACAAAGAGTCCCTCGGTCCTCCTCGGGAATAAATACACTTTCAATTCCATTTTTCTCTCCAACATTTAGTAACCATTTACGAGTTCCATCAGTTGAAAGATGATCAAAGCTAATTTCAGGGGGAATAATAGATGCGGATTCTTTTAAGGTTAACCTAAAAGACTTTGCAACATCTGTCATTTCATCAAAGCGATCTTCCCCAAATCGGTAAATCCACCTCAATAACTGTTTCGCTCGATAGGGCTTATGTCCAAACTTATGGATATAGTCTATTAATTGTTGACGATTAAACTCAAGTAAGTTGTCCAATTAGATATTTAGCCAAAAAAGTAATCAATTTCGATTTTAGCATTTTCTAATGAATCAGACCCATGAACTGCATTTGCATCAATGCTGTCAGCAAAATCAGCACGTATAGTACCTGATTCAGCTTCTTTTGGGTTTGTTGCACCCATGAGCTCGCGATTTTTTAATACAGCATTTTCTCCTTCTAATACAGTAATCATAACTGGACCAGATGTCATAAAATCTACTAAATCATTGAAAAATGGTCGATCCTTATGAACCTCATAGAAACCTTCTGCCTCTTCCTTTCCTAGGTCAATCATTACTGCATGTACAATTTTTAAATTAGCCCTTTCAAATCGAGTATAAATTTCTCCAATAACGTTTTTAGCAACTGCATCTGGCTTAATAATTGATAATGTTTGTTCTATTGCCATTAATATTCTCCGAAACAATTTAAAATTAATAAAAGAGCGTTAAAATAACACTTTTAAGCTATAAAATAAACGAATAAACGATGAACACATATTTAACTTCCACTTTTTATCATTTTGTAGAATTAAATGATTACAAAAACCTTCAGGCTCCTATTCAAAGATTCTGTAACGAAAAAATGATCAAAGGTACTATTCTACTTGCAAACGAGGGAATTAATGGAACACTATCTGGAGATGAGGAAGTGATTCGTGCATTCCATAAATACATCAAAACAGACCCCTTATTCAATACAAAATTTAAGGATCTTGTGCATAAAGATTCGTGGGCTGCAAAAAATCCTTTCTATAGAATGAAAGTAAGACTCAAGAAAGAAATTGTAGCTCTAGGAGTTTCTGGAGTAAGTCCAATTAAGAAAGTTGGGCAATATGTGAAGCCATCTGATTGGAATCAACTTATTTCCGATCCAAACACTATCGTTATTGATACACGTAATGGATACGAAATCGACATTGGTTCATTCAAAGGAGCTATAAATCCAAATACAGAGACCTTTCGTGAGTTTCCAGAATACATAGATAAAAAATTAGTACCAAACAAGAATAAGAAGATTGCTATGTTTTGCACAGGTGGTATCAGATGTGAAAAAGCAACTTCACTTATGCTGGAAAAGGGTTTTGACAATGTATACCACCTTCAAGGTGGTATTCTCAAATATCTTGAGGAAGTTCCAGAAGATAAAAGTCTGTGGGAAGGAGAATGCTTTGTTTTTGATCAAAGAGTTGCAGTTACTCATAATTTGCTGGAGGGTGATTATGACCAGTGCTTCGCTTGTCGTCATCCACTTTCACCTGATGAAATAAAAAGCCCTGAATATAACCCCGGAGTCTCTTGCCCCTACTGTTACAATAAGATTACTGAAGAAAAAAAGGCAAGTGTAATAGAGCGTCAAAAACAAATCTTATTGGCAAAAGCTAGAGGGGAATTGCATATCGGTAAAAATCTTTCAAAAAATAAAATAAAGGAAGCTAAGGAATGGCTAAAGTAAGATGGGGGATTTTAGGAGCAGCACGTGTAAATGAAAGGCTACTTCCAGCTATTGCAAATTCAACTAATGGCGAACTTGTAGCTATCGGAAGTCGAAGGACTGGTGCTGCAAAAGAATGCCTTATTAAAAATACGCCAGAACTAGAAGATCAGGTTCAATGCTTTGATGGTCTAGATTCAGTTATAAATCACGATAGAGTTGATGCAGTATATATTCCTATGGCTAATGAAGAACATGTCGCGCCAGCATTAAAATGCATTCGATCAAAAAAACATGTACTCATAGAAAAGCCAATGGCACTGAAAGCTAATGATGTTGAAATACTAATCAATGAGGCAAAAAATCATAACACTAAAATAATGGAAGGATTTATGTATGCCTTTCACCCTCAGTTTGATCGTATAAAGAATATTATTCAATCTAATATTTTAGGAGACATAAATTATGCTTACTCTATGTTTTCATTCCCAATACAACCTGCTCGTTTCTATCGCATTAATAGAAGTATGGAAAATGGCGGTGGAGCACTATGGGATATTGGTCCATATGCAATTCATACATTAAGGCACTGTTTCAATGAGAATCCAGTAAGAGTATATGCACAATCTAAGCTAAATGATCAACGGGCTGATATCTCAACAACTGGCATGATAGATTTTGGTAACAATAAAAAAGCTTCATTTGATATTAGCTTTGAATGCACTAGAAGATCAGAGTTTGAAGTTTTTGGGCCTCTAGGGCGAGCGAAATGTCCTGTTATTTGGCAACCCGAGAACCTGCCAGCAAAGATTATTTATTCAACAGAAAAGTCCGGCTTTCAGGAAGAAATAGTCCCTACGGCTAATCATTTTGACTTAGAGATAAAGCACTTTAATGAAGTTATTCAAAATAATATACGATGTAAGCTTTCCACCGATGATGCACATTGGAACGTAAAAACATTAGAAGGCATCCAAAAAAGTGTTATAAATAATGAATGGGTATCATTATAAATGAGTCAGTATTGGATTTTTGATTTTGATGGGACATTAATTGACTCAGAGCCAGCAATAAAAGAATGTTATGTAAAAATAACTAAGGGCTTAGCTCCAAGCAGGACACATGTTGCAGAAAATATTCAAATTGGCCCTACTCTGAACGATACAAGCATTGAAATTCTTGGCAAAAAATTTATACATTTACTTTCAGAATTTAAAGAGAGTTTTGTTAAAGAATATGACGACAAGATAATTCTTGAGACATTAATTTATCCAAACACAGATATTGTTCTTAAAAAGTTATATGAACGTGGTGATAAAATAGCAATTGCAACAAATAAGAGATCAGCTCCAACAAAAAAACTTATAGAATACTTCGGCTGGAGTAAGTTTTTTGAATGGATAGCATGCAGCGATGAATTTCCTCATTACAAAAATAAATCAGAAATAGTCATGGAATTACTTAAAAACCATAAAAGCTTTATAGAATCCTTCTACGTTGGCGATACTTATAATGATGGAGTTACCGCGAATAACAATAATCTAAAATTTATAAGGGCAACATACGGATATGGTCGGAAAGAGGACTGGAGTAATGTGTCAATTTATAATGATATCTCAAAGATTGAAGAAATATTAGAATTATAATGAGCCTTTATTTTTTTGGTCATACTCCTGTACCCAATTTTTCAATTCACGCTTAATAATTATTTCTTTTTTCCTTGGTAAGGTGCTTATCCAAGATATTAATGACTCAACCCAACTAAAAGAAATGTTTTTTGTATTTGCAATAAAAATTTTCTTATGTCTAGTTGGTAATATATTTTCGCCATCAATCAGTATTTCTTCGTATAACTTTTCTCCAGGTCTGAGACCTGTATATTTAATTTTTATTTGATCTTCACTTAATCCAGATAGATTAATCATATTTTTTGCGAGGTCCACAATACGAACAGGTGCGCCCATATCTAAAACAAATATTTCACCACCACCGCCCATAACAGAAGCCTGCATAACTAGTTGTGCAGCTTCTGGTATTGCCATAAAAAAACGGGTAATTTCTGGATGAGTAACAGTTATAGGTCCACCAGATGAAATCTGAGATCTAAATTTTGGTATAACGCTACCGCTGCTATCAAGAACATTACCAAATCGAACTATAACAAATTTTGTTCCTGTTACACCTTGTAAACCCTCGCATACCATTTCCGCTAAACGTTTTGATGCACCCATGATATTAGTTGGATTAACTGCTTTATCAGTTGATATCAAAATAAATTTTTTGACGTCAGCACTTTTACATGATTTTGCTAAATTGTATGTCCCAACCACATTATTATAAAACGCCTCGGATACATTATCATTTTCTACCAAAGGTACATGCTTATAAGCTGCTGTATGAAAAACAATATCAGGCTTATATTGAGTTAATACCTTATCTAAAAGTAATGAATTTTTAATATCCCCTAGCAAGAAAATAAATTTTCTTCCTGGAAATTTTACTTTTAGTGACTCTTCTAATTGATAAAGTGCTAACTCAGAAATATCAAAGCAAATTAATATTTCAGGTTTAAAATTAATTATCTGCCTACATAATTCAGATCCGATAGAGCCACCTGCACCTGTAAGTAATATCTTCTTACCTTTTAACTCTTCCCTTATGAGCTTAGTATTTAGATCTACTATTTCCCTGCCAAGAAGGTCTGCAACCTCAATATTACGAAGGTGAGAAAACGTTAATTTACCACTGACTAATTCAGCTACAGATGGTGCAACTAATGTCTTAATTTTAAGCTTAGCAGCTAGAATTAAAGATTTTTTTCTCTCTAACTTGTTAGTTGGTGGGATAGCAACAATCAATTGTTTAACGCCATGGAGTCCAACAGCCTGTTGTAAGTAATCAATATTTCCTAATATTTTAATATGATTAATTTCTCTATTATGAAGAGATGAATCATCATCAAGAAAACCTATAACATTAAACTCTTTATTAGTTATCAATTCTTTTGAAAGGGCAATGCCCATCGGTCCTGCTCCTATAATTAATATTGGCTCACCTTTTTTACGGCTCAGCAGGAAGCCTTCTTTATAAAATCGATAAAGAAAACGATTTATTCCTAATAAAAAAACTAAAAGAACAGGGAAAATTATTAAAATCGAACGAGGTATGATCAGTTGCTTACTTATCGCAAAACTTATTAACACAAGCAAGAAAAATGAAAATATTGCTCCTACAATGATTCTTCTTAGATCATGAAGGCTGGCAAACCTCCATAAACCCCTATATAAACCTATATATATAAAAAATATAGATAAAGGCATTATTACAAAAGGAAAAATCTTCCACATTTGATTGTAGTGAATCTCAGGGATATCAAAATTAAACCGAAGCAAATATGAGAGTACCCATGCAAGAAAAACAACTGAAATATCATGCAAGTATGCGATTAATAATTTATGATTTTTTATAAATTTGTTCATATCCATCTATTTTATTAGTTGTATCGCATTTAATGTGAAATATTTTTACGAGTAATTAAGACAGATAAAGACTTCCATAAGACCATAAGATCAAAAAAAAATGACATTCTATTCAAATACTCAATATCAAAAGCAACTTTTTCAACAGTTGTAAGTTCGTCCCTACCATTGACTTGCGCCCAACCGGTAACTCCAGGTGCTAATTGATCAATACCATTTTCAGTTCGTAGTTTAATTAAATCATATTGATTAAAAAGTGCTGGCCTAGGTCCGACAATACTCATGTCACCTTTTATAACAGAAATAATTTGTGGAATCTCATCTAAACTTGATTTACGAAGAAAACTACCAATACTAGTTACATAGTCCTCAGGATTTTTTAATAGATTTGAAGCAATATTTGGTGATTCTGAGTGCATAGTACGAAATTTTGGCATTTTAAATATAATATTTCTTTTTCCAACTCTATCAGACCAATGAATGATAGGTCCTTTTGAGCTTAACCTTACTAATCCAGCAATAATAATCATCAGCCCAAGTGAAATGGGTAATAATAATAGACCAAGTGCAATATCAAATAATCTCTTCATTAGTATATAAATGTAACTAGCATAAGCATGAATAAAATTGCATCTCTAGGGCGACGGCGCAGGTGCCAGAAATTTTTAATTAATGATAATCTATTAAATTTTAAAATAGAAAACTTATCACGGCAAATTATAGCAATTATGGATTCAACCTGCTCCCTGTACCAACCACTTTTAATCATGGAGTATCTTTTTAAATAGGCTTTAATTCCAAAATTTGCACCAATGGTATTAAAGTCATGATTTCGATATCGAATCAATGATTTACTATCAATGTACCAGCTAATAGAGTTTTCTCGAAAATATGCATAAATTAACCAATCGTGAAATGTTATATCTCTTACCTTCCGAAAATTTAAGATCATAAATTTCTTAAACTGCAGCATAGGCTTTGTTTTAATAACATATGTACAGCCAGGTCCCGCCGACTCAAAATAATAATCAAATTTTTTCTGGGGATAAGATTTTTTTATAACAGCCTCATTGGTATCATTAAAAATTGCTCTGACATCACTCGATAATGCGCACACATTTTTTTTATTAATTGTTTTGACTGCATGATTTAATTTATTTGGTAACCATATATCATCGTGATCTGCTAATGAAATAAAGTCATAATTTGTAAAATCAACATCTCGTATTAGACGAAAAAAGTTTAGGGCCGCTCCACCGAATCTATCTCCATAAGGTAAGATTTTAATATTATTATTTTTTCTCGCTAACTCCAAGCACCTTTCATACGAGCCATCTGTTGAAAGATCGATACTTATATATAAATCAATATTTACTACTTTCTGCAAAAGAATTGATTCAATTTGATCCTCCATCCATGCTCTGCCATTGTATACAGTCAATAAAACAGCAATTTTCGGAAGAGTAATATTCTTATTCATTAATTTCATTATTTTTTAAAACATTTAATAAAATTTTTGAGTGATATATTAAAACCAACTCTTATAAAAGTAGTCGCCAAACTACTCATAATTTATTTTTTGCATTATTTATATATGTTTTGGCAAGGTAAAGGTCACTTAATGTATCTATGTTTATAGATTTTTCTTTACTCATAACATATGGATAAGAATTCTCTCCTACAAAGCTATCACCATCAATTAATACATCTCGAAGAGTCGCATAAATTGCACCATTTCTAATATAGACTTGAGGCAGTTCTTGCCTAGGCCTCATATCCTCATGTCCTTGATCAATATAATTTACTAAACGATTGTTAACAATCCTTTTCATTCTCAATGGATGATTACCTTCTACCTCTACAACACTGATTACTGAATCTAATTTTTCAGACATAAGAGTAGATAAGGATTTATCAATATCTTCCGAGGTCCTTAAAGGTGTTGTTGGCTGTAACATAATTACTGCGTCATACCGAATGACATGTTTTTTTTCCATAAAATTAACCGCATGCTGAATTACTGGAAGTGACAGAGCTTTATCATCAGACAAATTTTTAGGTCTAATAAAAGGGGCTGAAGACCCGAGTGATTCTGCTAGGCTAGCTATATTATTACTGTCTGTTGATACAATACAGTCAGTAATCATCGTCGAGCCCAATGCTGCATCAATCGTATACTTTATTAAAGGCTGATCACCAATTTCTATAATATTTTTATTTGGAATTCCTTTTGATCCAGCTCTTGCTGGAATAACTCCTAATATTTTAGTATTAATCATTTGATAGGCTTTCCTAGATGATTGCTAAGTAATTTTATAAAAAGATCTGTTTGTTTTGGCCAGTATTGATTCGTATATCCTGCAACATGTGGAGTGATAATTGCATTATCAACATTCCATAGTGGCGAATCTAATGACAAAGGTTCTTTAAAAAATACATCTAATGCAGCAGCGCTAATAGTTCTATTATTAAGTGCAATTATTAAATCCTTTTCAACAACAGTCTCTCCTCTACCAATATTTATAAAAAAGGATGTTGATTTCATTTTTTTAAAAAAATTTTCTGAGAAAAATTGTTCAGTTTCATTTGTTAATGGCAATAAATTAATAACAAAATCTACATCCTTTAAAGCTGATGTTACATTGTTTAACTTATAAAATTGATCAACATTGCTATCAGGCTCGTGTGATCGATTTACTGCAGAAACTTTCATATCAAATGCCTTACATATTTTGGCTAATTTACGCCCTACAGCACCATATCCGACTATCAATGCATGTCCACCAAAAAAATCATGGATATGCTCACCAAATAAATCCCAGCCTTGTCGATTCAATTTTTTTAACGTTCTTAATTTTTCAGCTCTAAATATACCCCTAGCTAAGTTAGTCATTGCTGCTATTGCAGAGGTAGTCATAGCATCTTCTACAATATTAATACTATTTGTAATTTTAATATTTTTTTTCCTTACATCTTCTGAATTTGCTTTTTCAACACCAACAGAACCAAAATGAATCCATTCTAATTTTGGCATCAGCTTAAGCATGTCTGTTGAAAATAAATTACCCCAGTAAATAGTGACATCTTTTAACATCTCATGCTCTTCTAAGCTCAACTTATTTAGGTCTTTTGAGATAAAGATAATATTTATATATGGGAAGGTTTGTTTAATTTTCTTTGCATAAATTTCAGGCAAATTAAACATTCGTAAAGGCAGAGAAAAGTCACATGCAACATAAACTTCTTTTTTTGACAATGTTTTTTTATGGTTATTCAATTTCTAAATCCTATAACCACTATTCTCTTTAAAGCTATATTCATTTATTAAATCTTCATCGAGAACAACTCCTAATCCCGGAGTATTTGTAGAGTGCCATACCCCATCCTTTATTATTGGTTTTTCTACCCACATTCGGTCAGTTAATTCCAATTTAACCATAGGTATTTCGAGTATATCAATACTTGGCTGTGCTAATGCTATCTGCGCATTAGCAGCAATTGCCGCTGCACTCCCCCATACATGTAATGCACTGCCCAAGCCTCGTTCTTTAGCCTGCATTGCTAAATCCATACAATAATTAATTCCACCAGAATGTGTTGCGTCGAATTGTAGAATATCTACTGCCTCGAAATGAAAAATTGAATCGAAATCTCTTTCACTTGTATATGCCTCCCCTGCAGCAATAGGAATAATATTACAACTTTTTACTCTCGCGAGATCTTTAATTTTATCAGGATGGGTTGGTTCTTCTAACCATCTCAAATTGAATTTAGATAGATCTTTTGCTGCATTTATGGCTTTTTCAGCGTCCCAGGCTGGACGGATTGTTCCCATAATTGCATCGACCATTAAGTCATTACCTGATAAGGCCTCCCATGCAGCTTCTACTCTCTTAACGTCAATATTCCAATCTTGATATCCAACTCTCATCTTGTATGCCGAATATCCAAGTTTAGTGATGTCATCAACATCACGTTTAATTTCATCAGGAGAAAATGCTGCCGTACCGCTACTAGCATATACTGGGCTAGTATCTCTTCTATTGTTACTTATTAAATGCGATATAGGCTTATCTAAAATTTTACCTCTTAAGTCCCAAATAGCTATTTCAATTGCGCTAATAACACTTTGTATAATTCCCCCACCTCCAATAAATGGAATATTCTTAATCTCCTCAAAAGGAAGATCATCTCCCACGTGTCTCCCTAAAAAATATTTTTCTAAAAATAAAGCTATTGGTTGAATTAACTCTGGCGCATAAACTCCTGAATAAGTTTCACCTAAGCCATATTTATCTGAATCGCTATATATCTTTATAAAGCCAACAGACTTAACACCTAGGGGCTGGCCGAGTGATTTCCCATCTCCATAGGGTGAAGATAAGGCAAATCCTTCTATTTTAGTAATTTTTTCATTAATATTTTTATACATTATTTTTATTCTTCTCAAAAGTCTTTATAGCACTCAAAATTATCTCGTTAGGGGTTTCTTTGTCCAACCTTAAGGAGTAAAGAAGGTTATCTAGAGGTAAAATACCAATTTTTCCTAGAGTTAAATTTCCTTTACGAATTGCATGGGAGAGCGTAACACAGCCAACACCATAAAGAGCTCGATGAAGAGGATGTTTATTTTCTCTTGGTTCTAGGATATCGCCAACCTTAATAAAATCTCCATTAGCATCTTCCTCCCAGTAGTTACCATAATCCACAAAACTTGAAAATACAGAATCTAAGCCTTTATATTGAAGTTCAACAATTAACTCATCAATTAAATTAGTTGGTCGAAATGGGTACAAATAATTTATATAAACAATAGCTTCAGGAAAATCATCGAATTCCTCAATTCGTAATAATGCATATTTAAGGACTTCCTCTAAACGAATATTTGGATCCTGCATGTATTTTGGACGATCAATAACCTGAATATCATTTTTTTTAGCAATTTTTTTTACTAATTCATCATTAGTAACCACATATATATTATTGATATATTCTACTTCTCCTAAGTTATCTATTGCTCTTTGAAGAAAATCAATTCCTTTAACAACACTATGCTGGCCTAATACTGGCAAAACAACTGAAAAATTTGCATTCTGCGGCTTTAAGGATTTTGGAAGATCTCCGATACTCTCCTTATCGATTTTATTTAAAATTTTTGCAATCCCCTTTGCTCTAGGAGAAGATTGTGCATGCTGATGAAGTCCATGATAATGATAAACTGAGGCCTCAGGGTCATAAACGATCTGATAGCCAGCATCAATAACTGACTTACCCCAAATCCTGTCTTCAATATTAGTAGCTGTTTCCTCGAATGGGAATTTTTCCCAAATATCTCTAGGAATCATACTGTTAGCATTATGAAAAAAATAATCCTTTACTTGAATTTTTTGGTCTTGGCCAAATGTAATTAGTAAATCTCTTTTATCAGCGTCACTTGTATAAGATAAAGGTAACTGTCGCCCGTAGACACCAGCATATTTTTTATTTCCACTAAAATGTTTGTGAAGGTTCTTCAACCAGTATTTATCTTTGGGAATACAGTGTGCTGAGATACATACAATAAACTCTCCTGAAGATTCTCGAATACCATCATTAAGTGCTTTTCCAGGAAGAAATTTATCAATCATAACTATTTTTTTTATGGGAAATCTTTTTACAATTTCAAGAGTATGATCAGAACTATTATTATCAACGATGATAATTTCAAAATTATCAAATTCTTGAGTAAAAATCGCATTTAGAGAATGGGCAATCCAACGCTCTTCATTAAACGTTCTCAAAATGACCGATACGATTGGTTTTTTTATACTCATTCGAACATTTCAAATCTTAATAATTCATCAGCAGGAATGTCACGCAAAGCTTTTTTTCCAAGAATACGATGAGCATCCTTAGCAGGTATCCCAGTTCCTGGATTGCGATAAACAATCATATCGTCGGTTAATAAAGTACCTGAAACTATCTTATTAGCCGAGGCAATAGATACGTGATACTTATTTCTAGTGATCCATTCAGTTTCACTCACATTCTTTTCACCAGTCCCTTTAATTCTTTCTATATCCCTAATTCCTTTTACCATCGCAATGAAATCTATTGGATTAAGAGACATTTTATGATCAAATCCTGTCATATTATTATCAAGTGTATAGTGTCTTTCTATTGCAACAGCCCCCATAGAAACAGCTGTTAGTGTTGGCAGGTAGCCCAGCTCGTGGCCAGAATAACCAACAGGAAGACCAAACCTATCCTTAAGAACATCGATCATCCTTAGATTACATTCGTCAAGTGGTGTTGGATAAGCTGAAACACAATGTAGAAGTAATAGTGGTGTATTAAATTCCTTAAATATCTTTACGGCAGTATCCACTTCAGCCAACTCTGCCATACCAGTTGATAAAATTGCCTGCTTACCTGTTTGAGCCATATACTCTAATAGCTCAATATTGGTTGCACTATGACTAGCTAATTTATAGATTTTAATATCAAGACTCTCTAAAAAATCAACTGCCTCAGGATCAAATGCAGTACATAAAAAATCTAAGCCTAAACCCTCTGCATAATCTTTAATTACTTTATATTGAGACATATTAAATTCAAGATGCTCCCGTATTTCTCTATAAGTATTTCCAAACTCTGGAAATCTATCGTCTTTAGCATCTAATGTAGCTTTTACAGCAAGTTTACCTACTGTTCTTTTTTGAAATTTAACAGCATCAGCACCAGCCTTGGCAGCAAGATCTATAAGTTTTTTTGCAATATCAATTGAGCCATTGTGATTTAATCCTGCTTCGGCAATTACATAGGTTTGGTTACTTTCATTGTTTCTTTTAAATAAGTTGTTTTCCATAATTTTTATTGTATTTTTTTTATGATTGATGAATAAAATTTTTGCTCAGTGAATAAAGATGCTGTGTTGATTGCTTCGTTAGACAGTTTAATATATTTATCATTATTGGTAATAATATTCATTATTTGAATGTCAAAGTCTTCTACAGATTTAATAATAGTAATATTTTTTTTATTGTAGTATTCATCCATACCCTTATTATAAATAGCAATAGGGATAATACCTAAAGCCATAGCCTCAATAAGCGGCAATCCAAAGCCTTCAAAAGTTGAAGTACTTAGAGCAAAATGACATTTCTGCAAAATTTCTACATACTCCATATCTGATTCAGGGTTTTTTAAGATAATATTTTTGTTCGGTAAATTTAATTTATCTTGAGAAATTACGAAATAATTTATATTTTCTAGCTTTGATTTATTAACAATCTCAATAAATTTACTAAGCCCTTTTCTCGGCTGAGAGCTAGTAACAATAGATATATTAATAGGACTCGATATTTGACTAATAGTGTTTTTATTATAATTAATAGTAAATACCGGTGGATTAACAATAGAGGAGGATGAAAAAAATTTATTAGCTGGTAGGGTTTTGTTATATGCCACTAGACTATATTGGGAATTAAATATTACAGCATGATAGCGGTATTTCTGAGTAAATTTAAATATAATTTTATAAATGAAATTAGCAAAACCGCCTCCCTTAGTATTTTTGTTAAATAACTCGAGATCATTTGATTGAACAAATCTAACAACCTTATTTCTAGAATAAATAAATGAAAAAATTGACAGAACTGGATCCGAAATAACTATAGTTTTAATTGAAGAATCAAAACGAATTCTGAACGATAAAATTAATGATGCTAATAAAATAGCAAATAAACTATCGTTAATTACTGACTGAGAAATATTTTCAACACTAGGCATCAAAAATTTACCCCCCTTTCTATTCAAATAAAATAATTTACATTTTTTATTATCTCTTTTAGCTAGCTCAAGAAATTGTAATAAAACTCTGTTGCCACCACCAATTTTAAGTGATGGCAAAATAATAGCTAAATAATCATTCATTGCGATCAATCAAGTGATGATTAACATTATTATTTTTAAGTATTTTATTAATTTTAGCTATACGGATATCTGCGAACGGCGATTTATTTGGCACATATGAAATCACATCAGCTTTATTTTTGAGTAAACCAAAAAATTCAGACATAAGCATAGTACTATTTATTGGATTTACAATTAATGAAATATTTTTATTTAGCATAATTAATTCAGATGGATAGTTAATATACCTAAAGTTAAAACCTAATTTCTTATAAAGTGAATCACTGATTTTTTTTTCTGAGGGATGTTTTGATAAATAAATTTCATTAACTCCAAAATTTTTTAACTTTGAATAAACAAGCAGTATTAATTTTCTATACTCACCTTTTGTCATTCTTCCACCTTCGATGGTTGGAGCTGTCATAATTAATGCAGAGCCAGGCATTTTTATATCCACGTATTTGTTTGATAATTTAATAAAACTTGATGTTACAAGCTCTGTGATATTAAAAATATTTTTATTTTTAATATCAACAATATTTTTGGGATTAATAGACGTAAATATTTTATTAAATCTTTGGTCAGAAAATAATGCATATTTAGATGGAAAATAGTAAACTCCATGTATTAAATTTACTAGAAACCTCAATAGCCTGTATTTCTTTTTTTGAACAAATCCATTGATCAAGCCATCATCAAATTGAATAACATCATTATCGTTAATTTGGAGTAAATTCTTAAGAAAATCGAAATAAAATCCTGATGCAAAACATGTGCATAATGTATTCGATCGATTATTTTTAATAATTTTTTTACATAGATTCTTTATCTGTCGTACATTTTTAAAATTAAATGCTAGATTTTTGTCAGATGAATTAATATCAAAAATATAAAAATTTTTTGGGATTTTAAATAACTTACTAGCAAGTTTCAAATCATTTTTACTCCCCTTCCAGATTAAAAAAGTGTTATTACTAGAAAATAATTTTCCAAAAACAGCATTTATATATATCAATTGAGTAATTGATCTAGCATCAATAATTAAACCAGATGTTTTAATATATTTATCTTTACTAGTTATCATTGAAATTCTCTTTGTATGAACCTATGTTAACTAATTTATTATTTTCGAATTTGAATATTTTATTACAATTTTTAAGGGAGGTTAATCTGTGTGCAACCATTATGACTGTACTTCCCTTATATGATTTAAAAATTGATTCAACGATTTTTTCTTCTGTCTTTTTATCTAGTGCGCTAGTTGCTTCATCTAAAATAAATACAGCTGGTTTCTTGTACATTGCCCTTGCTAGACCTACTCTTTGCCTTTGTCCTCCTGATAATTTTTCACCCATATCTCCTATTGTGGCTCTTGATTGTGAGGATAATTTAAATAAAAATTCTCCTAATTGAGAGTCATTAATAACTTTTCTAAGTAGCTCATTGTCTATATCAACTTCTTCATCTAAAAATACTATATTTTTTTCAATGCTTTCATTAGTTAAAAATATCGACTGAGGGACATGAGCAATATTACTTTGCCAAGTCTTTAAAGTTTGTTTGTTTAATTTTGTACCATCAACATAAAATTCTCCAGAGGATGGACTTAATAGGCCCATAATAATATCCAATAATGTACTCTTACCGCATCCAGAATCACCAATAATCCCAATGCAATCTCCATAGTTAATTTTTAGGTTTATTTTTGATAATGCATCTTCTGACTCATTAGGGTACCTATATGTAATATTTTTAAGTTCGATATTTTTTGAGAATAAGAATTTTTTTAAATTATGTTTTTTTCCATAATCATTAATAGGCATCCTCAGTATAATCAAGACATCCTCTAATGATTTGCCTACCCCCCTTACTGAACTAAACCCATAATAAATCTGCTGTACAAGAGGTAATAACTTTTGAGCTGATAATGCCATGACTGCTAATACTGGTAAGGCTTGATCAAAATTCTGTGACTCTTTGGCTAGGAAAAATGCAATAATAGCTATCAAAATCATACCTGCAGATTCCATAAGATACTTTGGGCTCTGACCAATAAAAAGTATGTCGCTTTCAGATTTTTGCAGCGGATAATCAATATCACTAAATTTTTGATAAAATTTAGTGTGTGCATTATCAATTATAATATCTCTTATATTGCCTAAACTTTCCTGAATGAATAGAACTAATTTCGAAGAATTCTTGGCAATTACTTCACTTTTTTGTGAAAGATTTACTCTTGTAAATTTGATGATTAATATATAAATGAGTCCTATAAAAGATACAACTAAAATAGTCGTTACAGGGCTTACAAATATCAATAACGCTAGTATTACAGAACCAATAATAAATGATGAAAGAATTGTTAGTAATGGGTAAATCACACCAGTGACTATAAGCCTAGTCTTGTTAATAATCTTGTTAATAACTTCGCTTTTATCTGCGCCAATATGTGCCTCATAGTTTTGACTTAATGTTCTCTTATAAATATTAATATTTAAGTCTGCTCCTGTCATATATGATAATTTTGAAATATTTCTTATCAACATAACTCTTAATATCCCTGATATAAATGCAGCTGAAGCGAATAAGACAACCATTGAAATTAAAAGATCATGATTCGAGGTAATGTTCAAATATGTAATGAGTGGATAGGCATACTTATTATCAAAAATAATTTCTGGGTTTGATATAGCAGTTATAAAAGGAATTAGTAAGCCAATACTAATAAATTCAGATAACGAACCCAAAAAAATTAAAACAAATAAAAAGTAGAATTGCTTTTTTCTTTGATTAGAAATATGGATCCATAGCTCTTTAATAAGTTTAAATTCCATCATCTAGTCCGATATCAAAATATTTTAAGGGGCCACTTTTGGGATCATGGTCTTTGAATGCATCAATTAATGTTTTTTTTCTGTAAGGATTTTTTTTGATGTATGTATTAAAGGTTTTTCTAGCTACAGTTTCTAATGATGAAGAAAAATCAATATTAAATAATCTTGAAATAATTATTAAAAGTTTATTAATATTTCCATTACTATTAATAAAACTATCGCCCCCTAGTAATTGCTTAGAAAGGCTATAAGTAAACCCCCATTTTTCTTTCCAAATTGATAAATGATCAGATCTTCCATAGAGCTTAGAGACAATATTTTTATTGCTATTGGGAGAGCTAAATGGAATTTTATGCTTAATTTTTAGTGATTGGTCATGCCCAAAAGTAATATGTGGAATTACAACATTATAAATATTATTATCTAAAAATTGAAAAGCTATATCATCCCACGAATGGAAAAAATTAAATTTTTCATCAATTTTTATATGCTTTTTAAATTGATGATAGTTAATCATTGCTGTACTCCACATTACTGATTCGACAGCATATGGTTTAAAATTAAATTTCGAATAATCAACCCTTGATTCAATACTTCTATTGTAGTAACCATTACCTAGCTCAAGTGGAGCTCTTGCTGTTGTCATCAGCTGCTTTATATTGGGATCAAATTTATCTAGATCAAACTTGTCGTGATATATGTTAAAACCAATAACACCAAAATTAGTAAGTGCCTGTGATTTCCTGAGCAAATTATTTAATTTATCTAGTGTGTCCTTATGCATTGGAAATGCATCGTGATGCATATACAAAACCCAGGAAATATCATATTTTTCCTTAAAAAAATCTACAGCTTGATTTATATTTTTTTGCATTTCTGTTCCGTCGCAATCCAGAAAATTAATGCCCTTCTCTTTACATAAATTCTTTCCATAGGATTTATTCTTATAGTCACTATTTAAATCAATATTTAAAATAGGAATATTTGAATAATCAGACAGGCTAAACCACTCATCAACCATTGAGTATGTATTTTTGGTAACAAGTAAAATTCCAAAATCACTAGGCAAATTTATTTTACTCCTAGAACTTTATGTAAGTTATTGATTTCATTTGATAAATTTATATGACTATTTCCAACAAAAAAACCATTATTATCAATATAGTCAGCGTTTATTAGCTCCTTATGTATATCGTAATCTATATATTTCATGACTTCATTTTTTACAAAGTTTCCCCCAACAATAGGCCTAAACTCAATCGAATTATCTAATAACTTCTTTAATACCACTTTTCTATCTAAATTAGATTTTGGTTTAATAGTCAATGCAAAACCGAACCATGAGCTCGCACAAGAATCTTTTTGTATTAAAAAATTAGGGTGATCTGTAAATAGCTCTATAAATAACCTAGCATTAGCTCTTCTTTGCTCTATAAATTTTTTCAGTTTTTTAATCTGTTCGATACCTATTGCTCCACTCATCTCAAGAGGGCGCACATTAAAACCTGGCAATATAAATCTAAAGGATTCCTCAAACGAATCATCAGATTTATTGGAAACCATATTTATCTTTGGGAGATCTCTTGTCCAGCCATGTGCTCTTAATGATATAAGTATATGGTAGAGCTCTTCGTCATCAGTAGTAACAAAACCTCCTTCCATAGTGGATATATGATGAGAGAAGAAAGACGAAAATGTACCTAGAAGTCCAAAGGTTCCAGCCTGTCTTCCCTGGTATTCAGCACCCAGGGATTCGCAATTATCTTCAACCATAACAATATCTTTATCATCTATGATTTCTTCAATTACATTGAATTCATTTGGATTGCCTAAAAGATTTACTACCATCAGCAGCTTTGTTTTATTACTTATTGCTGTCTTTAAATCGTCTAAATTATAGTTTAGTGTGCTTAGATCAATATCAACAAATTTTAATTTCAAGCCAAACTGCTGTAATGGAAAATATGTAGTTGACCACGAAACTGCAGGCACAATAACTTCATCCCCCTTTCTTAACATTGGATTTTTTGTATAAAATAATGAAGCAATTGCTAATAAATTTGCAGCTGAGCCTGAATTTACCATGACGGAATACTTTCTATTTAAGAATGATGATAATTCATTCTCGCAAGCTCTAACCTTTTTACCCATGGTGTAACTGTCATCTTTAACGACTTTTTGAATCGCCTTTATTTCCTCATCACCCCATGAGCTTGTTGCTAATGGATAATTACTCATCTATCACCCTTATTAAAAAATTGATCGTAGGTATATCGAATACCATTATCAAGATCTGTTTTATAGGTCCACCCAAATTTAAGAAGCCTATTTGAATCCAATAACTTTTGTGGCATACCGACAGGTTTATTAATTTCATAATTAAAACTACCTTCATAATTTAATATTTTTGAAATACTGATGTAATAATCCTCGACTGAGTAATCATGCCCAATACCAACATTCATGATATTAGGCATTTTTTCAAAGTTCTTAATGGAATAAAAAATAAAATCAGCAAAATCAGCGGCATACATAAATTCTCGTCTAGCTTTTCCGTCTCCCCAAATATCAACTGATTGTTTTTTTTGGGATTTTGCATCGTGAATCTTTTTTATCACAGCGGCAATCATATGTGATGATTGTGGATTAAAATTATCGTATTTTCCATACATATTGCAAGGTATAACTGTTTTATACTTTAAAGAAGGATCCTCCTTAGATATATAGTCACATAATTTAGTGGCGGCTATTTTAGCTAGCGCATACCCTTCATTTGTAGGTTCCAATTTACCATCTAAAATTTGTTCCTCTGATAATGGATTCTTAGCATTCACAGGGTACATACAAGAGCTCGCAATATTAATAAATTTTTGAATACCAGCACACCTAGATGCATTTATAATATTTATTCCCATAAGCATATTGTCAGTTAAAAACTTTGCAGGATTAGAAATGTTTGCCTCTATTCCACCTACATGCCCAGCCGCATGTATTATTAAATCGAGCTTGTGGTTTTTTAAAAAATGATTAACTGATCCCATATCTAACAAATTCAGTTCGGAGCTTGTGGGATTAAATATTTTATAGGCACTACTATTTTGATGTTCTAAAATATTTCTTCCCACCATGCCAGTCGAACCAGTAAGTAAAATATTCATAAGAAATTATTCCGTAGGGATTGTGAGTTTATGACCATTCTTAATAAGAAAAGCATTACGCTTTGCGCTCAATAGATCCTCATTAATCATTTCAGTGCACATTTCTTTTGCATTGATTTCCGGAATCCATCCTAGTTTTTCCTTAGCTTTTTTTGGGCTACCAAGTAATGAATCAACCTCCGCAGGTCTAAAATAACGACTATCAATCTTAATAATTACGTCTCCAATTCTAATCCCAGGAGCATCGTCACCGTTAATAGATTCAACTATGCCTACCTCATCTAAGCCATCCCCTTCAAATCTAATATTAATTCCAAGTTCAGATGCTGACCAAAGAATAAAATCTCTTATAGAGTGTTGTACACCGGTTGCAATACAAAAATCTTCAGGGGTCTTTTGCTGTAACATCATCCATTGCATGCGAACATAATCTTTTGCGTGACCCCAATCTCTTAAGGCATTTATATTTCCCATATAAAGGCATTTTTCTAACCCTTGAGCGATATTACATAAAGCACGGGTGATTTTTCTTGTAACAAACGTCTCACCTCTTCTGGGTGACTCGTGGTTAAATAATATGCCATTACATGCAAATAGATCATAGGACTCACGATAGTTAACAACAATCAAGTAAGCATACATTTTTGCAACTCCGTAGGGGGATCTTGGATGAAATGGAGTAGTTTCAGTTTGGGGAGTCTCTCTTACTTTTCCATAAAGCTCTGATGTTGAAGCTTGATAAAATCTTGTTTTTTTCTCCATTCCTAACAACCTTATTGCTTCTAATAATCGGAGGGTGCCTAAAGCAACGACATCTGCTGTGTATTCCGGAATAGAGAAACTTACACCAACATGTGATTGGGCAGCAAGATTGTAGATTTCATCCGGCTTAACCTCTTTTAAAATTCTAGTTATATTTGTACTATCGGTTAAATCACCATAATGTAAAAAAAGTTTTGGATTTTTTGAATGGGGATCCTGAAATATATGATCAATCCGCTGTGTATTAAATGAGGATGCGCGTCGTTTAATTCCATGAACCTCATACCCCTTCTCCAATAAAAATTCTGCCAAATACGAGCCGTCCTGTCCTGTAATTCCAGTTATCAATGCTTTTTTCATTTTTTAATCCTTCCATAAATGTCTTCAAGTCTAACTATGTCATCTTCCCCAAAATATTTACCACTTTGAACCTCAATTACCTCTAAATCTTCATCTGTATTATTTGCAAGGCTATGTTTCTCTCCCTGAGCTATATGAATTGAATCTCCAACAGATAAATTTAATTCCTTATCTTCTTGACGAATTGATGCAACCCCTTTAACAACAGCCCAAAACTCTGCTCTTTTATTATGAAACTGAAATGAAAGTTTTTCTTTAGCCTTAACGTGAAGTTTCTTAATTTGAAAAAATTTACCTATCTCTAGAACTTCAAACCAGCCCCATGGCCGATAAACCTTTACATGTCTGTTGAACTTTTTAGTGTCTTTTTCTAAATTATCAGCAATTAGCTTTACATCACCAGACATTTCTTTTGTTGAGATTAAGGTTACATCATGCGTATTTACAATCACTAAATTATCAATACCAATTGTTACAACCTTATTACGATTAGAACTCGAATTAATATACGTATTAGAAGTATTATCGGTTATCACATCACCTTTAATGATATTTCCATTAGAATCTTTCTTGCCAAATTTACTTAATGTCTCCCACGAACCAATATCATTCCACCCAGCATCTAAGGGAACTACAACTGTATTATTACTTTTTTCCATAAGAGCGTAATCAATGGATACCGTAGGGCATGATGAGAATGCTTTTTTTTCTAACCTTATAAAATCAAGATCTTTTAATGCATTAGCGACTGAAATTTTTGTTGCCCTAGTAATAATAGAGGAATATTTAGTAAGTTCATTTATTAGAATATCTGCCTTAAACATAAACATTCCACTATTCCATAAATACTTTCCTTGCTTTAAAAATGATTGAGCGGTTTTAAGATTTGGTTTTTCTGTAAACTTATCAATGCTATAAGCCCCATCATTAAATTGATCCTTAGATTTAATATAACCGTATTCTGTATTAGCGTCCTTTGGTTTTACACCAAAGGTTACTAATTTATTATTCAAAGCATTATTTTTTGCTATATTTATCGCCTCATAAAAACTATCTATGTCATCAATATAATGATCTGCAGGTAAAACTAATAGTAATGCATTTGTATGGAGATCAAGAACATGAAAAGCAGCAGCAGATATAGCAGGTGCAGTATTTCTTCCAAGAGGCTCTAAAAGTATTGCTGGCTCATCTATATTAATTTCCTTAAACTGCTCCGCCACCAAAAATCTATGTTCAGAATTACATACAATAACTGGACTCTCAAGATTTGGAAGCTCTTTTAGGCGTAATATTGTTTCTTGTAACATAGAATTTTCGCTTATTAGGGGCAGGTATTGCTTAGGATTTTCTGGTCTTGATAAAGGCCATAGCCGTTTACCCTGCCCACCACAAAGAATAATTGGCACTATTTTTAAATCGATACTATTAATCATCTAACTGTCATTGCCTTTTGAATTTTCATAATATTCAGCAAGAAAGATAAAAAAGTTAAAATCATATCCTTCACAATTAATCCTTCTTTTTCTCATTTATGGCATCTTCTTTTAATGTCCTAATCTCTTCTTCTAAAGCATTGTATTCCTCAGTCTTAATTTTAATAAATTCTAGGGTAAGCCTTGCCTTTTCTTCTATTCCTTTGGGTGTTAGTAGATAGGAATACTGTATTTTATTGTTATGATTTCTAAAGTTATTAGCCTTAATAAGGCCCTTCTCAATAAGCTTCTTCATACAATAATTAATCTTTCCAAGACTAATACCTAATGTACTTGATAGTTTTCTTTGAGTGAAATTAGAATCCTTCTCTAGTATTTTTAGTATTTGAAATAAATTCTTAACCATTATTTTTTTATTCCTAACTTAATATTTAACTAGTATATATTATTGTTCAATAATTGAACACATAATTGTTCAATTATTGAACGCATACTCAAAAAAAGGTAGAATAGAGGAAGATATAATATAAAAAATGAGGTTAGAAGTGCATATATCAAACGAAATAAAAGAAAAGCTAATTTGCCCTGAAACTAATGGAAAGTTGCTAGAAGAAGTAAGTGGATTCTATAATGCTGATAACAGATCAATTTTTTATCCCATTGTTGATGGAATACCAATCATAATTTCTAATAATAAGAGTATTTTCTCAATTGAAGATTTTCAAAAAAAATTAGATACAACATGGAAACTTAAACCAAATAAACTTTATAACTTTATTAAAAAATTTTCCCCTAGTATTGGTTTAAATATAAAGGCTAAAAAAAATTATCAAAAAATTTCTACTATTCTCCCAAAAAATGCAAAAATCCTAGTTGTTGGTGGAAGTATTCCCGGCGAGGGTATGGAAGCCCTATATAACAACCCCTCTTTTGAAACTATCGGTATGGATGTATCTTTTGGGTCACATACGAAAATAATTGCTGACGGTCACAATATTCCATTCGAAGACGAAACTTTTGACTGTGTCGTAGTGCAAGCTGTACTTGAGCACGTATTAGATCCACAATGTTGTGTTGATGAAATCTTTAGAGTACTTAAACCATCAGCAATTGTATATGCTGAGACTCCCTTTATGCAGCAGGTACATATGAAGCAATACGACTTCACAAGATTTACTCATCTTGGTCACCGCAGATTATTCAGGAATTTTGAAGAAATAGAGCATGCTCCACTTATGGGGCCAGGAACAGTGCTAGCTTGGTCCTATACTCACTTCATTAAAAGTTTTTCTTCCTCAAGAAAAATTGTATTTTTTCTTACAGCTTTTGCTCACCTAACTTCTTTTTTTCTAAAATACTTTGATTATTACTTGATTGATAAACCTGGATCATATGACGCCGCATCAGCTTTTTATTTTCTTGGAAAAAAAACTAATAAAACATTAATAGACAGAGAGCTTATAAAAGGATTTAAAGGAATGTTGTAAGGACTAATCATGGTAGTAATTCGAATACCATTTTACAAAATTTTCAATTCCCTGAGAAATAGTAACCTGAGGCTTAAAGAAAAAATCTTTTACTAAATCATCAACGTCAGCGAAAGTATCAAGAACATCTCCTGGCTGCATTGGAAGCAGATCTTTTTTTGCAACTTTACCTAATGAAGACTCTAATGCTTTGATGTAATCCATAAGCTCCACTGGGCTATTATTACCTAAATTATATATACGGTATTTAGCCGATGATGTAGCTGGATCTGGATTATTATTACTCCAATTTTTATTTGATGTTGCTGGTCGATCTAATACTTTAATAACTCCAGTTACAACGTCATCAATATAAGTAAAGTCCCGCCTATGTTTTCCGTAATTATATATTTTAATCGTCTCATTATTCATAATGGCACTAGTAAATTTCTGAAGAGCCATGTCAGGTCTATCATACGGACCATAAACTGTAAAAAATCGTAAACCTGTTGTTGGCAAATTATAAAGATGAGAATATGAATGCGCCATTAACTCATTTGCTTTTTTTGTTGCCGCATAAAGACTTATTGGGTGATCACTAGAGTTATGAGTAGAAAAAGGTTGTTGAGAATTTAATCCATAAACAGAGCTAGATGAAGCATAAACAAGATGCCCAACATCAGAATGCCTGCAGCCCTCTAGAATATTTGTAAAGCCAATAAGGTTTGAGTCTATGTACGACATTGGGTTTTCCAGTGAATATCTTACGCCCGCCTGAGCTGCAAGATTTATAACAGCATCGAAATTATTTTCCTTAAAAAGCTTTGCTATTGAATCACGGTTCTCTAAATTCATACGGATATGAGTATAATTAGGATGATTGATATGGCGCTTTAGACGTGCCTCCTTTAATGCAGGATCATAGTAATTATTATGATTATCAATGCCAATTACAGTATCACCTCTATCTAATAACTTAATAGATACAGCAGAACCTATAAAGCCGGCAGAACCTGTTACTAAAATTATCACTTAATTTGATCTCTCTTTATAAAAATTATTAAATCAACTTAGTCAGCATGAAATATATCTCTAGTAAAAACCTTGCTTGAAACATCATCAAGTTCATTTGTCATTCTATTAGTCACTATTATGTCACTCATACCCTTAAATACCCCAAGGTCCTTAATAACTGTTGAATAAAAAAATTCTGACGTATCAAGTAAAGGCTCATAGATAACTACTTTTATCCCCTTAGATTTTATTCTTTTCATAATCCCCTGAATAGAAGATTCCCTAAAATTATCTGATCCAGACTTCATAATTAAACGATAAACCCCTACAACCTTTGGATTTTTATTAATAATAGATTCCGCAATAAAATCTTTTCGGGTTGAATTAGCTTCAACAAGTGAGCTTATTAATACATTAGGTACGTCTTTATAATTGGCACGAAGTTGCTTAACATCTTTAGGAAGACAGTAGCCTCCATAACCAAATGATGGATTATTATAATCATTGCCTATTCTAGGGTCAGCTCCTATTGACTCAATAATACTTTTTGAATCAAGGTCATGAATTGATGAATATGAATCTAGCTCATTGAAAAAAACTACCCTCATTGCTAGATATGCATTTGCAAAAAGCTTTGATGCTTCTGCTTCTGTTGAACTTATATGAAAAGTTGGAATATCATCTTTTACCGCACCAAATTTTAATAGATCAGCAAACACTTTACATTCCTGACTTTTACCTCCGATCACGATACGAGATGGATTTAAATTATCATACAACGCTCTTCCTTCTCTTAGGAACTCTGGAGAAAAAATAATATTTTTGTATTTAAATTTTTTCTTCATCCTTTCTGTAAACCCAACAGGAACTGTCGACTTTATTACTATAATAGCTTTACTACCATCATTTATAATATTACTAATTACACTTTCAACTGATTGAGTATCAAAACAATTTGTTATTTCATCATAATTGGTTGGAGTTGAAATTATTACATAATCAGCATCACTATATGAGGTATTGCATGCCAATGCAGTATTAATAAATAACGGTTTAGTAGCTAAATATTCAGATATCAAATCATCATGAATAGGTGACTTTTTTTTAGCTATTAATTGAAGTCTCTCTTCATCAACATCTATTGCAAGCACATTATTATGTTGAGCTAAGAGAACTGCATTGCTTAGACCCACATAACCTAATCCAACAACGATAATATTAAATTTTTTCATTTCCTAATTAATCTTTTCATAATAAAACTACAACTTCCTAAAATCATTTAGTGACAGACCTGCACTATCTTTTTGAGAAAGTTCTTTTTTTTTCGTATGCGGCCAATCAATACCTAACTCCTTATCATTATAATTTATTACAATTTCGTGATCCTTGTTGTAATATTCGGTAACCTTATAAGATACGACAGCTTCCTTGCTAGTAACGATAAATCCATGAGCAAATCCTTCAGGAATCCATAACTGCTTATTATTTTGTTCGCTAAGAGCCAAACCTAACCATTGACCAAAGGTTTTAGATTGATTTCTAAGGTCAACTGCAACATCGAATATTTCTCCAATCAATACTCTAACGAGCTTACCCTGCGCATATGGGCGCCTCTGACAATGAAGACCGCGCAATACTCCCTCTGTAGATTTAGATTGGTTATCTTGCACAAAACTAATATCAGCCTCCACAAACTCATTAAATTTTTTTTGATTAAAAGATTCAAAAAATGAACCCCTCTGGTCTTCAAATAAGTTCGGCTCTATGAGCTTAACGTCTGGAATTTTTAATGGGGTGACTTTCATAACTGCTCTAATAGTTTTAATAAATACTTACCATACTGGTTTTTTATTAATGGCTTCGCTAATTCTTCAAGATCAGACCTAGTAATCCATTTTTTTCTAAAGGAAATCTCTTCAGGACATGCTACTTTAAGTCCTTGTCGATTTTCAATAGTAGCAATGAATTGACCCGCCTCAAGTAAGGATTCATGGGTACCTGTATCAAGCCAAGCATAACCACGATCCATTCGCTCTGTATACAAATTGCCTTGTTCTAAATATTTTTTATTCAGGTCAGTAATTTCTAATTCACCACGTTCTGATGGCTTTAAACTTCTTGCAAATTCTACCGCTTGATTATCGTAAAAGTATAGTCCAGTGACGGCAAAGTTAGATTTTGGATTATGTGGCTTCTCTTCTAAAGACTTAACATGATTATTGCCATCAAATTCTGCAACCCCATAACGCTCGGGATCGCTTACGTGATATGTAAATATAGTCGCACCTTGCTTTCTTTGTGAGGCTGATTTTAGAAGTGTGTCCATATCATGACCATAAAAAATATTATCGCCTAAAATTAAAGTAGGTAAATCTTCTCCAATGAATTTTTCTCCTAGGACAAGAGCTTGTGCTAAACCATCAGGCTTCAGTTGCTCTTGATAGCTTAGTTTTATTCCCCACTTATTACCATCTCCAAGTAAAGATTTATATAAAGGCAAATCCTGCGGAGTTGAAATAATTAGAATTTCACGGATACCCGCTAACATGAGAGTCGTAAGAGGATAATAAATCATCGGTTTATCGTAAACCGGAAGCAACTGTTTAGAAATAACATTAGTTACAGGGTAAAGCCTGGTCCCTGAACCGCCTGCCATAATAATGCCTTTGCGTTTCATATTTTTTTTAATTCTGATTGCCAATCTTCAAATTCTAGCATGAATGCCTTCTTGATACGGATGTTCTCTAAGATGCTATTGAGCGGTCGCTTGGCTTTACTAGGATATTGTTCTGCTTTAATTGGATAGATTTTATTTATATCGAACACTGGATTAGTTTTAACAATAATCTCTTTAGCAAACTCATACCAGGAACAATTACCATTTGGTACGAGATGAAAAATACCTGGTTGAGCTTGATTTAATTTAGGGATAATTTTCTGTATTTGTGCTGCAATAAAAACTGACGATGTAGGTACTCCAATTTGATCTGAGACTACCTTTATTTCATTTTTTTCCTGACTCAAACGCATCATAGTTGAGTAAAAGTTACTTCCAATCTTAGAATATACCCAGCTCGTTCTAAAAATGTAAGCTTGCCCTCCTACTTCCTGAATAAACTCTTCACCTGCCAGCTTTGATGCACCATAAACTCCTAATGGGTTAGTAAAATCTCCTTCGCTATAAGAACCTTTTTTTTTACCATCAAAGACGAAGTCAGTGGAAAAATGAATAAATGGAATATTATATTCACGTGCTTTCTTTGCCATTAGTTTTGGTGCATCTGCGTTAATTCTAAAAGCTAATTCAGCCTCATCTTCAGCAGAGTCAACGTTAGTATATGCTGCAGGGTTAATAATTAAATCTGGTTGGTAAGAGTCAATCATGTACTCGATTTGATCAAGATTTATAAGGTCGCATTGCTGACGATTAACTGAAATTACTTCGTACTTACCTAATACACCAACCAATGCATGTCCAACCTGACCATTAGTTCCTGTAATAAGAATTTTCATTGGTACTGCTTATCAATCCAGCGCTGATATTCACCTGACTGGACACGACTTACCCAGTCTTGGTGACTAAGATACCACTCTACCGTCTTGCGAATACCAGACTCAAAGGTCTCTTGTGGCATCCAACCGAGTTCTGATTCTAGCTTAGTTGCATCAATTGCATAACGCTTATCATGGCCAGGGCGATCCTTAACATATGTAATTTGAGTGGCGTATTTTGATCCATCTTTTTTAGGCTGAAGTTCATCTAAAATACTGCATAAAGCTCGTACCACATCGATATTAGCCTTCTCATTCCTGCCTCCAATATTATAAGTTTCGCCGATGCGAGCTTCTTCCAATACTAGCCGAATCGCAGTGCAATGATCCTTAACATATAACCAATCGCGCACCTGTAAGCCATCACCATAAATAGGAAGCAATTCTCCATTTAAGGCATTTAGGATACATAGAGGTATTAGTTTTTCAGGAAAGTGATATGGACCATAATTATTAGAGCAATTTGTAGTAATAACGGGTAACCCGTAAGTCTCATGCCAAGCTCTAATTAAATGATCGCTCGCTGCCTTAGATGCACTATAAGGACTACTGGGAGCATATGCGTTCGTCTCAGAAAATGGTGGGTCATTACTATCTAGTGAACCATAGACTTCATCTGTTGACACATGCAGAAATTTGAATTTTTTTTTGGGTTGCCCGTCTAAATTATACCAATAGTTTCGGACCATCTCTAGCAGAGTATAGGTTCCAACAATATTGGTAGTAATAAAATCTTTCGGCCCATGAATTGATCTATCTACGTGACTTTCAGCTGCAAAATTTATTATCGCTCTAGGCTGATATTCATTTAAAATAGAGGTTATTAGTTTTTCGTCGGCTATATCTCCTCTTACAAAAATATGGTTTTCATTGTTTTCCAATGGTTGCAAATTTTCAAGGTTACCAGCATAGGTCAATTTATCTAATGAAACTATATGTTCATCATTTTGCTCAAACCAATCTAGTACAAAATTAGAACCAATAAAACCAGCAGCTCCAGTAACTAAAATTGTCATGAATTAATTCCTAAACCTTCCTCGATCAACTCACAAAGAATATGACCTATGGTGATATGCATTTCTTGAATTCGAGCGGTCGATTTTGAGGGGACAAGTATCGTGTGCGCTGCTATCTTCATTGCAGTGCCCCCTTCTTTACCAAGAAAACCTATGGTATGTAATTTTTTTTTATTAGCAATTCTAAGCGCATTATTTACATTCTCACTTTGTCCCGATGTTGATATCCCTATAAGAATATCTCCTTCAACTCCAAGAGCTTCAATCTGTCGTGAAAAAATGCTTTCATAACCATAATCATTGACAATACAAGTCATCACAGCAGAATCAGAATTAAGTGCAATAGATTTTAAAGGCTTTCTATTTCCCTTAAAACGCCCTATGAGCTCACCTGCAAGATGCTGAGAGTCAGATGCGCTTCCTCCATTACCGCACCAAAAAATAGTTTTGCCATTATCTAAGGCTTCAATCAATAGACTGGCTACATTAGTGATCTGAGACTCCAAGCTATCTAATTGATCAAAAACTTCTTTGTGTTCATTAAGATTTCTTTTAATAGTATCTTTCATATTATTATTATAATCTACCATCAACTTGATCCTTGTCTAACAAATATTTAACATCAAATAATATATAAGATTTTTTAGCAAATTCCTTGAGTTTTATAAGTGAATATTGTTTAAATTTTTCATGGGCAACAGCCATTATGATGACATCATATTTACTTTTTTCTAGATCATTTAATACATCAATATTGTAATCTTTTTTAACATCTAAAGAATCCACCCAAGGGTCATATATATCAACTTCGCAACCTAAATCCTTAAAATTTTTATAGACATCTATTACCCGCGTATTTCTTATATCTGGACAATTTTCTTTAAAGGTGAACCCCATAATTAAAATATTTGCACCTACCAAAGCAATACCTTTATTATTCATTAAATCAACAACCCGGTTAGTTATGTGTTGACCCATATACTCATTAATCTTTCGACCAGAAAGTATTAACTCTGGGGTATAGCCTACTTCCTTAGATTTATGTATCAAATAATACGGGTCGACACCAATACAATGTCCGCCGACTAAACCTGGTCTAAATGGAAGAAAATTCCATTTAGATTCAGCTGCATTTAAGACAGACTGTGTATCAATATCAAGTTTATTAAAGATTATTGAGAGCTCATTAATGAGCGCTATATTTAAATCTCTTTGGGTATTCTCAATAACTTTTGATGCTTCAGCTACCTTAATAGATTCTGCTAAGTGTGTTCCAGCGGTAATGATTTCTTTGTATAAATTATCTACCTCTTTAGCAATATAATCTGTAGACCCTGAAGTGACTTTCTTAATGGTTGAAACATGTCTTTCCTTATCACCAGGATTAATTCGCTCCGGTGAATATCCGCAGTAAAAATCCTTATTAAAAATTAGACCCGATGATTTTTCTAGGGTAGGGACACATATCTCCTCAGTAGCTCCAGGATAAACCGTAGATTCATATATCACTAAATCACCAGGCTTTAAAATTTCTCCCAACATCTCACTTGCATTGATTAATGGGGTTAAATTTGGGCCTTTATCAATATGGACTGGAGTTTGCACAGTAACAATAAAAATAGTGCAGTCCTTAATATCAATTAAATTATTTGAAAATAAGATATTCTTTGAGTTTTTTAATTCGTGAGTAGAAACTTCTTTACTGTTATCAATAGCATTTTGTAACTCTTGTATCCTTTTATAGTCGATATCAAAACCAACAACCTTTCTTTGCCTACTAAACTCAACAGCCAAGGGAAGACCAACATAACCTAAGCCAATAATCGCTATTTTCTTATCTAGCTTAGATCTTTTCATTAAATATTTTCCAAAAATTCTTTGAGTGTATTTTTTGATTCTTCTGTTTCATTTTTTATCTGATCTTTTATATCTTCAGTTTGCTGCTGGATTTTTTCCTCAATTATTTGGTCTGCCTTTTGCTCAAAATAGTCAAATTCAATATTAGGAAGCTTTGCAGCAATTGAAGCTCCAATTATTACACCTAGAAGTACACCTAATAAAAAACGAATCATAAAAGTATTAATGAAGATAATTATAAGAAAACATATTTTAACTGATAACAGTTAAAACCAATAAAAAAACCGGCCTAAGCCGGTTTTTTTATTCAGTGGTGGGTTTCACCTTCTTTATCCAGGATCTGTTTTATCCTTAATTTTTCCTTTTTAAATCGCCTAAGGCGCTCATCTGGTATATAGTTTTTGTAACCAGAATCAATAATTTTTTCAAGTTCTTGGTGTCTTGTGATCAGCTGCTTTAAGTCCATACGGCTCCCTATTAAAATAATTAATGTTAATAAATGGTTGTAGTCTTAAATTGAATGAACTGTATCGGGTGACCTCCTTTTTAATGTTTACAATTTCACTTTATACCTCTTAAAATAAAATTACTAGCCCCATTTAAAAACCTCTGCTTTTAAAAAAATAATAGAAAAGAATCATCATAAAAATTATACTAATTGCCATCATTGTTGACCCTTTAGGGTCTTTTTTAACGGTTTTAAACACCGAACGATAGTAATAAAGAAGAAAAATGGCTGCTATTAGCAATCCAACGATACTAAATAAGGAATTCATCATATAATTATAGATTAAATTATATTTTAAAAGGCATTTATGAAGTCATTAGTAAAAAGACATGCAAAAGAAGGTTTATGGTTAGAGGATATGCCAGAACCTGAAGTTGGCAATAATGACGTATTGGTTAAGATTCACAAGACGGCAATATGTGGAACTGATATTCATATCTATAACTGGGACGAATGGGCTCAAAAAACAATCCCAGTACCAATGATTACTGGTCATGAATATGCAGGAGAAATTATTGAATTAGGGTCTAATGTCACTGATCTTGAGGTGGGTGATATTGTTTCTGGTGAAGGTCATATAACATGTGGTCGATGTAGAAATTGCTTAGGTGGAAAAATTCATCTATGTCCAAATACTATAGGTGTTGGAGTCAACCGTACTGGAGCTTTTGCAGAATATCTTTCAGTCCCAGCTAAAAATATTTTTAAACCAAGTCGGCCTATTTCAACTGATCTACTTTCAATATTTGATCCTTATGGAAATGCTGTTCATACCGCCCTATCATTCAGAATGGTCGGAGAGGATGTTCTTATTACAGGTGCCGGCCCTATTGGTATGATGGCTGCTTTGGTAGCCCACCATGCCGGGGCTAGAAATATTGTAATTACAGATATTAATGAATACAGACTTAATCTGATAAAGAAAATACTGCCTAATATTATAACTATTAATGTGTCAAAAGAAACAATAAGTAAAGACCTAATGAATTCACTAGGTATTTATGAGGGATTTGATGTTGGCATGGAGATGTCAGGTTCTCCCAAAGCATTTAGCGACATGCTAGACAACATGATCAATGGTGGACAAATTGCAATGTTAGCAATTATGCCATCAGGCTCAGGTATTGACTGGGATATGGTTGTATTCAAGGGGCTAACAATAAAAGGTATTTACGGACGTGAAATCTTCGAGACTTGGTACAAAGGTTCTATGATGGTACAAAGTGGACTTCCGCTTGAAAAAATGATTACTCATCGATTCAGCTATCAAGATTTCCAAGAAGGATTTGATATCATGCGATCTGGTAAATCAGGCAAAGTCATCCTAAACTGGATATAAATTTAAGGATATTAAATGAGCATAAAGAAAACAAGACAAGGTTTAACTGAGGACCTTGAAGAAATTAAATCGTCTGGTTTATGGAAGACTGAACGATATATTAATTCAGACCAAAATAATATAATTACGCTAAATGATGGTCGTAAAGTACTTAATATGTGTGCCAATAACTATCTTGGATTAGCAAATAATACTCGTATTATTGATGCCGCTAAAAAAGGTTTAGATCAATGGGGCTTTGGTCTAGCTTCAGTACGATTCATTTGCGGAACTCAAACCATACATAAGACACTTGAAAAAAAAGTTAGTGAATTTCTTGGGATGGAGGATACGATTCTCTATGCGGCTTGCTTTGATGCAAATGGAGGGCTTTTTGAAACTCTCCTCAATAAAGAGGATGCAGTAATTTCCGACGAACTTAATCATGCATCTATTATTGATGGAATAAGATTATCAAAAGCACAACGCTACCGATATAAGAACAATGACATGAATGACTTGAAACTTAAGTTAATCGAAGCAAAAGAAAATGGAGCTAGGAGAATTATAATTACAACAGACGGTGTCTTTTCTATGGACGGAAGTATTGCCCAACTTGATAAAATTTGTGACCTAGCAGATGAATATGATGCAATGGTACATCATGATGACTGTCATGCCACAGGTTTCATGGGTAAAACAGGTAGAGGTGTTCATGAATATTGTAATGTTGTAGATAGAGTTGACATTATTACAAGTACTTTTGGTAAGGCGCTAGGTGGAGCTTCAGGTGGTTTTACATCAGGCCGGAAGGAAATCATAGATCTTTTAAGACAACGGTCACGACCTTATCTTTTTTCCAATACTTTAGCCCCAAGTATATGTGCAGCAACGCTTGAGGCTATTGATATGCTAACAGAATCGACCGATCTTCGTGATCGACTCGAAGAAAACACTCATTACTTTCGCAAAGGTATGAAAGAAGCTGGATTTGCAGTAGACGAAGGTGACCACCCTATTGTTCCTGTAATGTTAGGAGATGCAAATATTGCACAAGAAATGAGCCAGAAATTACTTGAACAGGGAATTTATGCGGTTGGTTTCTTTTTTCCAGTTGTCCCTAAGGGAAAAGCGAGGATTCGCACACAGATATCAGCAGCACATACCAAGGAAGATCTAGATAAAGCGATTAAGATATTTGCCTCGACACGAGATTCAATTAGCAAATAAAACAACTACTTTGTAAAATCAAATTTTCTTACAAAGTGGCAACTGTAACCATCTGGATTTTTTAGAATATATTTTTGGTGAGATTCTTCAGCAGGAAAAAAATTAGTAAAAGCAATAACCTCAGTTACAACTAGATTCTCCCATTTGTTTGATTTATTAACAATATCAATCGTTTTTAATGCGATATCTTCTTGTTGCTCATTTATATAGAAAATAGAGGATCTGTATTGAGTTCCTTTATCATTACCCTGCTGATTAACGGTTGTGGGATCATGCATTTTAAAAAAATTATAAAGCAGATCTTCATACCGGAGCTCTCTACTATCAAATTTAACCTCTATGCTTTCTGCATGACCAGTATCTCCCTTAGTCACTTCCTTATAAGATACATTTTTTATATGGCCACCAGAAAAACCGACCTTAGTATACAAAACGCCAGGAATTTGTCTTATTAGTTCCTCAAGTCCCCAATAACAACCACCAGCCAAATAAGCTGTCTGCAAATAATCTTCTTTTTTTGAATCAGCATGTATATGATTTGTCATGAGCATTATAATTATAATTATTTTTTTCATTAAAAGAGTAGTAGTTTTTTAATAGGGCATTTAAGGGCTAACTAAATAAAATAGTTTATCGTTATACTAAATTTTTCATTATTTTTTTTTTAATAATATAT